>JBARXI010000419.1:0-24185 GCA_049647275.1 Microcoleaceae cyanobacterium
AACTGTAAAAAGAGTTGATTTTGCCTTCCAAAGATTCTTTAAACTTAAGTCAGGATACCCAAAGCTCAAATCATCTAGAACATATAAAGGATGGACTTATCCTTGTCGTTCTGGATGGAAAATAGACCGCAACGGACAGCATGGACGATTAACCTTAAGTAATTTAGGAACAATTAAAATTAGAGGAAAAGCAAGAGATTGGGGAACAGCAAAAACTTGTACAATTATCTTGAAGCAAGGTAAATGGTATGCCTCAATAACCGTTGATTGTCTTCCTAATCTTCAAAATGTCAAAGTCGGTGCTAGTCGTATCGCTTTACGAAAAGCGATCTTTTGCCAATCAAGGCCAAAATTTATAGACCGTATGTTTTGACATACTCCCTCGGCAAATCCTAGATTATACTAGATTATACCGAGGGATTCTCATGGGAAATATTTGATAACTTAGATGAATTGAGAAAAAGGTTAACATCTATAATTACAGAATTAACTTCACGTACAATAACATCTCTAGGAGGATGGGATTTTATTTTAAAAGCAATCTTCATGGCGGGAATTAAAAATCATTCCAGCCTGTAAATTTATACCAATTGAAATCAAAATTAATCAAGTTGTTTTGGGGAAAGCCTGATTAATAGGCAATGATAATTATTTGATTTAAATCCAGGGAATAGATGATATTCTTCTGTTTATTTTTGGTGTGTAGGTTTTATGAGTACAACAACTTTTAGGGCGAGCGCTTAATAATTTTGTACCTATTTTCTGGTAACAATATTTTTTGAAATTGGTATTTAGTTAAAATTTTGTAAATAAAATAGGTTAAATTGTCTGCTATAAATAATCCGATCGTAAGTTTTCAACGATAAAACTTTTCTCTGCTCATCTACGAGATGAAAATACAAGGCAGAAAAAACCATGACATACAGCTAGATTAAGCTATTAGTAATAATACTTTTGCTTGCTTGAGGAAACTCATCTTATGTAAGCGGACTCGACGAAAAAGGAAAGTCTCACACCTGATATGAGAATCTCCGCTGCTATGTCTGAGGGTCGGCTACACCAACAGCAGGGAAAAAATGTCATTTCAGTTAGCCTCCTGGGTCGGAACTGCGCCCTTCAGTTTGCTACGCACATCTTTGCTCCGGATGACAAACGGAAAAAGCCGACTGGGTCCTAACTTCGTTAACACTGACTACCGCCATCTGTTGTTTTGTTTGCTTTAGATCGGGAATATTTTAATTTTCATCCCCTTCCCTTATAGGTCCCTTATCGGACAAAAGCCCGTGGCGCAGCTAAGGGAAGGCTTGAGACCTTATTTCTTCGGTCAACAAGTTAATCATTAAAAGATAACTTTTAGTAAGGAAAAATCATCATTAAAAATATGAGACCCGTTCAATTTTCTCACATAATTCAATACTTCTTCTAAGTTACAATATCCAGTTTCATTATATTTTAAAAGCAGGTCGATAAAATCATCAATTCCCCAAGTTTCCCCTCCAGGTAGAGAAATTTCATAAACACCATCACTAAATATATAGAGGGAACTTAAATTCTCAATTTTACAAGAATTATCAATATAAGTAGCTTCTGGAAACATTCCAATCGGCATTCCTGGAGTTTTCAATTTATTAACCTTAGTTGCCCGACCATTTCCTGATATTAAAACAGCCGGAGGATGACCGGCACTAGCATAAACTAATTCACCTTGGGAACGATTATAAACCCCATACCAAATAGTAAAGTATTTGTCATTTTGAGCAGTCATTTGGTAAGTATTATTCAAAGCTCTAAACACATCACTAGGCTGATGATAATCAATATTAGGTATTGCTTTTGACCTCAGTAAGTTCAACACAGAAACTGAAGGAAGGGCAGCCCGTAAACCATGGCCAGCTACATCCAATAGATATATTCCTAAATAATTTTCATCTAGCCAGTAGTAATCAAAACAGTCACCCCCTAACTTGCGGGAAGGAATAAACTGTGATTCCACCTTAACTGATTCGGTTAAAGGCTCTGGCAAGAGCGATCGCACATAATCAGCAGCTTCAGCTAACTCTGCCTCAAGTAGTTGCTTTTGAGTTTGTAGGTCTTGAGAGAGTTGATGTAGTCTGAGTCCTGACCTCACTCTGGCCTTCAATTCATTCATTTCTATCGGTTTAGAAATAAAGTCATCAGCACCAGCATCAAGACCTTTAACTCGATTTTCTTGAACTGTTCCTAGAGAAGTTAATAAAATGAAAAAAGTAGTAGATAAATCAGGACACGCTTTAACTCGACGGCAAACTTCTATACCCGTGAGTCGTGGCATGATCCAATCACAAATTATTAAAGCCGGTTGAAACTTTTGGGCCTGTTGAAAACCTTCTTCTCCATTACTTGCTACTGTAACCTCATAACCCTGTTTCCGGAGAACTCTTTTGAGTAATTCCTGAATGGCAGTGTCATCATCAATAACCAGAATTTTATACATAGAAACTAATTTACACAATTCACAGTTTCGGCTAACGCCTATATGAAAGTGAGTAGACCACCAGGGTTTTATACTTTAAATTATTTACATGAACTTTACATATAGAGTTTACAATATAACTTAATATATAATATTATATATATCTAACAATATTAATTATTATCTAATAAATTACTGCTGAAGTGTGACTAATTTAAAAGGTTCAGATAAGCCAATTTTTCGTAAAGCCCAATTGCGAGTTATTTCAGACCTTGAAGAAAACGACAAAGTTTTATCATGGTTTGAGCAGTTGCACCAGACACCAATTCCCAAGACAGTTTGGTTACAGTGTGAGCTAGCTTTAGCTGAAGGTTTTACCAATGCTGTTCGCTATGCCCACCGAGATTTTCCCCCGGAAAAACCAATTGAGATTGAAGTGACAATGTATAGTGACCACACAGAAATCAGAGTTTGGGATTATGGCCCGGAGTTTGACATGGCAGAATGGTTTAAACAAAAGTCAGGTCAACCAGATGATATGTTTGCTCCTGGTGGACGAGGTATAAAACTTATGTATGCCATAGCAGATAAAATTAGTTATCAGTCTACATCCGATGGTCGTAACTGTCTGTTCATCTCCAAAAACTATTGGCCGTGTCCCACAGATTAAGACTACTTATATTTTTAATGTTTGATGGTTAAATCTGGGATATTGTAAGTCTTAACATTAATTTCATACAGAGGCCAAGGGATTCAACCAACGTAGGATTTCACCTTTCACTTGATTTAAGTCCCGATAGACTTCTTGTTTTACCCATTGACCGATCGCATCTACAGGAGTATATACTTCCCCTAAAGTAGGCCAAGCTAAATCTTGACCTAGTGGTGTTAAATGGTTTCCTTTTAATCTCTGAACTGTTACCATATTTGGGAAGCGCAGTCGCAATATATCGCTTAAACGAAGAGTTTGATCGATATTATCATCATTAAATTTTATCAATAAATTACGTCTAATTTGATAACGTTTTTGAATCAAGCGATTTGTCATCTGTGGAGAAGGGGTAAACTCTACTTTCATTACAGAAGATATTTGCTCTACCAGGGGTATTGCATCTCGCGCCGCAAAGTTATTAAAAGATATTAGAATATTACCAGCCCTTTCTACAGAAAAAAAACTACCTATGAGCAGATGTAATTTACAGCCCATACTATGTCCTATTCCATAGATCGGTAAATATTTTTTCCGTAGCATCCTGCTGGTATGTAAATGATTCAGACAGTTATCAAAACTGCTGAGGACATCTTTAGCGATCGCCAAATGGTCTAAAGTATTCACGAAAGGAGTTGCTACTACTGCATATCCTTGATTTGCTAGGGTCTCTAGTAAGCACCTATAGGTTAGGTGGGGTGCAGTTGCGACAAAGGCTCCTCCTAAAAAATGTATGACTGCCTTGGGATGAGGGGGGATTAATACCCAATTACCGAAACTTTCTTGCCATTCCATAAATAAAACCGACAAACAACAATATTTGATTTGAGACGATGGAAAGTTTTTATTGACAATTACATATTTTTATGGTATAAAAATAAAGTTAATTTTTTTGACACAAGTCTATATTAATTTTGGAGATTGGATACAAAAGAAAAAAAATATCTATATTATTTATGAACTATATTGTAACAGTCATTGAGAAAATTTTAAGTAAGTTCGCGCCGAAGTCATTTCAGTTAACAGTTTGCTACGCTTTCCATGTCGGCGTTTTGCTGGCGCATAACTACCGCTTTTTCTCCTTTAAAGGAGAGGCTTTAAACCTTAATTATTAGCTAAAGCATTTTTTGATTAGTCAACTTTGACTATAGTAATTCTATTTAGGTTTTGCTGAATAAATGTTTTGTCAAGGGTAGGAGTCACCGAATCAGGAGTCACCGAATCAGGAGGAATGGAGATGAAAGAGGATGTAGCACGAATAATTGTCTGATATTTTTTAGCTCTTGTTGGCTTAAAATGTGAATATTTTGAGCAATTCGCTCCGAAAAGGGTTTAGCCTTTATATGTCAATCCTTTTAGATTCAATCCGCAGGCCCTATTTAAGTATTTTTTAGTGGTAGTTGGTAAGCTAAAAATCATAAAGAATTATATATTCCTAGATGAGCTGTTGCCTTCTGGATCTGTTGCCTCCCCCAAAAATTGGATATATGGTTTAAATACTAAACAGCTTATATCATGTCCGTTTAATTAGTGATAAAAAATTTTCTTCTCCTCTTTCTTCTTCTTCCCTCCTGACCAAAAAATAAGGTCTCAAGCCTCCCCTTTTAAGGGGATGAAAAGCGGTCGCGTATGCTAGCGAACAACTGCGTTAACGGCTATGGCAAACATGAATTACCCCGACAGACTCCTGACTCCTTAGTCGTTATTTATAATTCAACCGGACATGATATTAGTAGGTGGTTGGTAGATAGAATTCGCCAATAAATAAACCGAAACTTATCACAAACGCTAAACGAATTACTATAGTTTTCCATCCTTGATATCCACTAACTGCTCCAGGGCTGTTTCATTCTAAAATGTGCCATTTTATGTATTTACGAAACCAGGTTATTTCAAGCTTTAGGGATTTGATCTTTCGCTGGCTGAAAGTAAATAAATTCATTGCCAAAATCTAGAATGAAATGACCCTGCTAACTGCTCTATCAGTTTCTTATATCTGATTGCTATATAAATATCTTGTATCTTGAATTTTTGATTTAATATTTAAGAATATTTAAGAACAAAAAATTATGCTCCTGGTTTTAACTACAGATATAATTCAAAACTATAAAATCCCATAATCAATAGTCTAAAATAGACAATTATCCATGAATAAATGTGGGAAAAATAACAGCTTAGATTAAATATGGTTATATACTTATTATTATTATTATTGTATGATTACGATCGGGTAGTAATTTACTTTTAAATCTTATTAAACAACTGAATTGGGGACTAAATTATCAAATAACTAATTACCCAGATTCTATATTAATTCCAACAGTTGCTAAATGACTCACACTCAATATCCCAAAACCAAAAGCCAAATACTCATATTTGCTTGTCTGTTTATTTCCATATCACTATTTGGCTGTACTCCCAACTATTCAAAATCTCTACCCCTAACAGAGTTAAAAGGTAGCAAACAAGGTATGGTCGTCTCCGCTCATCCTCTAGCCAGTAAAGCTGGGCAGTTAATATTGCAAAAAGGAGGAAATGCAGTAGATGCAGCGGTCGCTACTGCCTTTGCTATTTCGGTAGTGGAGCCATTTTCCGCAGGTATTGGTGGGGGTGGTTTCTTGTTGCTAGGCACTCCCCCAGAAAATTCAGAAAGTCAGCAAAAGTATAAAATTCAAGCTCTAGATTTTCGGGAGAGAGCACCTAAAGCCGCAACGCGAAATATGTATCTCAACCAGCAGGGGGAAGTAGAGAGAAGAGCAAGTTTAGATGGGCATTTGGCAGTGGGAGTGCCAGGAACTGTGGCAGGATTGTATACTATTCATAGGTACTATGGAAAGTTGCCGTGGTCAGAATTGGTACAACCAGCTATTAGCTATGCTCGTGATGGGTTTGAGGTGAGCGATCGCTTCCAAAAAAGATTAGAAAGACGCTTAGAGACCATCAACAAAAATCCGGCAGCCAGGGAAATATTTACCAAAGAGGGGAAACCATATAATTCAGGAGATTTGCTGATTCAAAGCGACAAAGCGCAAACCTTAGAAATCATTGCTCAAAATCCACAAAGCTTTTATACAGGCAAAATAGCTCAAGCGATCGCTACTGACATGAAAACCAATGGCGGATTAATTACCCTAGAAGATTTAAAAGATTATACCCCCATTTGGCGTAACCCTGTTTGTGGCAAATTTAGGCAAAACAGAATATGTGCCATGCCTCCACCCTCTTCTGGTGGGGTGCATTTATTGCAAATATTGAATATCGTGGGCGACACTAACCTGCGACAGTGGGGTAGAAAAAATCCTGATACTATTCATTTACTCGCCGAAGCAATGCGTATCGCTTATGCCGATCGCTCTAAATATTTGGGCGATCCTGATTTTGTTAAGGTGCCTGTCAAACAGTTGATTAGTCGTGGTTATGCCGGGCAGCGACGTCAGGAAATTAATTTAAAACAAGCCAAACCTTCGACCGAATTGGAGCCTGCAACACCGGAAACTTTAGGGCGTTATATTTGGGAGTCTCCAGATACCACTCATTTGACGGTAGTGGATGAGGAGCGCAATGTTATTAGTATGACATTTACAGTCAATGGAAATTTTGGAGCGGGAGTAGTGGCTGCAGGTACAGGAATATTGTTAAATAATGAAATGGATGATTTTGCTGCTGCCCCAGGAGTACCAAATTTGTATGGTTTGGTGGGGGGTGAGGCTAATGCCATTGCTCCACAAAAAACTCCTTTGTCAAGTATGACTCCTGTAATTGTGACGCGGGATGGTGAGTTAGGTATGGCTACAGGTGCGCCGGGGGGAAGTACGATTATTACGACGGTTTTGCAGGTGGTATTAAATGTGCTGGAGTATAAAATGAATGCTGCAGAGGCTGTATCTGCGCCACGTTTTCATCATCAATGGTTGCCGGATCGGTTGATTTTGGAAACAGATGGGTTTAGTGAGGCAACTGTGAATGAGTTGAAAAGGCGGGGGCATAATATTGAAATGTGGGATGGTTGGGGAAATGCGAATGCAGTGGTGGTAACTGAGGGTGGGATGTTGGAAGGGGCAGCCGATCCTCGTGGCGAAGGTGAGGCAAGGGGATATTGAGGGTGACAGATTTTTTTGATGAATTGAGTTACCCCTATAGAAACTACTCGATGTCTCTACAGGGGTATGTGGGAATCAGTTATATAATGTCCGGATGAACAGTTATAAATAATTAGGGAGAAGTCAGGAGTGTAGGGGCGAAGTGCCCTTTGCCCATACTAGAAGAGGGGAAAAAAGAAGATATCAGGAGGAAAAAGAGGAGAAAGTTTTTTATCACTAATTAAGCGGACATGATATTACTTAAGTCTGACTCATCTGTTGTAACATTACTAGACCACGTTGAACTTGATGGCTTAAAGACATCTGAGAAGAAAGACATAAATTCTCACAACCTGGTTTTCCTAACCGTTGACAAGCAACCATCTGAGCACGAACTTTTTTAGTTTCCTCGTTGTACCAGATATCCTTAGCACTGGTGGTTTTGACATTACCCATAGCTGGGTACAACGAACACATTTTTACATCACCATTAGGCTGAATGTGATAGTCACGAAGACTTAAGCGACAGGGTAAAACTCCGTAATTTACAGTTTTTCCCTGAAAGTGATCTACAAATGAGCGTAGTTTCAGCTCGCTGGTTTCGATAGGTGCTCCATCCTTTTTCATAGAAATCAAGGTCTCAACGACTTGTTCCAATGCTTTCTGGTCAGACTTATCTCGAATCCATAGCTCTGTTTTAACTTCTGAAGTCCAGGGTTTGACAACATTAAAATCTATAGTTGTTGCACCTACAAGTTTAGTCCACTCTACTAATTCAGGTAGATAACGGAAGTTGTGCTTGTGAACAGTAGGTTTAATTCGGATGGGGAATTTCTGTTTAAGTCGTTTTTGCTCTTCCCGTAAAAAACCAATTCCTTGAGTAATCTTACTGAGGGAACCAGAGAAACCTCGGACAAAATCATGTATCTCAGAGTTGGCACTATCTACTGAAATATCTATCTT
Organism: Microcoleaceae cyanobacterium; assembly: GCA_049647275.1. Lineage (GTDB taxonomy): Bacteria > Cyanobacteriota > Cyanobacteriia > Cyanobacteriales > Microcoleaceae > JASJEE01. The sequence continues at coordinate 8,204 of JBARXI010000419.1, forward strand.
TATGGGTCTTGCTGCTACTACCCTTTCAATATTTTTGCGATTTAAAAAACCAGAACCATTTGTGATGACTCCCCAACCTATTCCTTGAGAGTGGCAAAATTCTAATAAGTCTATAAATCCTTTTTTAATGAATGGCTCGCCCCCAACAAACTCAATAGTATACCATCCCATAAATTCTTTCAGACTTAAAAGTGCTGCCTGCCATTGGGGAATAGTCATTTCATCTTGATATTCTTTGAGTCGCCAGAAGTCACAGTAGCGACATTTATAATTACATCTTTCATTCACGTTACCTTTAATCGAACGTGGTTTTGTCAAATCTATACCTGCTTTTAAGTACAGTTCCTCAGTCATATCGTGGGTGATATGCTGCCACCCTAATTTCAGAAAATTTTGTAACTGCATTTGTGCATTTGCTATTTGGGCTTTAATAAAGTAGAGAATTCATTTAGCCATATACTTTACTATAAATCAGACTTGAAGTTGTCACCCTATCGGGAATCTATAGACCTTACTAGACAAGAATACAAAGTCATAACTTCAGGCAGTTTCTTTTAATAAAAAATTAATGTACTTAGCAATAGATATGGGAAGAGACGAAAAAAAGATTTAATTTTGATGTATAAAAAGTATAGTCTACCTTTTTAACTGTTAACTTAATTGATTTCTAGCTCCTTCTAAAATCAAACTTTGTTCGGCACGGGCAATGGCATTATAAGTCTTTTCAATAACATCAACATTCACAGAAATAGAAGTAATACCCCACCGCACCAAATCATCAATTATTTCTGGGTGTAAAGCTGGAGCATCACCACAAATAGAACAAGGAATATCTGCTGCTTTGGCTTGAGAAATTAAATGCTTAATGGCTCTCATTACTGCTGGATGACGACTATCAAAAGCACTAGCCATTTGTTTTTGTTCTCGGTCTACACCTAATAATAACTGAGTTAAATCATTAGTGCCAATAGTAATTCCTTGTACCCCTGCTTTTACATATTCAGGTAGTAAGAATAAAATTGATGGTACTTCTGCCATAATCCAAAGTTCAAAATTAGTGGGTTTATCCTCCCATTTTTGTTCAATTCGGCGACGACAAAATTTTACTTCTTCTACAGAACGTACAAACGGTAATATTAAATTAACATTGCCATAACCCAATCTACATACTTCAGATAATATCTTTATTTCTAAATCTAATAAACTCGGTTCCAGCATATAACTAAATGTGCCATGTTTTCCTAGAATTGGGTTTTGATAATCACTTTTATGAGCAAACATTACATCTGAAACTTGGTTTTTATACTCTAAAGACTGACAAAATTCACAATCTTGAGTTTTGGAATATTTTGTCACAAGTTCTTCCGGAGCTTCAGGAAATGTTTTTTGCCGCTCGCCATGATTTAACATTACCAAATCCAGAGAACGATAAAATACTGGTTTTGGTGAAAAGGCAGCAGCAAATTGACTAAGTTGCTCAACCATTCGCTCAATAAATTCTGATTCACGACCCTGTTGTATCCACCATAGAGGATGATGATTTTCTAATATTTCAATTGCCATTAATTCTGAACGTAATAATCCAACTCCATCGATAGGTAAATCTTTGACACGCTCAATAGAATTGATTTGACTTAAATTGACAAATAACTTAGTGCTTATGGGAAACGAATGCTGAAATATTAATTTTTTTTCTGCTCTTATATCCTGTTTTTGCGGAGAATAATTGGGTTTTTTCACCAGAGAAATTTTCCCCTTATTTCCATCAATTAAAACAAAGTTGTCTGTTTTAATTATCTGAGTAGCATTAGTTGCCCCTACGACAGCAGGAATCCCAATTTCTCTAGCTAAAATAGCAGCGTGACTTGTAATTCCCCCCTGTTCAGAAATAATTCCAGAGGCTTTTTTCACTAATGGCAAGTAACTGGGAGTAATCGCAGGTGTAACTAGAATCGACCCTTCAGGAAATTGTTCTGGTTTCGGAGCCAAACTATTAATTACTTGAACTGGAGCAGTTGCTATCCCTGCCGATGCTGCGATTCCTTTAATTATATAGGGATTAGTAACTGGTTTTAGTGGCAATTTAGCTGCTAATATAGGTAAATCTTCTACGTTTTGATGATATTTTTTAAACAGTTTACAATCAGTAATTAATATTTGAGGATTTGTACTATCATTTTTTTGAAATACACTCCACTTTAAGGAAAAATCTGTATTTATATCAGTTGCTAAATCTTGAGTTAACTTAATTAGTTTTTGCAGGTTATTTTCGTCTAAACTAAATTCTTTTTGTAGCTTTTCTGGTAACAAAAAAGCTTGTAGTGCAGGTAAAGAATCAGGAATAGGCATTTGGGTATGATAGACCTCTTGCCATGTATCTGTATAATTTACTTTTGCTATATATCTCTGGAGGTTATAAGCAATAATTTTATTACCTAGTTTTTTGTCTATTATATTGCCAGTTTCAGGAGAAATAATATAAGAGTCAGGTATAACTTGCCCAAGCTCAATTGATGCTTCTAAACCATGAGTAGCTAATATTTTCCAACTATTAGCAAAAGCTTGAATACTTCCGGAATATCTAGCTGACTCTAGAGGCTTTACTAAAACTATAGGTTGAAGTTGTAAAAGTTCTATTTGGTGACTTTGCCAGTAAAATAAACTTTTAGCCTGAAAAATTTGTGCCCATACTTCTTTGATTTTTTGCGTAAATTCTTCAGGTTTAGCCTGACAAATTATTGGTTCTAATATACCGAAAGTTTCCAGATTAGGGTGAGCTAAATACATCTGAAAAATTACTACTTCGGTATTGAGATTATTAATCGCAGATTCTAGACTTGAAAGTAACTCAGATGGTAAATTAGCAGATACAATATTGTGGTTAATTGATTGAGCAATCCCTCTTAATTGTTGATAGTCATTAACATTAAAATGTAAATCTGAATTAGGAAAATCAGCTAATAATGAATCTGACCAATTAATATCTTGTAAAAATTGCCAAAAGCTACTTCCTGGAATTACAAAACTAGGATTTATGGGATGACCTTGCTGCATCAGGTAAGCGAAATAAACAGCTTTCTCTCCCACTGTCTTCCGGTCTGAGGATTGAATTTTATCTAGGGAATAAAACCTATACACAAAACTATAAATAAGTCAACAGGTTCGCAAAAGTCAAAAGTCAAAAGTAATACAATATCCAGGATTTTATGGGCTTATATCCGAGTGTATTTTTGATGAACTCTGACTAAATGAGTAAATATTCTTAATTTCCGCTCGTAAGCAAATTATTAACAGATGAATATAAAATACTACTAAATATTTTAGATTTTTTTAAGATTATTGACAATGCTCAAATTTATCTGGAGAAAAATTCTTAAACCATTCCTGAATATATTTCTTAAATCTCACTGCCCTCTTTGCCAGCGACCAGCAGACCGAGAGTTTTGTAAATATTGCGAAAGGCAAGTTTGGCGCTGTCAGTTTCCTGGTGGAGGACAAATATTTGCGGGAAAAGTTCCAGTATTTGTTTGGGGTAAATATCAGGATAGTCTCAAACAAGCGATCGCAGCGATGAAATACAATGACAACCCGCAAATAGGGAGACCCTTGGGATATTGGTTGGCAGATAGCTGGTTGGCTTCCTCGCTGGCAACTTTAGATAAAGTGGCAGTTGTACCCATTCCCATGCACAAAAAAAAGTTAAAAGAGCGAGGTTTTAATCAGGCGGAAGTCTTGGCAAGAAGTTTCTGTCAGTTGACAGGTTTACGATTACGGCGAAATGGTTTGGAAAGGGTGAAGCAGACCCAGGCGTTATTTGGTTTGTCTCGTGGGGAAAGGTTGAAGACAGTTAAGGATGCTTTTTTAGTGGGAAAAGATTTTATTAACCGTCGCCCCCGTGCTTCGGTGTTGTTAATAGATGATATTTATACAACTGGCGCAACGGTAAATGCTGCGGTCGAGGTTTTGCAGCAGGCGGGTATTAAAGTAGTTGGGGTAGTGGCGATCGCAACTACAAAAAAACCATCTTCTCAACGACCACGGCTCAAAACTCAGAAAGTGCTGAAAAAGCCAAAGCCTCCTTCTGAAAAATAGGCTTGGTGGCATGGTTTTTAATATTAGCAGGACTTACACAAAATTCCGCTGTTGCATACTTGAGATTTAAAAGTATAGAACCCCTAAACGTATCTTTGTCAATACTTTCGTTTTTTTAGTTAGGAGACAGGAGGGAAGAGGGAAGAGGGAAGAGGGAATAAAGAAAAATTCCAAAAACAGAGCAGATTTTTCCTCAAAATTGATGCGCGATCAGACTTAATTATGATAATTATATAGATATAAAATGGGTTCTATAGAGGCAATTTCCCTGTAACGTTAATTCTTTGCCCAAGATTGGAGACCCCAGGAGAAGACTGCCCCTACAAACAAATCATCCCATTAATCTGCAGTTAAATACTTGTAGGTAGTAGGTGTCAGATTTGATCCACTCAATTTCACAGTTTTAAGAAGTTTTGATGAACTTATTCAGGGTTTTTCAACTTTACATAAAATAAATAATATATAGCGTTTTTCAGGTTAGTGAAGTACACTAGTTTTTCTTCTTTTCTGTTCCCTAATCCCTACTCCCTACTCCCTACTCCCTAATCCCTAAAATCTCGAACTTTGTACCTCACCAGTATAAAAATTGCTATACCTCAGTCAACAAATTAAGCTTAAATCCTTCCATATATAAATAAAGTTACAGCGATTTAAGGCAACATTAGCAGATGTTCGGGTATTAGTCTTACTAAAAAAATTACTACAGATATTCAAACACAGAGCATTATTTCTTACCTTCTCTGTACTTGTCAGTGAAAATCTGTTTAGACTTGAATAAAGCTCTACACTTATAAATCATCAAACAAGCTTATAAAACTATTTATTTATCCGTCTCTTTCTCCCCCGATTCGGACTCCTGTAAAAATAACCATTACAGTTTTTTATGCCAGCTAGATTTGACAACTCATTTGAGATAAAATTTGTACAACTTATCATAAATACCCCCAAATAATTTTTGTATTTGGGGGTAGAAAAAAAGTTATCTATCCCTTATAAATAAACTGTGCTGAACTTCAGATTTTACTTTGATTTCCGGAGAGTCAGAGAAAAGGGATAAGTTGTAATCAGTCGGACTTAAAAAGAATTTCCTCCTGACTCGGTGACTCCTTCTTAAATTAAGTTTCAGATGGAGAAGATTGACTCAGCATAGGAGTCAGATAAGCAACTAATGCACCGATGAGAAAGCCTGCACAATTACGAAACAATGGTAACCAATCCGAAGTTCTTGTAACTACTGGGCCAATTCCGAAAGCAATAAACAAAATTCCCCATAATGGAGAAAATATTAACGCCCACTGCCAAGAAAAAGGTTGGTCAGGTTTCCGAGGTTGGCCAGCAAATCCACAAATTACCCCACCAAGAACTGAAGTAATCAGGGTTAAAATCCACTGCTCTTGTGGCAAACCTGGTACAGCTTGACAACCACCTCGGCGCAAACAAGTTTCGATGGATTCTAATGATTGGATAATTGATTGGTCTTCGCCGTTGTCTCGCACAAAGAATTGATTGCCATAGCGGGTTTGCAGCTCGACCCAGAATGTCCGAGGCATAAACTTATAGAGGCTATCTCCAACATTAAAGTTGAGGATATTACCTCCGCGAAAGTCGGCTACTAATAATACACTTTTGTTATCGAGTCCCCAAAAATCTTTGACTGCTCTGCCGGGAGTACGGTCGAATTGGGTTAAAACTCTTAGTTTCCACCCAGTTTCTGTTTCAAATTGCTCTAAGTCTTTGGCTAAAAGGTCTTCTTGAATATCTGTTAAGGCTCTGGCTAGGTCAATAATTGGTGTTTGCTGTTCGGGAAGTAGGTCGGGATTATCATAAGCTCTGGCTATGGCTGGAGTTATGACCCAGGTGGATAATGCTAGAAAGATTGCTGTAATTGATACAAAAATTTTTTTAAAAAAAAAGTTTTTCATTGAATGTTTAGTTTTAATCTCAAAGGTGGGCCGTAAATGCTTGTCTTAACAAAAAGATCAAAAAAATCTCATATTTCTTTACATTTATTTACTTTAACTCACAATTATCTGAACTGTAGAGTTAATCGGCAGAATTTTTTGATTTTTGACTTTTGACTTGATAATATTGGCTCGTATTAGTACAAAGCAGGATTTAATTATGTATAGAGAATAACAATTATCTGTTTTTTTTTCGGCCAACAACAATAAAGTCTAGGATATTGAGTGTAAGGTGTAGTGGGAAAAGTCTAAGTAGCCAGGCGTAATTCAATTTCAGTATGTATGAAGCGACTCGAACAGAGTGGAAGGTTTGCGGAGCATTCCGTAACCGAAAGCAATTTCAAGGGTTTTGACTAATTTATATTTTGTTAAATAGTGATATTTATTTCCACCTATCTACAAATTAAGTAGGTGGGCATAATTCAATGTCAAACAGTTGTAGGGTGGGCAATGGCTAGAAGTGTCCTTGTCTAAAGGTTTTAGCTTCCTACGCGCATTGCCCACATTATGCGTTTATCTCCGCCTATCTACTTACATTAAATATGTTGATTATCCGTAATTTAGATTAAATTTGTTCTTTGCAAAACAGTTAATTAATTCAACCAACTTGCTGCTAAAGCTATTGCCAAAGCATCAGCCGCATCATCTGGTTTAGGAATTTCATCTAAATTTAATTCTCTTGCCACTGCTTGTTGCACATCATATTTATCAGCATTGCCATAACCTGTTAATGCTTTCTTGATTTGTGCGGGTGTAAACTCAATTAGTGGAATTCCATGTTGAGCTAATACTAATATTAAAATCCCTCTGGCTTGAGCGACTAAGATTGTATTACCCATGCGATAAAAGAATAATTTTTCTGTGGCGGCTAAGTCTGGTTTAAAAGTATTAATTATAGTATGTAAATCATCATAAATTGTGACTAAACGCTCCCCCATTTCTTGTTTTTTTGTAGTTTTAATGACTCCAAAATCCACCATAGAAGTAGAGTCAATTTTATCTTTTTCTGAACTATAAACACATTTAATTGCTCCAAATCCTAATACTGCTAGACCTGGATCTAATCCGAGAATTAGTTTTTCCATTTTTATGCTTTGTATTGAAATTAAAACTTCGATTTAATCCTGATGTAGCCTAGATTTATCTTAAATACCAATTCGATCAAAGAATTTTACAAATAATAGTATGTATGAGCAATTCATGTTTGCGCAGCATTCCGTAGGAAAGGAAAGGAAATTGCCTCTACTGTAAATAGACAAAAAACTTCTGGATAAACGAAACGTCTAAAAAAAATGGTTGGAGGTTGTGCTGACAGAATTATGACTCCTGAATTCTAACTTCTACCAACAGCCTAACAATGTTGTAGCAAACCTTTTTCTAATTGCTATTACTCAACCATAATCCTCAGTTTACTTATTTTCAATGAAGTGAATAGTAAGTTAATTTTAGTTTTTATATACAAATACTGATTTTATACTAAATCCCGTTTACTTATATTATTTGGCTTATATTATAAAGAAAGATTGATCGACTCGACTTGGTATTAATTAAAAGTTGTGAGCAAAAAATAATTAGGGTTTGCTGAATAACTGTATTTTGTCGAGGGTAGGAGTTACGCCAATCAGGAGTTAGGAGTCAGGGGGAATGAAGATTAAAGAAGATTAAAGAGGATGTTTGAGGAATATATTGTCTGAATTTTTTCAGCAAACAAGGGCTGAAAATGTTAGTATTTTGAGCTTTTAAGAGCGAATTTATTGCACTTTTTTCGCTCCTAAAAAGCTTTAGCGCTTATATGTCAATCATTTTAGACTTAATCCGCAGGCCCTAATTAATAACATCAAATTGTATTTAACTAAGTAGGTAGGCGCGAATAAACCTCACTATGTAACGAAATGTTGATGCACCTCATACCCTTGAGATTGCCTCCTTCCACTTCGTTCGAGTCGCTTCGGACGTACTTGTAAATTTTTCCACCTACCTACTTAATTGATGATAATTAATATAGCGTTTCTCAGGCTAGTGAGGTAAACTTGTATTTTTATTCCCTGTTCCCTCACAGGAGTGCGCATTCCCTTGCGTCTTGCCTCTTTTTCTAAGGAATTATCCCCACGCAGGGTCGCACTGCTGTTCCCTAAAAATTTAGAATTTTGTACCTCACCAGTATGGGAATTGCTATATTAATTTAATTACTGTCTATTTTCCGTTTTAGGAAAATTTACCATCATAATCTTTTGATTTAATTAGGTTGGGAGAAGTATCAAAGCAACCAATCAATAATTATTACATTTTACCAAACTTGCTTTAATAAATATGCTTCTCCCTGACCAATATAACCAAAATTCAGAAGAATATTGATTATAATTAAGTTAATTTTCTGGTTCTACTATTTCAAAAATACGATTAAAGACTTTTTTTACCTTATCACCTGAGTCAATACTTTCTAAGGGGTCTTTTCGTAGTCGATGTCGTAAACACATTGTAATCACTCCACCGATATCTTCAACAGTCACTTCAGTACGACCTTCAAAAGCAGTTAGAGCTTTTGCAGCACGGTTAGTAACTAAATCTCCCCGTAAACCATCTACATCCAACTCAGAACAAACTTGAGAAATTTTTACTCGTAGCTCATAATCAACTTCTACTAATTTCAGTTTTTGTTGAGCATCTACAAGCTTTTTCTGTAATTCTTCTTGTTGGATTTGGTACTTATCTAAAAACTCTTGAGGGTTTTGGTCAAAAGCTGAACGTTCTTCAACAATTTGAACTCGTAATGAAGGGTCTTTTACAGTTCGGATTTCGGCGTGCATTCCAAATCTGTCAAGTAACTGAGGTCGTAATTCTCCCTCTTCTGGATTTCCGGAGCCGACAAGCACAAAACGAGCCGGATGTCGGATAGAAATTCCCTCTCTTTCTACCGTATTCCACCCACTTGCGGCTGAGTCGAGCAAAACATCAACTAGATGGTCATCTAACAGGTTTACCTCATCTACATATAGAATGCCACGGTTTGCCTTTGCTAATAATCCTGGTTCAAAAGCTTTGACTCCTTCTGATAAGGCTTTTTCAATATCGATAGTACCACATACCCGGTCCTCTGTGGCCCCCAATGGTAAGTCTACCATTTGGACTTTTCTATTGACTATAGGAATTTCTTCCTGTTGTGCTAATCTATCTCGCACCGAATCACTCATTAAATCGGGGTCAATGGGATCGCTGTTGAAAGGGTCATCAAGAACAATTTCAATTTCTGGCAACAGGTCGGCTAAGGCGCGGATGGTGGTAGATTTACCAGTGCCGCGATCGCCCATTATCATTACGCCCCCTATTTTGGGGTCAATTACATTCAATAATAAGGCCAGTTTCATTTCTTCCTGGCCGACAATAGCAGTGAAAGGAAAAACAACCCGACGTCTTTGGACGACTGGTGTCACAGATGGATTTACCGTATTACTGGCTTGAGCAGTTGGACTCACAGTAGACTCTAAATTCTAATTACCGATTTTTATTGTGGCACATTAACGGACAATTTTAGAGAGCGAGATTATCTAGTTTCTACTAAGTAAGGCAAAATTAATTACCATTATTTATTGGCTGTAATTTTTAGAATATAGGCTTTTTAGCTTTAGAGTGATGTGTAATTAATTTTTTATGACTACTTAATACTTATAATATTTATCGGAGAAGTAACTTTGATGAATTGCTGAATTCATCGTAATTTTTCGCTTTTTTTTGTAAATTAGTTCTCTCTATTCTAAAATTTTATTAATTGTCAGCCCAGGCATATCTTCCAGATGATGCTCCTTAAAAATATTAATTCCTAAAGCACTTTTTACAAGATAAGTTACTAGAAAACATATCAAAAAATTGATAATTACATCTGATGTTTTCGATACATTTATTTTCATTTATTTAACCTTATTACTATAGACACAATTAGATGATAGTTTCGTTACCATACCATAGGTCTATTTATTAAATATTTTTGCCAGATTTCCTACACATTTTTTTTCAGAAAGATTATGTAGAAAAATTAGCCATTATAGTAATAAAAATTACTTTAATTTTTCACTAAATACTTAACTAATCAATTTTTTACGTAAACTGTAAATATATTTAAGTCCATAAATATAGCATTTCATAAGATTACAACAATCATCGATTGTTTAGGTAACGGCATACTAGTACATACATTGAATAGTTAAAAAACTATAATATATTGCCAAATACGGGGTAGTAAACCAGGGGTGCTTCATTCTAAACTGTGCCATTTTCTGTATTTACAAAACCACGTTATTTCAAGCTTTAGGGTTTAGGGATTTTATCTCTCGCTGCTTGAATGTAAATCAATTCATTGCCAAAATCTAGAATGAAACGATCTTGGTAGTAAACAGACAAATAGTATGACTTAAAAACCTGAGTAACTATAGCAATTCTACCCATGGTTATATACAAAATATCCTGGGAAAAAGCTATAGAGATAATGATTTCAGATTGTTTATTTATTTTGGGTTTTTTTACAAATTTTTTAGGATTGCTATATATCTTTAATCATAAATTTTTATAACTCAACTTATCGCATATAATCTTTACAAACAAAGCTTCTGTTTGGCTAATTTGATATTTATACCTATTATTTTTATTTCCTCTATAGAAGTTGAAGGTCAAGTTAAGATATTCTCAAATTCTATTGCCTGATTCACAGTAAGAATTTAATTTTTGACTTTAGCTATGTATGCAGCAATTTATACTTTGATTACTCAGATTAAATTAATTAAATTAAAAAATACTGAAACTGAGAATTAGATTACACTCAGGAAAAAATACTAAATAGTATAAAATAAATTGGTATTGTAGAATCTTTAAGAGTATATATATTGTCAATCACCATTTTTTTTGGCCTCCAGCCAAAAAAATGAGATAGAATGCCTGTGTTGAGTCAAAGTATTAATTAAGTATTAATTTAAGACAGTCAGGAACTCCATAGCTTTAGCTAGGGGCTTGCACATTCTGGTTGCGCTCCAAGAAAACAAGCTCAATACCTGACAAGTCTACGACCTCAAAGGTCTAAGTTCTCGGCAAGGGTTTAAATTATGATTGCCAAGCTCTCGCTCGCAATGACATTCCTTGGGATACTCTGCCAGTCTCATGCTCTATAACTAAAAAGTTAAACAGAAGTAGTGGACTAATTCAGTGCCTTTTGGAAAGTACCGACCGATAACATTGGCAAGGCAAAAGTTACCGAATAATTAATAATTAATAGTTAATAGTTAATAATTAATAGTTAAATAATTCAGGTTTAAAGCCGACCCTTTTAAGGGGATAAAATCAAAAAATTTCCTTAAGTGTCAATCCCCTTCTTTTAAGAAGGGGTAATTATTAATTGTTAATTGTTAATTGTTAATTGCTGAACCCAGAAATGGGTGTTTAGAGGGGTTAGTCCCCCCCCTTTAGGGGACTGGTGGCTGAAGCTACGGAGTCGTTTTTCATCCTGTAGCTAAAGTGCTCCTGATTTTCAAACTCCCGAGGTTTTTTAAATGACAAATCAAGCTTCAATTCCAGTAATTGTCAATGGTGCCGCCGGAAAAATGGGCCGAGAAGTGGTGAAAGCCATCGCAAATGCCACTGATATGACTCTTTTTGGTGCTATTGAACGTAGTCAGGAATATATTGGTCAAGATGCTGGGGATCTAGCAGGTTGTGGTTTTTTAGAAGTACCAATCATTAATGATTTACAAGGAATGCTAGCAATGGCAGTCCAAGAAAAACAACCACCAGTAATGGTTGATTTTACCCATCCAGAAGGTGTTTATGAGAATATTCGTTCTGCAATAGCCTATGGTGTCAAACCAGTAGTAGGAACAACCGGTCTTAGTCCAGAGCAAATTCAAGACTTGGCAGAATTTTCAGAAAAAGCCAGTATTGGCACACTCATAATTCCCAACTTTTCTATTGGTATGGTTTTACTCCAACAGGCGGCGATCGCTGCTTCTCAATATTTCGATCATGTAGAGATTATTGAGTTACACCACAATCAAAAAGCTGATGCTCCAAGTGGCACTGCAATTAAAACTGCCGAGATGTTATCAGAACTAGGCAAAAGTTACAACGAGCCTAGCGTCAAAGAAACAGAAAAAATAGAAGGTGCCAGAGGTTGTTTAACAGAAGAGGGAATTCGGATTCATAGTGTACGCTTACCAGGTTTAATTGCTCACCAAGAAGTAATATTTGGTGGGCCTGGTCAGATTTACACTTTACGACACGACACAAGTGATAGGTCTTGCTATATGCCAGGAGTTTTGCTAGCCATTCGCAAGATCCCATCTATAACTAAACTTATCTATGGTTTAGAGAAGATACTGTGACGTATTCAACGCCCAGACTAGCCTATGGTGTGGGCTTCGGTGTTTCACTGACCGATGCTTCCACCAAATCTTAAATTGGGTTTTTGTCCTATTCAGTCTCCAGAAGTTTTATTCATCTGGCGATGGCACTTACTATCATAGTAGCTCCAACTACTACTCAGGCTAACTCCCAACAATTTTAGAATTAAAACTTTTTTTTGAAGTTAATAAATTCGGTGAGTTATTTTTCACCCAGGAGTTAAACAGGAGTTAAAAGGCTTTCATCTTTCATCCAAGCTTTGGTAGCTAGGAAACACCACCTCGTCTACCACGTCTACTTTGGCGAGAGCGAGTTGATATATCGTGTTCTAAAACAGCACCGATTCCGAACAGAATTGCTGTAAAAACAAAAAATACTTCCAGTAAACCTCCACTTTCATATTCACCTTGAGAACGGGAATCGAGCCACTTAAAATACATATCAGCAACGTAAAGTGAAAATGTAGCAGCAGCAATCATTCGCCAAGACTGAGAAAAACGTCCCCCCCAAAAAGCAAGAAGCAATGCCGTAGCAATAATTAGTAAAAATACATCAGCAATAATGTAAAACAGATTGACGCTATAGGCAAAAGGTTCTAACTTTTCATCTATACCTATAACCCAAGATGGAGCTAAATTAGCCGATACTTCTTCTACAGCAATCTCTTCCAAGGCTGGATCATCGAGAGCTGGTAACCACCCAAAAAATGTAGGGTCAGCCACCCAGATAGCCAAAGCAATTCCGGCCACTGCTACTCCAGCCAAAACACCCCACTGCCAAAACTCAAGATTTAGTCGTTTGGAAGTTACAGCTAAAGTCATTCCCCAACCTAGGAAGAGGTAAGAAATAACATAGAAAATATCTGCCATTGATACATCAGGATCTAGTTCCCAGACTAGTTCCCAAAAACCAAATACCACACCACCAAGAAAATAAAATAGCAATCCAAAACCAATGCCCATCCAGACATTGCGACCACTGACCATTTGAGGACTTTGCCAGTTTCTAAAGCAAACTATAGCGGCCAGTAAGTATGCCCCTAGTTCAAATACATAGGTACCAACAGAATACCAAAAAGGCAAGTCTTCACCAGGTAGAGGCACACTAAACAGAAGAAAAAATAGTAATGCCAGTACACCCCAGACAATACCAGTAATCACAATAGTCTGGGCTGAGAAGAAAGACTTAGGGGTAGATGACTTTTCGGAAGTGCTGCTCATAGTAATATTCTCATCAAGCTTGACATACTCTCCGGCTCTGATGAGGCGGAGATTCTTCTAACAGGATTTCTGGTTGACCGAGTTCACTTAAACTAGATATCATCTTACGACATCTAATTGGTGAGATGCTTATTTCCCCAGATACTTCGCATATAAAACGCTCCATTTCAGGTGAGATGCTTATTTCACCAGATACTTCGCACATAAAACGCTCCATTGCCTCCTGCGGAGGAGCTGCGCTAACAAAAGCCTTTGGACTTATGCCCTACGGTACAGTTCAAAACCAAAGTTTTTTCGGTTTCTCTGTTGCTTGGTGCTTAGAGTTTTTACCTGTACAAGCATTCCTGCACAGAATCCCATAACTCTTCTCTTGGTCAGCATTCCCTCTCTTGGTCGGCGTTCCCATGGCGTTCCCGTTCCGGGACCGGAGGGAAAGGAAACCCTCTGAATGCAGAGCCGCTCCGCTTTTAATGTCGGCGTTTCGGCTGTCGCCGACATGTAAAGCTTTAGCTCCTCTGTAAGAGGCTAGCCGTTAGCGGAGCTTTGCGCCAGCAAAACGCCTGGTTCCGACCGCTTGCGCCTGACGGCGACGGGGGGGGTCTGACCACAGTTTTCAAGGTGCGTCTATGGATTAGATAGCTAGGTTTTTATACTGGTTGAATACCCTGCCAGTTATAAAATTCTACCATAAATTTCCCCTGAAAGGAGGAGGTTTTAGACCTTAATTTTGTGGTAAATTTTACTTCTATTAAGTCTGAGTTAGACAAATAAAAACATTTATTTTCTATGAAATTTTAAATTATTTTTGAACATATAAATACCATTTGATACCAAACTTAATATATAGAAATATTTGATTTAGTTGAATCAAGATAAATCCTTAGTTAAGAGCGAGAGAGTGATGCTTCAATAAGTAATTTTGGGAGATTAATTTACTGACCACTTTTGACTCTCAGGAGATTGATTTAGCCAATCAATAAACTGAGTTCGATCGCCAGCAGGCATGACTTCTATAATTTCTCCAATACCTTCAGCAAAACTAGTATTACCGAAATATCCTTCCCCTAGACGATAAAGTTCTTGCAGTAATATATATAGATGAACTTCTTGCCACGAAGGAAGTTGTAAGTTGTTTAGGGGATCGGTTGTTAATAAAGTTTGAACCCCATCAGCAGAATCAGTATTTGGAAACTTTCTCTGCTGGAATACGTTAGTAATATCTTTATGAAAAGACTTGGCCTGTCTATTTCCCAATAGATCCTCTACATCAAAGTAAACTGCTTGTAGCAGCAACAGACAACCATGGATCAACACAGGAGAAACTGCATGGTCATCTTTTGATTCTTCACTGGCAAGTTGCTCTAAGCGAATTTTACCCCATACACTATATCGATCGGGTTCCTCTAATAAAACACAGGCTTTACCACGATTATCAGTTAAATCCCGCCAGAAAGACCTAGCTTCTTCAGCTTGCTCGGCCTTAAAGACATTGATTAACCTAAAGGTTTGCCCTTGATAATTAAGAATAGGGATCTGTTGATCCCGCTTTGGGTGTTGAACACTTGTAATTTCAACATCCTGCCTTTTCAGAATAAACATGACACTTTGATTAGACTCCCGTCATCACCTGGGGTACTGTTCCTTTGACTACTCTCCTGACTTTAGTCCGGGAGATGAATTGTCCATACTATGCAAGAGGATAAATCCATGTTGCTTAGTTTCTTCTTAGATGACCACAGTTTAATTCTGTGGGGATTAGATCATTTTACCCCGACAAAGTCGGATCGGGTTTAACCCTAGCGTTTTGCTTACTTTTGGGATCATATTTATAGGGACCTTACAGTCTGCATTTAGGTATCAATTCTTACAATATTTATACAAACTAAGCTTTATTATTTTCAGCGATCTCTTCCAATCTTTGGCCCTTAGGCTTGGCAGATTATGAGCATCTAAAAACAAAGCAATATTTGCACCACTCTCTTTGATTTCTATAAATTGTATGATTTCATATTTTTCACATCATCATAATATAGTTAGCAATTCTATAATTTGAGTATAGGGACTTCCATGGCACGACTAAAGTTGTCTAGCCTCAACCACTCTAACAGATACGGCACTTTCAGAGCCTAATTTGAGGTCAATTTGAGGTCAAAAAGATATTGCTATTTCCATACTTTTGCATGCATACTGCTGAGATTGAACGGACTGAAAAATTTATTTTAGATAGTATCTATTTAGACCGAATAAAATAATTATTTCAGAGAAAGCCTCGATTCCGATTAACCCCTCAAACCAAAACTTATTATACCCTATTTTCAAGATTAATTA
>JBARXI010000420.1:0-10478 GCA_049647275.1 Microcoleaceae cyanobacterium
TCATTGTCATTGAGTACCGCTAACCGTCCATCTGGTAGCAGTGATAAACCTTCTACTTTGTCTCCAGCAATATAACCAATTGAAGGTAGGTTAGTGACTTTTGTTTTATTAACTGCTTGAATGTCTAATGCTGCTAAGTCATCTGCAGTCAATTGTTCGAGAGTTTTGTCGTCTGGTAATTCTGGGGCATCGTCAGCGAGTAAGTTGGTTGCACCTTTGAGGTCAATCTCAAATATAAATTTTTTGCCTGTAGGTGTAACGGATGAGTCTCTTTCTACAACTAAGAATTTATCGTCGCCAGTATAGACAGCATCTCCCATTTTATCAACTAATAGAGTAGCGTTATCTGGATCTAAAGTTGGTTTTTCTAGGAGGTAGACATATTCTGCTACGGGTTCTCCAGTAGTTGGATCAATACCTAACATCCGGATGACGCTGGAGTCGTCGGAGGCTGCGCGATCGGGATTTGCTAAAGGTGTTTGGATGAAACTATAGAGAATATTATCGTCTGTATCGAGAGCAAGGGCTTCAAAACCACGGTTAGGGCGACGGTTAGAATATTCTGCTGGTAGGCTTTCTGTACCAAAGGTTCCCTCTGTTTCTCCTGCGAGGTCTGCTGTTCCTTCGGGTACAAAGCGGTCTATGAGTGAGCCATCAATATCAAAGTGATAGATGGCGGGGCGATATTCGTCTACAGTCCAGTATGTACCGTCTCCAGGGATGACAATACCTTCTAGGTCTGCACCAAATGGGTCGTAGTCTAGGGGGTTGCCAAATAGGTCTACTGGCTCTTCGTCTATTCCTGGAATATTAGGTAAACCAGTAATGGGAGTTGTGCCATCTTCCCTGGTTAGAAGAATTTCTTCGGTGATTTCAATATCTCCAGCGCTTTCGTCAAATTCAAAACGAACTATTCTGGCTTGATAGTCTGGCAGTGCAAATGGTCTTTCGTTATCACCGTCATTATCTACGTCTGTGGGTGCGCCATTGGGGCCGCGGTCTGGTACGGTGACAAATTGTAGGTTGCCATCTTCGCTGGTGCCTTCATACCATAGTCCAGATAAACCACCTAGTAGAATTTCTTGACCTGCTTCAGTTGTATCAAGAACTGGTAGGTCGGAAAATTCAAACTCTGTCAAAGTAGGTAGACCGCGACTGTAGTCTTTTACTCCTAATGGTAGAATTTCTACAATATTGGCATTTTCAATATCTACGACTGCTACAGCATTATTTTCTTGAAGGGTGACAAATGCTGTGGTGTCATCACCAGAGATAGCGATAAATTCTGGTTCGATGTCTTGGGCTGCAGTTGACCCAGGGCCATAGATCCGAACGCCTTTGTTACGCAATTCTTCTTCCCGACCAATGAAGGCAGTAAAATCAGCCGTAGAAACATCTGCCTGAGTTAAATTTCCTACTCCACCAGAAATGTCAATAATACTAACGGAGCCTTCTGGGTCATTGCTATAGTCGTCGTTCGGTTCTCCTTCGTTTGCCACTAGCACTTTTGTGCCATCGGAGGTAAAGGTGAGCATATCTGGTAATGCTCCGACGGTAACTGAGTTGAGGGGTTCGCCATCTGTATTGAAGAAGGCAACAGTACCAGGGTCTTGTTTCACATCGGCTTCGATCGCTACTGCTACGATGCCATTTTGATTAACTGCAACACTATTGGCAATTGCACCAAAAGGGGAAACATCGATTTGATTGACTAAGGTGGGGTTGGTGGGGTCGCTAATGTCTAATTCATCAATAGCGGCTTCATTTGCCTTGACAATAAATAGTCTTTGTGTATCGGGGTCATAAGCTGGAATTTCGGCAGCACTCTGATCAAAAATTCCTGTTTCGTAAGTACCTATTGGTCGCAGTTGTGGGTCAGTCATTAATTTTTCTAGTCGTATATATACTGAATAAGCCGACCATATCTTAGCAGTTTTACTTTAAAGCCAGTTTAAATAGTTACAATTAAAAATTAAACTTAGCTTTGATACATATAATCAATAAATTGTCAACTATCTCTGGCTAGTGGCTGGCCCTATACATAATTTTGGGGCGATTATGCATAAGTTAAAAAGTTTAACATAATTAGATATTTATTGTGATATACTAAAATTATGTCTAAATTATTAAGTATATCTGAAGCAGCAGACCTGCTAGGAGTGTCAACAAAAACAATTAGACGATGGGAAACTGAAGGACGGATAAAATCAACCCGTACCGAAGGCGGTCATCGTCGTTTTACCGTTACTGACTTGATAGGCAATAAACAAGATAATTCTTTGACTGTTGCCTATGCTAGAGTCAGTAGCCATGACCAAAAAGATGACTTAGAGCGCCAAAAAATAGTTTTAGAAACTTACTGTGCTAAACAAGGTTGGTCATTTGAAGTGATATCAGATTTGGGCAGTGGGTTAAACTATCGCAAAAAAGGTTTAATTAAGTTAATAAAATTAATTTGTTCAGACCAAGTAGAACGATTAGTTTTAACTCATAAAGACAGATTGCTGAGATTGGGTAGTGACTTGATATTTACTTTGTGTGAAGTATTTGGCACAGAATTAGTTATTATTAATCGTTCTGAAGATTCTACTTTTGAGGAAGTTTTAGCAGAAGATGTTCTAGAAATAATTACAATTTTTTCTGCTAGACTCTATGGTTCAAGAAACCATGAAAATAAGCAAATTGTCAAACAATTGAAAGAGGTAGCTGACAAATTGAAATGAAATGTTTTAAGACTAAGTTCAAAGTTATAGTAATTTAAAATAATAATGAAACACTTTTTTTTGCTAAAACCCTTTCAAGGCAAGAAATACTCATCTCAGTCTAAACTGAAACGACTATGAGACTGTAATCTCATTCTTTTCATTGCCAAGTTTTTCATCTCTAAAATATAATTTAATTTCAGATTAACTTTTTTTTTAAATATACCACATTAAGGGATTTATCGTTGAACATCTTTCACTGCTTATATCATGTTTGGGTGAATACTTATAATGCTGATAAATAGGGAACAGGCAACAGAAAAGAGGAGGGTTAAGGTTTTTCATAACTAATTATCCGAACATCATATTACTGATAAATGAGATTTACTTAGCCACGGCTAGTTCCTTCTTTATAAGGAACTGGTGGTTGTTCATCAGATTGACTCAAAAACTGGGGAAGAACTTCTTCTGATAATTCAGAAGAATCATGTTCTAGTGAATTAGTTTTGATTTCAATAGTGGGAAATCCGATGATTGTTACTATCACTAATGCGTACATAGATAGCACCAGGTCGATTTTTTGAAACATAGAATTACCTCTAATTTTCTAAGTTTGTTGATGATTATGGATTTTCAGATTAATTTTTTTTGCTAAAAATTATCTACAATGTCAATTTTTATGCTGCTTTTTGCCAGGAATTGCATTGTATATATAGCAATCCTATTTCAGTTATAAATTTTTGGTGGTGGTAGGTGTTAGGTATTAGGTGGTAGGTAGAAGACAAAATAAATACATCTAAATTTTTCACAAATCATTTAGGGTTGCTATAGCATTTCTAAAATTAGTGAGATACACAGGTTTTATATTTTTGGTAACAGGGAATAAGGAATAGGGAATAATAAATAGAAAAAATACTGTACTTCATAAAGGATGAAAACCGCTATAACTATAGATAAATTATTAATTTAGTTGATGTTTATTTGAGATTTATCTATCGCTTAATAAATTATTCTTCATTAAAAAAACAGGATTTTACGCAAGAGACAAAAAATATTTTATTGCGGAATTAGTGGTTTGAAGGCTGTATATGTATTTAAGATTAGACTGCAACGAAAATTTGTCTACTTCTCTATGATTATGATCAAAAAAACCTGGTTTATAGCAAAAACCAGGTATAAAACTCCTGTGGATAGATTAATTTTTGCTTGATGGTTGACAAAAATACTGCAAAATATTACTGCGGAAATCCTGTAATTTTGATGAAGGGTTATTAACTGCAAAAGCTTCAGATAAAACATCTGACCATAAATTGCGTTCGGCAAAAAATTTAACTCTGGCAAAAGTAATCGCTTCTTGAGTAGCACCCTGTAGATTTAACTCAGCATCTAGTTTTTCTAACTCTTGAGTAATAGCCTGACTTTCTTCTATATCTATAATTCTAAAAGTCACTCGCAAAAGAGGCAAATCATACTCACTACCCATGGAATCAAATACTTGCCAATAATAAATATTACCAGGTTGTAATGTTTCTCCAGTATAAATAACTTTTTGGTCATTTTCTTTGACTTTAACCGTCCACAAAATCTCTTCGCTGTTAGCTTTATTAATTTCAATGCGTTTTAAATATCCTTGCCAAATAAATGTGGGGCGAGTGCTCCAAGTTTTTTCTGTTACTTCTATTAAACCTGGAGAAACTAAACATAAACTACCACGACTTGTGCCATCTTTATGACTTACTGGCGGGTCTTCTTCTGAGTTATTCAAGAAATCTTGAAAAACCTTTTCCCAAGTATCATTAGAATTATTTTGTCTTTGAGTGGTTTGTGCTCTCACTATTGAGAAACTAAAACAGATTATTACTGTTAATATCAATAATGTAGATGGAAGTAAATTGAATTTTTTGATCATAAAATTCCTCTTAATATCAATTATAGGATTTTGAATTGGGTAAATTATCTCTGTGCAAAACTTTTCGATTTCGGAATTGTAGCAACATTTTTTCTAAATGGTATAATATAAAATTCGGATAATCGCGTGATAATTCCCTTTTACCTTGGTACCTCGCTACGTCGAACTGCCATTAGCTAATTGCCTTTGTCATATAGAATCTGGTTATACAATATATGTTTATAATTCTATAATTACTTCAATATTAAATCGGACCACCTCCCCATATCCCCTAACTATATAATAAGTATTTAACCGGATTTGATATCAGAGGAATTAGTTTAGAGAGATTTTGCGAAAATTATCTGAGTACAAATCCCTGTGTAAAATTATTGCCATTTCTTAACCCCGATGTCCTAGTATAGCAATCCTAAATCATTCGTGAGAATGTGATAGCTTCGGTGTTTCTCATTCCCTATTCCTTATTCCCTAAAATCTACAATATCTCACAACTCAAATAAGATTGCTATACAATGCCGACTGCTAATAATATCATGTCCGGATAATAGCGCGATAAAAAAACTTTCTCCTTTTCCTTCTTTTTATTCTTTCTTTCTTCTTCTTTCTTTCTTTCCTCCTGATATCATGTCCGAATGCAATCGTTTGTGTAAAAGTTAGCGTGGATATCTACAGGAAATTTAAGTTTTTTTTCTGGCTCTTAAGCCTTCGTGTCTGTTGCCTGTTGCCTACCTTTACTATACAATACCGATGCTACCGGACATGATATGACTCGGTGACTCCTCCGTAGTTTATTTGTAAGTATTCAACCGGACATGATATAAATGTTTGCGCAGCATTTCGCAGGAAATGCTTACTGATATAATATTATGTCCGGATAATTAGGTATAAAAAAACTTTCTGTTTCCTATTCTCCTTGATCTTGATTTTTCCTCCCTGTTCCCTGTTCCCAGATCCGGTGTTCCCTGTTCCCTGTTCCCAGATCCGGTGTTCCCTGTTCCCTGTTCCCTATTACCGTTTATTACAACTATTCAACCGGACATGATATAAAACCTAAAACCTAATTAAAAATAAAACTATATAAGTCCAAAATATGAGACTGGGTAAAACCCAAGGAAATAAAATTGCAGCCGAAATATAAATTTGTAGACTAGCTAGCCCATAAATCAAAGTTAATCCAAATGATAATAAAAGAAATTGTTGTTTTTGTTTTTGGTTTTCTAGTTCTGTTTCTAACATTAAAACAGCTCCTTTTCCTAACAAAGCAGCTACCCCAATTAACCATAAATCTGGAATTGGTATAACTAATCTTTGGTTAAGGAAATGATGTACCATATAAGCATGAATTTCTCCTCCTGTAAATGTGCTACTGGGATCTGGTGGATTATTTTGAAAACGCCAGTAACTCACGGCAGCAGGTAAAGGAAAATTGTCTTCTCCAGGAGCTAATCCTGCTTCTTTGTATCCTGCCGCAATAATTACTATTGATGGGTGCTTGTCTGGTGTAGTCAGTGCTAACATTGGAAAATCTGGACTCTCCAATAGTTGCCAAGCTGGAAGACGTAAATAAACTGCTTCTGGTGGAATAGAAAAGTCGATAATTGGATGCAACCACATTTGCTGTAGTCGATAAGAAAATTTGGTCACCGGCTGTAGGCGAGATGAGGCTGAAAATAACTCGACATAGTGTTTACCAGTAATCTTAGTCAGGCGATCGCTAATTTGAGAAAACCAATCTACTGAGGAGTTTAGTTGTGGTTGGAGCAACTCCCCAGATTCTTCAACGTTATACCAATGAGCCATTGCTAGTAAATAGGCAAAGGGTAATGGTTGAGCTGTTATATCTTGCCTCGGTAACAGTGTCATGTGGGTAACGTAAATGTGATAACCCACTAAAAAAACATTTCCCTGTAGTCGCCAGTTGGGGGATGCTAACTCTGGCAATGGCTCAAACCAACCACCTGCTTGATTACGAGATGTGGCAAATACAAACCAAGTGTTCTGTTTTTGGATAGACGAGCGGAGGATGTTAGTTAGTTTTTCGTCATTTTCTGATTGATAGCGATCGAGTAGGTAGTCAATACCAATGATTTTGGCATTAATGGCTGTAAGTTTCTGGATGATTTGGGCGAGGTAGCCGCGATCCATGGGTCGCGGATCGGAGATTTTGGCTTTTTTAATTGAATTTTCGTCTATTTCTACCAGTAGCACTGGGGGTGAATTTTTCCTATTGGCTTGGTTGGTAAGTTGGCGATACATTGCTTGCGCTAATACTCGCTTCTCTATGACAAAGCTTTGAGTTGAGAGTTGCCAGCTTACTAAAATTATTGTACTTAGAGCCATGGCTTCTCTTTTTGTAGGCAACCACTTTTTGAGTTTTTGTTTAATGTCAGAAGGTTGCAGACAAAAGAGTGAAGCATCGGGGTGGCGAAACAAAGATGGTATTAAATATGTACTGGGATAGGTGAGATTTTTCTCGACTTTCAGAAATTGGCAAGCTGATAGCAATGACTCGTGTACATCTTTGTATTCGGCTAAACTTTGCAGAAATCTCACTAAAAATTCTTGGGCAACTTGGTTGTGAATGGGTTCTCGCATGACTGCAACTTGACTCAACCCTAAGTCTATAAGTGTGTTGGCAATGCTTAACCCACTACAGGAATTGAAAATAGCAAATTGTAATCCGCGTTGTTTGGCAATGGTTAGGGGTTCGGCAATTTCCTGGATGGATATGGATGTGGCAGGAGCGATCGCTAATTCTCCTCCTGTATTTATAGTTTCGTTACTGTGACCGGCAAAGAATAATATATCCCACCCCCGCTCATCTGTTATCGCTTTGAGGATGTTGTCTTTTAATTCTGTTTGACTTTGTTGAGGTTGCCAACCCACAAATTCTATTTCAGCTATTGGCGAAAGGGAGCGCACTGCTTCTTTGTCTGCTTGAAAATTTAAACCTGTGTCATCTCCCAATATTGCTAATATTCTGGCTTTACCCCGACGGCGATGAGACTGAGAGTTTACTGGTGTGCTGCGGATATTCATTGGTTTGCGGACGATTCTAATTTTGCTGGATGCAGCAAATTCTGTAATTTCCCATGCTTCCCAGGGTAAATGAGATAATGCCAAAGGGTGACAAGTTAGAAAAAGTTCCACAGTGGATAGCTCAGTATTGGGATGTGGTGGCAAACTTTCTGTTTTCTGTTTGGCTGCTTGAGCAACGGTCGCCCTAATTTCATATAATTGTTCGTGTCGCAGCCAACGGTGGAATTCACACAGGAGTTGGGCTTCTGCTTGCACCAGTTTCTGATGCCAATCAATTTGTCTAGTTAATTTTCCGGTATTTACTACTCTTCCTCGCAAAGCTCTGTGGTAAAAACTCAGATAAATTTTTTGCCAATTTTGATAAGATGTGGTAATACTTTCAGGATAAGGAAGGGTGACATTTAATTGTTGTCCTTTTCCCCAAGCGAGTTCAAACAAACATACTTTTTCGACTCTTTGGATTTTTAGGTGAAATTTAGAAGCAGTTTGAGTCATGTTTACAAAGTATTTTTAATGATTTATATCATGTCCGGTTGAATACTTATAAATAACGAGGGAGGAGTAGGGGTAATTTCGTTTCCTATGGAATGCTGCGCAAACCGAATGCGGAGCAAACATGTTTGCGCAGTGGGTAATTCATGAATTACCCCTACAGGAGAATTACCCGTACAGGAGGGAAGAAGAAGGAAGAGGAGAAGAAAATTTTTCATTACCCTATTATCCAGATTTGATCTGAAAGTGTCGCTTTTGTTTAATTTTTTATACCATAGCAAATTGATAGTAATTTTGCTCCTATTTGTAAGTAGTGGGATATATAGCAATCCTAAATGATTTGTGAAAAATTTAGATGTATTTATTTTGTCTTCTACCTACCACCTAATACCTAACACCTACCACCACCAAAAATTTATAACTGAAATAGGATTGCTATACAGCAGATTCGGTGGTTAATGTGGTATTTTGAACGGTGTGAATCTGTTTCACCTGTTGCCTACTTCTAGACAGACCAAACTTCCCACACTCCTCACACTTCCCACTCCCTAAAACCATAAATATATGTACTTCATAAAGTTGGAAAATACTGTATTTTTGTCAGGGAATAGTACAATAAGTTATCCAATTTTTGGATTCTCTCTGCTCTTAGCTCCGGTCTTTCCCGCTCCCCTATTTTCAAGAAAATATTAATTCTCCATTTTCTTTATTTTTTGTCTGAAATCTCTTTATTGAAGTTCCTGAATTTGTTTACGAGTCATATTAACAGATTTTTGTTGCCCCAGTTCGGTAAAAATTGCCAAAGCTTGTTGATAAGACTTTCGGGCTTCAGACCTTTCACCTAAGTAGCGATAAGCCACACCAATATCATAAAGAGTAATAGCTTTTTGTTCGCTTTCCCCTGTTTTTTCAAAAATTACCAAAGCTTTTTCATATAATTTCAGCGCTGCTTTATGCTTACCTTGTTTGCCATCTATTACACCTAGGAAATATAAATTTCTCCCTTCTAAAGAACGATTATCTGTTTCGCGACTCAAAGCTAATGATTGAGAAAAAGATTCTGCAGCTTCTGGGAATTTTTGTTGATATAAATGAATTAATCCCATGCCGATCAAAATAGATGCTTCTTCCCAAGGTCTATCTATTTGTTGATAAATTTCTAATGATTTTTGATAAGCTGTTAAAGCTTGCTCGTATTTCCCTAAAGCTAAGTAAGCATGACCTTGATAACGCAGTACAGGAGCTAAACCTGTAGTATTTCCTATTTTTTTAAACAAGGAATTACTTTGCTGAAAATAATCTATTGCTTCGGAGTATTTGCGTAAGTGATAAGAAGCATAACCAAGCATTACCAAAGAGTAAACTTCAGTTTGGTGATCGCCTATTTTTCTTGATATTTCTAAACTCTTCTGATTATAATCAATTGAGTTTTTATAGTCGCCAGATAACAAATAAGTTACACTTAATCCAGAGAGAAATCTTGCTTCTAATTCTGGCAGGTTAAATTCTTGAATAATTTCTAGACTCTGGTGGTAAAGTGTAATTGCTTTAGCATATGAATTTAATTTGGTATAAGCACTAGCAAGTAACCCTAAAGTTACGCCTTCACCTTGACGATTTCCTTGTGCTATAAATAAATTTTTTGCTTGTTTCCAAGACTGAATTGCTAAATCATATTTATGATTTTTGTAATATTCAGAACCAGTCATTACTAGTTCTATACCTTCAGTCTGAGGTGTGTCTGTAGTTTGGTTTTTATTATGGGGTAATAATTCTAATTCGGTGTAATAATCATTTATCTCTGTGAGATTTTTGATAGTTTTAGCTGTGGCTGGAAATTGAAGAGGTGCAGCAACAATAATTGTTAATACTGTAACTAAACTTAGTTTCTGTAGTTTAATCATAGCTATACTCCTGGAAATGTAAAACCAATTAAATTATTTTTTTACTTGTCTAGACCAGATATATTTCTGAGGTTTGATTGGTTATGTGATTTTTGAGTAAAAGCTCGGAGTTATTTGAGCAAAAACTAGTTAACAAAGTGCTCCCTACATCGGGATGATTCAGGATACTGTTCATAAGTTCTGCTATAAAAAGCACTTTCAGCATTCCCGATGTAATGTACGGGCAATTTACTTTCCTAGGTCATGCTCCAGTTTCTCTTTTTTCGCAGCATTCGGACCGAAATTGCCCCTATTCCTATTATTTATAACTTACTCTAAATATATTTTTGAATCTGCCAAAAAAAATCAGAAGCACAATAATATTATCTCCCCATAAAATCATAATTTGGTGGTGGTTCAGCCGTAATGGTACAGTACGAGGAGTGTGGGAGT
>JBARXI010000421.1:0-7621 GCA_049647275.1 Microcoleaceae cyanobacterium
GGGTTGATGCGGGTTCGTCGTTGGGGTCTTGGGGTACGAGTTCCCCTCGGAATGCTTTGGCGAGGATGGATTGGTTTAAGGTTTTTAAGTCGGTTTCTGCTTTTTGGTATTTTTGTTCGATGGTGCCGGCGATTTTGAATAGGGATTCGATGCGTTTGACTATTTCTTTTTGTTCTGGTAGTGGTGGTAAAGGTATTTTAAAATCTCTAATTTCAATAAGATGTAAATCTGGAGTACCAATGCCACTAACTCTTTCTTTAGCTTGAGAATAAATAATGGGAGAATTCATAACAGCTTCAGCATACTCACTAGAAAAATACGGATTTACAGGTTTAATTAAAGCTAAACTCACAAAAATACTGAAATCATAACTCAAGTTATTAATTGCTGCATAACCAAAGGTTGCTCCCACTTTTGTATAAAGAATATCTCCTTTTTCTGGATTACAACGACTGTTAATAACTTCATACTCTTCTTGGCTAACAAATTTTATATCTTGATCATAGATTTTAAATGGTCGAACGTTTTTTACCGAAAGAAAAGGAATGCCTTGTTCTTGATATTTTGGAGTTTTATGAGTGCCATCAGTTACCAAATAGCTAATATCTTCTAATCTGATAACTTTCCATGTATCAGGAACATTATCTATCATAAAAATTGGTTTATCGGACTTTTTATTTTTTTTGGGATTTAATGGCTTTCTTCTACCACAGTCAACGGCTTTTTGGCATTCTTTGTCATACCAAATTTCTT
The DNA here is from genome assembly GCA_049647275.1 of Microcoleaceae cyanobacterium. GTDB lineage: Bacteria > Cyanobacteriota > Cyanobacteriia > Cyanobacteriales > Microcoleaceae > JASJEE01. The sequence goes on from JBARXI010000421.1 coordinate 754, forward strand.
GTTCAATTTTTATCCTCTCCAACAACTCCGACGCTGGTTCAATATCTGGGTTTTTCTCCCGCCAATCTTTGGTTAAGTCACCCCTAAACGCAGCAGCGAGAACAGATTGACGAAATTTGTCTAACAGGGGACGTATGGCCTCAAGTTCGGCTTTGACTCGTTGACTCCTCTCCTGTAACGCTTCTATTTTGGCGACTATGCGTTTTTGTTCGTTGAGGGGAGGGAGGGGAAATAAATATCCTTTCAAAATAGCTTGACTAATATTCGGCTGCGCTCCGCCTTGTCCAATTTTTCTTAAATCTTCTCTACTCAGTAATAAATAATAAAATATGTAAGGAATGATTTTTTCAGTAATTCCTTTAGCAATTAATGCTCCACAAGCTTGATTAGTTGCAGCAGCTTCTTTTAGAATTCCTAATTTTCCAATTGTTGCGCCATACATTGCTACTATCAAACTAGCAGCAGGGAAAATTTTTGCCGAACTATTAATTAAGCCTTCCTTAGTAATAGTCTCGTCAATTTCTTGAATAAAACCATCAGGTAAATTTCCTGTTTTCACCCACGGAATGTCACCGTTATAGTATTCAGGATGAGAGCGTAAAGGCGTGCCACCACTTGACCAGTCTCCTAAATCTCCAAGTGTTACATTTTCCCAACCTTCAGGCAATTCCATAAATTCATCAGTCATCATTCACCTCCCCTGTAAACTTCAACCTCTGCCATAATTTCTACCTCTGTTATTTCCTGAATTTCAGACATAGACCGTAACTCCTTAAATAACTTCCGCAATTCCTGAACCAAAACAGCTTTAGATTTTTGCTCTGTCATCCCTTAACCTCGAAATTTTCTTCATCCCCTAACAATAACATCAAACTTTCCATCTCCTGAGTCGCCGTTTGTAACCGTTGCAAAATCTCAGCAGCAATAATATCAGGGTCGGGCAAATTATCCCCACTTTGCAAACTCTCATCGCGCAGCCAAGAAATATCTAAATTATCCCCCCGCTTCTCTATTTCCTCCCGACTGAAACAACGAAACCGCCCCTCTTCTCCCAAGTCAATACGATCGCTCCCACCATTGGGGTCATCGCCGTAACACTCCTCAAAGTCTTGGAAATGCTGATGAGTTAAAGGAATGCGTTTACCAAAACTCGGCATATTAGTCCGCATATCATAAAACCAAACCGCCTTAGTATTTCCCTTAGCTTTCTTTTTCCCCTTCTGGAAAAATAAGACATTGGTTTTCACCCCTTGAGCGTAGAAAATTCCCGTAGGCAAACGCAAAATAGTATGTAAATTACACTTATCCATCAAGTCACCCCGAAGGTTACGCCCTTGCCCATCCTCAAACAGAACATTATCAGGCAAAACAACAGCAGCTCTTCCCCCTGGTTTCAAACCACGATAAACGTGCTGTAAAAATGCTAGTTGTTTGTTAGAAGTGGGGAAAGTAAAATCATCCCTAGTGGGTTTGCCTCCCCCTTTTTTTGTGCCAAAAGGAGGGTTAGTTAAAATTAGATTTGCTAATGTAAGTTGTGCCCCTTCACTGGAGAGAGTATCGCCCAAACTGACTTCCCCTTCTATGCCATGTAATAGCATATTCATTAATAGCAGTCGGTGAGCGTCGGGCACTAACTCCATCCCATAAAAAGCCTGATACTTCTGAAAATTCTGTTCCGACTCGGACAATTCAAATAATTCGTCCGTATCCTCTTTAATGTAGCGGTCTGCTGCAATTAAAAAACCACCTGTTCCGGCTGCGGGGTCTTGAATAAGTTCTCCTGCTTGTGGCTGCATCAAAGTTACCATACAGTCAATCAAAGGGCGGGGCGTGAAATATTGACCAGCTCCGGACTTTTTCTCACCTGCGTTCTTTTCTAATAGCCCCTCATAAAGATTACCTAACCCCTCTTCTTTGGCTGAGTACCAGTCTAATTTATTTATTTGTGTCAGCAGCTCATTCAAATTAGTAGGTTTTTTGAGGGCAGTTTGAGCATTAGTAAAAATAGCTTGTACTCTTTTGTTAGCAGCTTCCGACCCCAAGGTAAGCAGTAATTCTCGATAAAATTTAAGTTGTTCGAGTCCACTTTTCTCAGTTAAGTCAGACCAGCGATAACCTTCTGGTAACTGGTGTTCTGTTTCGGTTTCTTCTACCATTTTCAGAAATAGTAGGTAAGTCAGTTCGGTAACGTATTGCAGGTAGGTAATACCATCATCCCGCAAGACGTTACATAAATTCCAGAGTTTTTGAACAATATCAGTAGTTGCAGTCATTTTCAGTTATCAGCTTTTTTCAGTTATCAGTTATCAGTTATCAGTTATCAGCTTTTTTCAGTTATTAGTTTTTTTAGTTATTAGTTATTAGTTATTAGTTAGCTTCCTGGGTCGGAACTGCGTTAGGGAGGGGTAATATCTGATTTTCTGGTCATTTTTATAATTAAGTTCAAACTTTAAATTATATAATACTAAGCAACATTTAGCAAAAAACAGGGAGAGGGCTAGAGCAAAACTACATACAGCTCGTAGTAGGGCTTTAGCCCAATATTTCTAGGGAGAGGGCTAAAGCCCAACTACAAACAAAATGAACTTTTGACTTTAAACTTCTGTAAGGGGGAATGGCCCGTTCGCCCCTACTGACTTTAACCCACATTATCCCAAATTCCCTGATTAATTTCATCTAAAATACTTTCTAACTGCCCGTCAAATGTTTTATTAATACGTTCAAAACCCCCTTGCGCTTTAAACATTCCCTGGTCAAAAGCCTCCCTATCTACTACTATTTCCAACTTTATTTGCTTGCCAATACGTTCTAACCATTTACGTTGTGGTTGACTCCAACTACGAGAACTTAAAATTTTACCCATTGCCTTATCTACCCTTTCCTCATAAGGAACTAAAACATCACCTAACGCAGCTTGACGAATAAACCCAATAATTGACGCTGCAATGTCCTCATTAGTGGTTTCTTGCCAAGCTACTTGTAATGAAGGTTCTGAATATCCTTCCCTATCTAACCACAGTTTCACCTCTTTTAACTGAGCGCGGGTTAACTCGCGGGGACGTTGGACGATGACCATTAATGCGGGAACTTTATTCAGGTTATCTTGTAGGAAAGCTTGAAAACTGTCGAGATAGTTTTGGGGTTTCTGCCCTTTTCCGTAACCCCTTTCAACTTTTATTACTTGGTCTTGATGGTGAGATATTAATAGAGGTTTAGTACCTCCATCCCTTCTATCTAATATTTCAGCAATAGCTTTTTTATCTCCTAACCATTGTGAAATATCCCCTGGTTTACTGTCTTTCAAATAATTAACCATTTCTGGTATAGACATCCCGGCTAAACTTTCAATTTGTTCTCTACTACTATCACTTAAATATTTCCTTTTTCGTTGCAACTTAGCGAGTAACTCTTCTACAATATTCGGCAGTGCTGACGACTCTGACATTGTAGAAATGTCATCTACTAACTGAGTAAAAGAAATATTAGGGTTAACTGCCACAGGTTTCATACTAGAAACAGGGGCAATACCTTCATAAAGTCTGACCGCATCAAATATACGAAAAACAGTTTTCTTAATTTCATCACATAGACGAGTTGCCCTCCCTAACATTTGCTCATATAATATACGAGAATTTACCCGTCGTAAAAACACTAAATTACAAATAGCCGGAACATCTATACCAGTAGTTAGTAAGTCAACAGTTACAGCAATTTTCGGACTAGGTTCATTTTTGTAATAGCGTATTAACTCTAAAGGTCTATCTGTATTTCCTGTGATTTTCTTTACGTCATCATCATCAACAGTGCCGTATTGTTTCTGAAGAGCCGTTTTTAACTCATCAACAACCATATCCGCATGGCGATCGGTAGCACAGAAAATCAATGTTTTCTCTGGTAGTGAAGGGTCAATATGTTTGGCCAACTCCTGACATACTACTTGATTAAACGAGCGCGTTATTACCCGCTTGTTAAATTGTTCTACTTCTATTTTCACCTCATCGGGAGCGTGTACGAGGTCAAGTTCTCCAGTCTGGGGGTTAAAATACTCCATATTTTCCCCGCGCTGCCAAAACATTCCTGTTTCTGCTAGTTGAGTACCAATAATAGTCGGTGGTTCGTGGTCTATTAACCATCCATCTATTACCGCTTCCCTGTAGCTGTAAATAAATGCAGGTTCGCCAAATATTTGAGTAGTGTGTAAAGCGGGTGTGGCAGTTAAACCAATTTTTACCGCATCAAAATAATCTAATACCCGTCGATATTTGGAAATATAGTCATATTCGTCACGGTAGGTAAGTTCGTCGTCGCTGAGTTCCCTATCTAATAAATAACCTCGGTGACATTCATCGACAATAATACAGTCATATTCGTCAACGGTGGGGATAATAGTATTATCACTGGGATAAAATAACCGCTTGACGTAGCTTTGTACTGTGGAAATATTAACTTTAACGCTGGTATCAATTTTATTATTGCCTGGTTCGCTAATTTGAAAGATATCGGCAAAAGTCTGTAAATTTTCAATTCTAGTTTCTTTAAAAGTATTAGCCGACTGTTCTCCCAGTGCGGTGCGGTCAACCAAAAACAACACCCGTCGAAATAATTTTGACTTGAGCAAGCGATAAACTAAAACAATACTGGTCTTAGTTTTACCCGTACCCGTTGCCATTGCCAACAATAAATTACGACGATTTTTTAATAGTTCCTTTTCTATCTTCTGAATAGCTTTTATCTGATAATCTCGCAATTCAATATTATAGTTAAAACTCTCTTGAGAGAGGGTAGCTTGAGAAGTTTCCCAGTCTTGAGACAACAACTCTTTCAAAGCTTCAGGTTTGTACCAACCCATCAGAGGACGACTCAAATTATCAGGTCTACGGACATCGCAAAACCAAATACCGCTTTGAGTGCGAAGCTGTTCTAAAAAATCCCTGCCATTTGTAGCAAACACAAAAGGTACTTTATATTCACCCCAGGAGCCACCAGGCAAAATTTCATTATCCTTTATTTGATATTCACGACTATTTCGTTTAGCCTGTTCCAGATAACCAGACACATCCTTAATTCTGCGCTTGGCTTCAACGATACCTACTACCTCCAGCCCGACAAACAATACATAATCAGCTCTACCACCTTGAGTCGGCCACTCAGCGATCGCCAGATTTCTATTCTTTTGGGGGCGCACCCCTTGAGCATAAGTCAAACTTTCTGAGTCAACTTCCCACCCCGCTTGTCGTAACTGTGCATCTATGAGGCGACGGGTTTCAGCTTCGTTTAAATTAACCTTGGCCTCAGCACGACGAGCAGAAGCGATCGCCCGTTGCATTTGTTGGCCAGGTTGACTAACATTCTGTTGTTGTAGTTCGGCCAAACGTTGTTTTAACTGTTTAGCATCTGCCTCCTCTAACTTGAGAAGCTCTTCAGCAGTTTGACGTAATTCGGCTTCCTGTTCGGCTTTAGCTTGAGCAAATTCGGCAGCAGTAAGAATTTCCTCGGCTTCTTTCTGCAACTTTTCTATTTGTTGTTTCAGAGTTTCATTTTCTTCTAAAGGGTTAGACGGTGGGATAAACGCCCCGGCCTTAAAATTAGGGTCATTGGAAAAAGTACGATGAAACCAAATACCTAACTCGCGGGCATATTTAAGATTAGTTAAAGCAGTGCGATGGTCGTTTCTCAGTTGATGGTTAGCCTCATTTCCTGCGATTCGGAGTTCGTGAAATAGAGGCTTAACTTGGCCTGCTATGATATTATTTAAAGAAAGTTCATTAAGTAATTCAATTTGTGTTTTTTGCTCATTTTTCTCAGTAAAAAGCCCTACCTTTGCTGCCACAAGTTGTGCTAATAATTCCCCAAATTGTCTTAATTTAATTAAACAAGTATTAGGGTCTTCTTTAAAGTAGCGTTCGGCTAAAGTTGCCAATAAAACTAACTGAGAATCGTGTTTTTGTAGAAAAGCAAAATTTTGTGAAGCTTGCATAATTTTACCGAATAATTATTCACTATTAATTATTAATTAAACAATTCAGGTTTAAAGCCTCCCCTTTTAATGGGATAAAATCAAAAAAAATCCTTAAGTGTCAATCCCCTTCTTTTAAGAAGGGGTAATTATTAATTATTAATTGTTAATTGCTGAATAATACTTAACCTTCAGGCAATTTCATAAATTCGTCAGTCATAATTTCTCTATTCTGTTTAATCGTTATTCTGAATCAGGTATGGGAGGAAGCAAAACATCTAACTGTTCTAACAAATTTTGCAGGTCTGATGTAATAAATTCCCATAAAATTTCCGGTCTAACTTGGTCATAGCGATGAGCAATAATATTCCGCAAACCAATAAGATTACGCCAATCTATCTCTGAATGTGACTGTTGAAACTCCAGAGAAATTCGACGTGCAGCCTCACCCAAAATTTCAAATTGACGTTCAACTGCACTTTGTATCAAAACACTTTGTAAATATTCATCATAAGATAAATTAGCCGTAAATTCTAGAATGCGACGAATTCCCTGTGCCATATCCCAAAGCGAGGCGATATCCCGTTCATTATTTTGCATAAATCACTCTTATTGTCCTTAAAATATTAGCCAAACGATAGGGATTTTGAATTTGATTCTTTTCAACTAAATCAACCTCCCGTCCAAACTTTTTCTCCAACTCCTCCTGCATATCCAAAAGATTAGATAAACTTAACCGATAAGATGAATCATAAACAACCAAAACATCAACATCACTATCAGAACGAAAATCCTCTCGCAACACCGATCCAAACAAAGCAAACTCAATTATATTCCAGCGTTGGCAAAAATTAGCAATCTCCACTACAGATATTTTGAGACGTTCGGCTAAAATAACATCCAAACTCATCG
>JBARXI010000422.1:0-13481 GCA_049647275.1 Microcoleaceae cyanobacterium
TACCTAGTTTCAATAATTAATAATTAACAATTACCTCTTTTTTTCAAGGAGAGGATTAACTAAAATGAAAAGAAATCTTTTTCCTACTTTAAAGGAGAGGCTTTAAACCTTAATTATTCGGTAAATAGTTAGTCTTTTTAAAAAAAATATTTTATCCTACGATCTATTAATTAATCTTGCCAAAAATATACCTAAGTATAGGTGTAAAAATCCTAAAAAAGCACTGCCGAACCAATAAGTCAACCAATAAATTAGTGATTTATGCCAACCATTCTGATTTAACAGATTAAAAGTATCTAATTCATAGGTAGAAAAAGTAGTGTAAGAACCAAGAAATCCTACAGCTATAATCAATCTCATATCTGGTGGGATAACAATACTTTCTCCTAAAGATAGAGTGAAAAAAAATCCCATGCCAAAACTGCCACTTAAATTAACAAAAAGAGTACCATAAGGAAATGTAGGATCGAGAAAATATGAAATAAATCTACTTATGTAATACCGACTCAAAGCACCAGCTATCGCTCCCAAACTAATGGCAATCGGAGTTCTGATTTCTGGTTTTTGTAATAGTTGTTGTAATAAGTTACTCACATTAAACCTCTTTAATAAAATCAACCATTTTAATTATCTCAATCAGTGAGACTTACTGGTAATCTCTGATTAGTTAACATTAAGGGTAATCTACTATGAAAAGGTAAATTACGCAAGTACTCTAGATAACAAGGCTTATTTGAACTTTTTCTTAAGTAATCTCAGAAATTAATTATCGATGTGTTATAAACTTTTTAATTCAAGAGAAAAAAAATAGTATGATTAATAAGAAACGCAATTATCAAAAAACACTGATGGAATTGGAGAAAGCTGCATCCAAATTTTGGCCTGTAGAATTAGCTGAGATGGAAGCAGAACTAAGTATAATTCCATTACTTGTGAAAACACAAGAGCAATTTATTAATATTCTGAGCATTGATATATTAGAATTAAAAGACTTATTTACAATAATAAACTCCTCCGCATTGTCGGGAAACTTATTTGTAAAGCATTTAGTTATTATGGCTGACTTTGGAGGAGAAATGTTAAAACGAATCAGTCGAGAATTTAAAAATTTGTTTCCTAATGGAGAAATGAGATATTACTGGAAAAGTAGCCAGCGGAGTTATAAGTTTCAAGCTTTACCTGGCAAAACATTGAGTAATCAAACTCTTAAAATTAATGGAAAAGACCTTTTTGTAAAACATTCTTTAGATGAAAGACAAAAAGATGCCATTGCGCTTCTTTTATTTGGAAGTTCTTACAGCAATGCTAATCAAGAAATTGCTTCAATTTTAGCAAGATGTGAAATTGGTGATTATTTAGGTAAACCCAGTGAATTAGATAGTTTTATTAAGCAGCGATATATTTGGGTTAGTCGTATTACAGGAGGTGCGAAATCTAATGCTTTAGGTCATCTAGCACAAAAATTTGTTGCTCAGTACATAAAAGATGAAATTGGAATCAGTGGAATTGAAGTCAAATCTGATGCTACCTTACCTAATGTAACTCATACCGATCCAACTACAGGACGCTTAACTTCATTTGATATTATAGTCACAAATAATCAAAAATATGTAGCTATAGAAGTAAGTTTTCAGGTGACTACTAATAGTGTTATTGAACGTAAAGGAGGACAAGCAAAAGCTCGTTACGAACAAGTTGAAGCAGCAGGTCATAAAATTGCTTATGTTATAGATGGAGCAGGAAACTTTGAAAGACAGTCAGCTTTGCAAAAAATTTGTTTACATAGCCATTATCATTTTCCAAAAATTAGCTTTCAATTCTTTGTAATTTTTCAAAAAATTACTTAGAAAACAATAATGATTGAAAAAATATTCGAGAATTGAGATACCATTTATAAAAATTATCAAATGACTAAAATTCGCTTTATCGATCTATTTGCTGGTATTGGTGGGATGAGATTAGGTTTTGAACAAGCTGCCGAATATTTAAACATTGAAACTGAATGTGTATTAAGTAGTGAAATAAATCCCGATGCTTGTTTGGTTTATCATAAAAATTTTGCTGAATTTCCTTTGGGAGACATCCGCAAAATCGAAAAATTACCAGCCCATGAAATATTATTAGCCGGATTTCCTTGTCAATCTTTTTCTTATGCTGGAAAAAAAGCTGGTTTTGGTGATACTAGAGGTACACTTTTTTTTGAGATTACCAGATTAATAGATACATACAAACCCCAAGGTTTTATCTTTGAGAATGTCCGTGGTTTGCTCACTAATGATCGAGGTAGAACTATCGAAACCATTAAACATGAAATGAAAAGTAGAGGCTATAGTTTTGAGATATTTTTATTGAATAGCGCAAATTTTGATTTACCTCAAAATCGACTCCGGGTTTATCTTGTCGGAATTTTGAATAGTACGCCAAAATTTAATTTAATTTCTGACCTTGGTCCGAAAGATTCTCATTCTTACAACCCCCAACAATTATCTTTATTTTATCCCCTGAAAAAATCTGTAAATGTGGCAGATATTTTAGAAGATAATGCTGACGAAAAATATAATTGTTCCGCAAAATTTGTTGCAGCATTAAAACAGAGATTAAATGGAGATTTAAGTAAATTACATGGCATGAGATTAATTGATTATCGGGGTGGAAATTCGATTCATTCTTGGGAGTTAGGATTGAGAGGTGAATGTAGTGCTGATGAAATGGAATTAATGAACCTTTTTATCTTGAAACGGAGAAATAGTCAATTTGGTAAACATCAAGATGGTAAATTATTGACTCAGGAGCAAATAGCTAGTTTTTTTACTCATCCTCAGTTAGATATGTTGCTGAATTCTTTAGTGAGCAAAAATTATCTGCAAATAGTTGAGTCAAAATATAAGCCAGTATCAGGAAACTTTTCCTTTGAAGTCTATAAGTTTTTAGACCCGGATAAAATTGCTGTAACTTTGGTCGCGAGTGATGCCAATAGATTAGGAATTTATCATCAAAATCAAGTTAGAAAAATTACTCCTAGAGAAGCAGCAAGATTACAAGGTTTTCCAGATAATTTCATTTTGCATCTTGATGATAATAAAGCTTATTATCAATTGGGAAATTCTGTGAGTATTAATGTGGTTAAAGCTGTGGCAAAACAATTGATATTGAACATAATTTAAACTTGTATAAGTAGGTAGGTTTCAACAATTAATAATTAATAATTAACAATTAATAATTACCTCTCCTTGAAACGGATTGGATTGACTAAAAGGAAAAATTTTTCTTCTCTTGGTCGATTGGATATGGCGAGGAGACCCGCTCTTACAGAGCCGCTCCGAAGATCGCCATCCCACCCTACGGGAAGCTCCGAAGATCGACCGCTTGTTTCCCCTTTAAAGGAGAGGCTTTAAACCTTAATTATTTGGTAATTCAATGTAAAATGTCCAAAGTGAGTCGGAACGAAATTTGCGGAATGCGGAGCAAACGTTCCTCGCAATGACAAAGCATATTATATTTATTTCTGTCCATCTACTTACTAACCCTTTCCATATCCCAGAGCGTTTTCGGTGCGGAATGCGGAGCAAAAACGCTGCGGATAAAAGTAGAATTTTTTATATCATCTTCAGGACTTACGCAAGGACACTATATATAGCGTCTACTAATTTAGGCGATTGCTGATTCCAAGCTCCGCTAACGCTATAATTTTTCAAGCGATATAGCTGCCGTTAGGCTCCGCCAACGCCTCAATATTTTTGCCATTGTTAAAGCAAGAGAAAAAAAACACCTATAAAATCAAAATAGCCCTGAATTTTATTGTGGGCTTTTTCAGCTCTTGGATCAGATAATCTGAGAGTAATTCATGTTTGACTCTATAGATAGTTTTTCCTATTTTCACTGCTAATCTTTTTAAGAAATTCCAGACTAACATAGCACAAGCTATGTGATTTTTTTGAATTTGCCTAAGACGACATTGACAAAATTCGCTTGCCTTTAATTGCTTAATTTCTCGATTGATATCTTCAATTTTCCATCTAGTTTGAGATTCAAATTCTACAGCATAAGAGCGAAGATTTAGCTAAGTCATTAGTTGCAATATATTCTGTCCTGTTGGTCGAAACAGTTGCCCAGAATAGTTTAACTTTTTGATCTCTTGGAAACCCTTTAATCTTAATTATTTTACCTGATATTTTTTCAGATTTGTTCCAATTTAACTCTCCTATATTTTGATATTTTTCGAGCGCCACCAGTATCATCTACTAAGCGATTTATTTTTAAGGGACAGTAAGATATTTTTCCTAAATTATCTATCAATGCCATTAATCTTTGTGTGGCATACCAACTATCCATTAATACAGTCTGAAATGGTAATTTTTTGTGATTGACCACAGAAAAAATCATTTCTTCTACATGATCTATTTTGCTTTTTTTATTAGTATCCGGGTCATAAAGCGCGATAATCTATCAGCCAAAATTCTTCGATTTCTGGATTAAAATATATACAATTTACTATCCCTATACCACGTTGGCGTAGCCTTGCGTTAGCAAATTACTCTATGGTTATTACCACTATACTGTCGCCGAACTAACTCAATTTTATTACTATGTTCCTTATTAATAACTGTATCATCAAATATTAAATAACCTTCTGTGTTAGTGACAATTTCCTCTTGAACATTTCCCCATAAATCCTGATGATCAAAATTTTCGATTCTCAGATAACGATTTATAGTGTCATGGCTCATATTTTCTAGATGGTTTGCTAAATTGGTGATAGTATAATTTGTCTGAGAACTAAGTAAATATTGACAGTAATCAATATAGTTAAAATTCATATTGTTAGCTCAAATTAATCATAATATAATTATATAATAAGCGTGAGTATTTGGGTGAAATATATTTACAATTAGCAACATCTATAATTATGAAAATCAACTATACTTTATATGAGTTAGATGATTTTGTGATTCAGGCGATCGCTATAATATAAATTTTATAGTGTTAGCGGAGCTTTGCGTCAGCAATCGCCTAAATTAGTAGGCGCTATATATAGCGTCTTTGCGTAAGTCCTGATCTTTATCAGTTAGCTCTTAAAACCATGATAGATTATGAAAATAAAATTATATAAAGAGGAGAAAAATTATGGTAAATGCTTTAGAATCGAAAGCACAACAATTGGCAGTAATAGAAGCAAATACTGAAAAAATAGGAGCGACCGCTCATCAAGGATATCAACTACTTTCCGAAAAAGGTACGGTAATAATTTTTAGACAGTTAGAGGAGAATAGTACAGTTTTAGCAGACTGGCAAGTTAAGTTTAAACCGATGAGTCAAATAGAAACAATAATTAGTGATTGGCAACAAATGGGTTTAGAAAAATTGATTAATAATTACAATCCAGAAGTTGCTGTAGTCTGCACTTTTTTATATCCAAATGGCAGCCATACCAGTTATCATTTTCAGATAGAATAAAGAAGAAAGTGTTAGGTGTTAGGGAAAAGAGGTGATTTAAAACTCTTAACCATTAACATTTTTATACTACAACCTTGAAGACACAAGCATGGTTTTGAATAAAGCTGAGAGTTGATTATCGATCGGGTTTGCCCTAGAAAATTGAATCTTAATTCTCGCAGAAATTATATATAAATACTACCTAAAACCTAGCACCTAAAACCTACCACCTTCTTCAAGGCTGAGTGCTCATAGCTAAAAAAAGAAAACCGAACCTTTTGTCAGGATTTCCGACTATAAATAGACTGATAATAAAAGTTACAATGGAAAAAATATCATAAAAAAGCGATCGCTACCCGATAATAAAATATAGAAAACATTCGCCTTAATAGGAGGCAAGTTTTATGAACATAGTGAAAACTGTAGCTTTATTAGGAATACTTAGCGGTTTATTAGTTGCAGTTAGTTATTGGTTAATAGGTGGCCCAACAGGTGCTACAGTGGGGCTAGTTTTAGCTGCAGTAATGAATTTGGGTTCCTGGTTTTTCTCGGATAAAATAGCCTTAGCAGCTTATAATGCTCAACCAGTAACTCAAGCTGAAGCCCCAGCATTATATGGAATGGTAGAAAAATTGTGCGGTCGCGCTGGTCTACCTATGCCAGGAATTTATATTATCCCCAATGCAGCAGCTAACGCATTTGCCACAGGTCGCGACCCCAATCACGCAGCAGTCGCAGTTACCGAAGGTATTATGAAAATATTACCAGAGGATGAACTCGAAGGAGTTATTGCCCACGAACTCAGTCACATCAAAAATCGCGATACTTTTACTCAAGCAGTAGCTGCTACAATTGCAGGTGGCATATCTTGGTTAAGCCAAATAGCAAGTTATGGAATGCGGTTTGGCGGTAGTTCGCGAAATGATAATCGCCCCAATCCCATTGCGATGTTATTGACCATTATGCTAGCTCCCCTGGCTGCTAGTATTGTGCAAATGGCAATTTCCCGAACTCGCGAATTTGCTGCTGATGCTGGTGCTGGCAACTTAACTGGCAATCCCCGCGCCTTAGCTCAAGCTTTGCAACGACTAAACCAAAACGCCCAAAAAATGCCATTGAATGCCAACCCTGCTTTTGAGCCATTGCTAATTATGAATGGATTTTCTGGCAAATTCATGGCAAATTTATTTTCTACCCACCCACCCACAGAGGCACGAATTGAAAAATTGCTAGAATTAGAACAAAAATTACTGACATAGGAAATGTAGTGTAAAGTGTAATCAGTTGAGTAGTAAAGTTAGGAGCAAAAATTATGACAGAACCAAATATACCAAAAGAAAGAGCAATTGTAGAAGTAGAGACAGACTCAAATCAAATTACTTCTACTTCTGGCAGCACCGATCCTAAGCAAGAAACCCAAGAGTTAATGGAGGCAATCAAAAGATTGGCTCAGTCAGAAATGGAAGCTGCGGGAGAGTTTACCCGTGATAGCTATATTCAGGCAGTAAAACAAGCCAGAGAAACTATCGAACGGATTCGACTTATCGACCCCCAGGAAATAGAAGAAGCTGGCAAAAAAGTAGAGAAAGATATTGAAAATAACTGGGAGACAATGGTTAAAGAAATTCAGGATTTTGGCGATCGGCTAGTTACAGCAGGTAAGGTGGCTTGGGATGTGTTGACAGCACCCAAACCCCCATCTGAAAAATAAATAAAATCTAGCGGAATAATTAATGTGGGGCGTACATTGTGCGCCCTATATTTATTTAATTGAAGTTGAATTTTCTAGATATACAGTTGCGATAAAATTGACGATCTATTAGTTTTAAGGGTTAGCAGAAAATATTTACCGAATAATAATTAATAATTAAGGTGAAAAACTCTTATTCTTTGAATAGATAAAGAAAACAAATCCTTTTCATCAATCCGATTTTTTTTTGTGAGAGGTGATTATTAATTGTTAATTATTAATTGTTGAACTGAATGCTGAGTGCTTTTCCTAACCCCTATTTATTTCAAGGTAATAAGAATAACCAAGGGTAGAATTAGTCAGGAGTGAGACGACAGTAAAAATAGAATTACCACCACCTTTTTCAGACCATACTCAATTACCAGAAGAAGACGGAACCTTCGTGAAAAATTTCCAGGAGCATCCCCAAAGTATCCTTTTAACTGATTCAATCGGACCAGTTTTAGCACAGCGACACCCAGATAGAAATTATACTATTGGACAAGATTGTGGTATTTATTGGCGAGAAATAGAACCCCCAGAAAAAGGTGCAGAAGCACCAGATTGGTTTTACGTCCCAGATGTACCACCATTATTAAATGGAGAAATTCGTCGTTCTTATTCTTTATGGCGAGAACATATGCCTCCTTTAATTGCACTATAATTTGCTAGTGGAGATGGTAAGGAAGAATTAGACCAAACTCCTTTATCGGTTTCTACTGAAGGATAAACAAGAAAACCAGGAAAATTTTGGGTTTACGAACGCATTATTAGAATTCCCTACTACGGGATATATATAATCAAAACAGGGAAGTTAGAGATGTATAGTTTTGCTAATGGCTCTTATCAAAAGATGGCTGGTAACGAGCGCGGTCACTATTTAATTAAACCCCTGGAAGTAGAATTAGGAGTATGGCAAGGTTCTTATCAAAATCAAACTCAATTATGGTTGCGCTGGTGGGATAGAGAAGGCAGTTTATTGTTAACAGGAGCTGAAAAAGCAGAAGTAGAAAGAGCGCGTGGTGACCGCGAAAGTCAACGTGCAGAACAAGCAGAGCAAGCACAAAGAAACGCCATTCCCCAATTATTAGCAACGGGAATGAGTGCCAAACAAGTGGCACAAATTCTCAGCTTAACTGTTGAGGAAGTAAAGCAAATTTCTGACACTTAAGTAATAAGAAAAAATAGCGCTCGGTTGGTTGGCTAACTATTAAAGAAGTGAAACAAATTTCTGGCACTTAAGTAATAAGAAAAAATAGCGCTCGCTTGATTGGCTAACTTTTTTCAATTCATTCCAATTTATATATTTACAGCAGTTTTCATTTGAATAGACCACAGTAGGGACGTTCCATGGAACATCCCTACAAGTATTATTATTTTGAATGTGTGCTTCACCAATCAGCAAAAGCGCTGTAAAAACTATTTTTTACTCATAAATCTTGAATGTATTGAGAGGTATGGGGGTGGAGAAAGATTACATAAATATCATTGATTGAAGCTAAAATTATAGATATTTATCACCCATAATATGAAGCCACGATTTTATGATTTGGATTTCTTGAAAGAGGAATTAGAACAACTCCCACATCTTCACAGAGTAGCTTTCGCTGCTTGTATTTGTGAAAGAATGCTGCCTATGTATAATAAATTTTCTCAAATAGAAAACTGGGGGCAACCTTCTGTACTGAGAGAAACCCTAGATGAAGTTTGGTTAATTCTACAAGGAAAACCAATCGACTCGTCAAAAATTAATCGATTAATGAAATATTATGATCGTGAAGATGTTTTTCCAAATATTGAAGACTACGAATTTTGTAATCTCGAATATCTTTACGAAGCCCATTTTACGGCTTCAGCACTGTGCTGTATTTTGGATGGTTTACTGAAACAAAATTTAGAATATATTATGGCAGTAGTAAAAGAGGCAAGATTTTACACTATTGAGGGATTTATTAGTGAAAGAGACAATTTAATAGAAGTAGGTAACCTTAAATATGAAATGGAATTAATTGCCAACGACCCACTAGCCAAACAAGAATTAACTAAGGAAATGGAAGACCTACAGAAACTCAAAAATACCGATAAATTGGAACCCGAACTTTTAGAATGGCTGCGTACTACCTCCTCTGGCAAAAGCCTAATTGACTCATCTCCTACATAAGTTTATGAATCTAAATTTTTACGACTTTGAATATTTAGAAACAGAATTGGAAAAACTTCCACCTCTGCACAGAATTGCCTTTGCTGCCTCTGGTTGCGAGCGACTGCTTCCTAACTATAATGCCTTTTCGCGAGAGGAAAATTGGGGCGATCCTTCTATACTTACAAAAACACTCGACGAAATTTGGCAAATTATTGGAGGAAAACCTCTAAATGTGGCGACGATCGAGCAATTAAAATTTGATACTACTAGCAATGACATAGTTCCCCACTCGGAGGATTTTGCCGGGTATTGTGGGATAGCACAAGAAGCCTGTTCTACTATTTACTATACTCTGGATGCTTGTATCAATCCAACTACAAACACTATTATTAAAGTAGCAGAATATCTGGCAGCCGGAATTGAACTATTTCAGGACTGGAATATTGATATGGATGCTCCAGAATATATAGAAATAATTGCCAGACACCCATTTGCTATTCGAGAAATGGAAAAACAAAATGAAGACTTACAGAGGTTAAAAGAGACGGAAACTTTAGAAGCAGAACTTTTAGAATGGCTTCGTACTACTTCCCACAATAACGGCAAAAGCTTAATTGATTTATCCGATTGAAGAAGGAAGAAGGAAAAAGGCAGAAGGGGGAAGGGAAAATTGCATGGGGATAGGAGGGCGACCGGCCACTTCGTGTCTACTAACCCCAAACAATTTTAAGCACTCCCGTTGACGGTGGGGTATTAAACCCATAAGGCAAAAGATAATTTTTATCCTTTTGGGTTAAAAAGTTTGGATAAAAATGCCTTAAAAAGCACAAAATATATACCAAAAAATAACTTATACCATGTCCGGTTGAATACCTATAAATAAACTACGGAGGAGTCAGGAGTCAGGAGGAAAGAAGAACAAAGAGGAGAAAGTTTTTTGTATCACTAATTATCCGGACATGATATTATAAATAAGCAAATTAAAAAGAATATTCCTAACTTTTTAGTAGCATTTAATCCAGGACAACAATTAATCTTTTCCTCTGACAAAAAAATGACTTTAAAACCTCATATTATTGGGGAATTGGTTTTAACTTCTGGTAAATTGGTAGTTTGCGACCATCTAGCTTTTCCAGATACCTACCCTTTGCTCCCTCAATTCTCACCAGGTAATTATCCAGTTATTTTAAGTTTAGGTTGGGAAGATGGATGCAAAATTCCCACCGTTGTCTGTGCTATGCTGTGTCTGAGTCAATAAAATCCCGTGAGATGGGAAATAGTTGTAGAACCAAGTCAAAAACCAAATTCGGTCGCAGAAACAGAAGAGTATATTTACGGTGTGGATGCGGGTACAAGCTGCTTCATGGATGCTGAGACAGCCAAAGCGATATGGGATTCATACGATTATGATAATAATTTGGGCGATCTACTGATAGATCAATTAGAGAAAAAGGAAAATTTTCGTAAATGGGCTAATATGACTGTAGATGAAACAACAGGCGCTAATGTTGTTGCTTTTTCATCTGGATTGGGAGCATTGACTTAATCAGAGAATAACGATATAATGCGTTAAAAAGCATACTTTTAGACAAATTGCACTCACCCATAAATGAAATCCATGATTAACAAAGCTGAAACTTGTGCGATTCGTTGCTATTAGGAGCTTCTAAAGAATAGAAGGGTATGAGTAGCGTCTAGAGAGGCCACGGAGGACAAACAAAGAAGAGCCTGTACTAGATAACTGAATTACGGATGTGAGTGAAAGTATCACTCGCTAAGGGAAAGCGAACTCTCGACCTGGCCACGCCGAGTCAGAACTTACCAATGACAGAGCGAAGCTGGCAGCAGGGCCTAACCAGGGCCAATGTGATAGGCACCCTGGGGCTAATGGGGAGACGGCATGGGTACATTACGGAATGTCCTGAAAAAGCGTCTTAAGCTTAAGCAGGAATCACTCAATCTCCCTGACTTCACACGGGTAATTCCCGCACCACAAAAGTTTAGTAGGTGCATCCCTGGGAACCGTGTAGGCGAATTGGACAGCCTTAAACCGTCATAACAATCTATATTTCGGAACGAAGAAAAACGGTTAGCAAGTCTGACTAGCGTATGGTTACTTAGTCAGTAGGTGGGAAGTGCGGAAATCTGGCAATCGGGTAGGATGTGGGAACGAAATTGCCCACGGCAGTCGAGAAACTGCAAAGAAAGGGTGATGACGCTTAAGACACATTGGAAACAATAGTGAAGCAACCTCCTATGCGTACAGGGTGAAAACCTCTAGCCTGTAATTGCCCAGGCGAAAGTCGAATGCAAAGCGACAAAAAAGGTTCTAGCTCCAAGGCGGTAGGGCTAAAGGCACTCCCTGACAGAGACAGTGGCAGGTTATAAATAACTGAACTTTGACCAAGTAAAGTCTCTAACCAATGGGTTTTGTCTCTAACCGAGATGTTACCACAGACTGCTAGGAGCAGTATGCGGTGAAAGTCGCACGTACGGTTTTGAAGTAGAGGCGCGGAGGCTAATACCTCCCGCCGACTATAACAATAATAAACAGAAAACTCTAATGGCTCAACACGCTGGCTATTCACGCTGGTGTTATAACTGGGGTTTAAGTTTGTGGAACCAGGCATATAAAGATGGCTATAAACCAAATTCTTCCTTTCCTTCGGAATGCTACGCAAACGTAAGTTGAGAGAAGTTTTTACCAATCACACAAAACCTCTTTATCCTTGGATGAAAACCTTGTCGTCTAAAGTGTATCAATATGCTTTTATAAACTTAGGTGAAGCATTTAAAAGGTTCTTTAAAGGGTTAGGTAAATATCCAAGGTTTAAGAAAAAAGGTAAGTCTGATTCATTTCCTCCGGAATGCTACGCAAACACAATTGATAATTGTGGAAAACCAATAGAATTAAACGGATGGAATCATAAATTACCTTTTATTGGTATGGTCAAAACTTATGAACCGATTGAAGCAACAGCTCAAAAAATAACCATTAGCAGACAAGCCGACAATTGGTATCTTAGCTGTAGCTATGAATTTACTCCTACTCCCACACCCAAAACAACTGATATTATAGGTGTAGATTTAGGAGTGAAAACATTAGCAACTTTAAGTGATGGTAAAATATTTAAAAGTGTAAAATCTTACCGCCGTTTTGAAGCCAAACTATCCAGACAACAATACATTAACCGCCACAAAATAATTGGTTCAGCTAACTGGAGGGCAGCACAATTAAAGATAGCTAGACTACATAGAAAAGTAGCCAACATCCGCAAAGACGCAATTCATAAATTAACAACATATCTAGCCAAAAACCACGGCAGTGTAGTAATTGAAGACTTGAATGTCAGGGGTATGTTAGCTAACCACAAAAAACGCAAAATCTATAGCCGACCAAGGCTTTTATGAGTTGAGACGACAGCTAGAATATAAAACTCAGTGGTACGGTTGTGAGGCGAGTAGTAGTAGATAGATTTTTCCCATCAACAAAGACTTGTTCTAACTGTAGTCACGTCCAAGATATGCCATTAAATCTCAGGACTTATGAGTGTGGGTCTTGTGGAATATCTATAGCCCGGGATTTAAATGCAAGTATAAAGAGCGAGAGATGCGGTTGGCTTGACCGTTGATGCCTGTGGACGGAGTGCTGCCGACAGTTCCGGTAGAAGCAGGAAGTAAACATTAAAATGTCGCACAAGTGACGTTTTATATCGGTTTTATGAAGCAGATGGTTATTATGATTGTCATTTTGGTTACGCTTGAGAAGGCAATATTGTCAGAGTAGTTACAGATTTTTTGTTTTCTGTCGGGCTTACAGCTTGATAGAATATTGCTTCTAGAATCTCCCGGTTTTGATATTGTAAAGAGCAAACTAACAAACGCCATGACAAACACAACTTCCCTACCCCAGAAACAACTCCCCGAAAAGCAAACCCAGTGGTTTCGCAGCCAACTTCAAACTTGAGCTATTGAAAACTTCCGCGACTTTCCTTGGCGAAACACCACCGACCCCTACGCCATCCTCATCGCCGAACTACTCCTGCAAAAAACCGATGCGACAACCGTTGTCAAAATCTACCAAACCTTCCTCGCTCAATATCCCTCTCCAAAAGCAATTGCCAAAGTAAAAGTAAAAGAAATAGCCGAACTCCTAACTCCTCTTGGTCGTCACTC
>JBARXI010000423.1:0-2749 GCA_049647275.1 Microcoleaceae cyanobacterium
GCAAAAGGTTAGATATTCCTTGTGGTGTTATTGCAGCGCCGATTCATATTCAGAATTTCCCGATTGGTTATAAGCCGTTTATGGGTTATGAGGGAACTAATCAAATTGCAGATTTGGTTTACAACTCGTTTACTTTGGGTATGGAAGACCATCTATTAGAAATATTTGGCGGGCATGATACTAAGGAGGTAATTACTAAGGGTATTTCTGCTGATTCCGATCTGAATTGGACGAAGGAAGCAAAGGTGGAGTTGAATAAGGTGCCTGGTTTTGTTCGTGGTAAGGTGAAGCGAAATACTGAGAAGTTTGCGAGGGAACGTGGTTTTGAGCAGATTTCTTTAGAAGTTATGTATGCTGCAAAAGAATCTGTTGGTGCGTAATTATAGCTGAAGTCAGAAGTTAAATTTTTGCTATGACTAAGTTTGAAAGTTTGAGAATTTCCTAATAGTAATAGCAACTGCTATAATTGTTGTTAATTTTAGGGTGGGTTTCCCCCACCTTTTTTTATGGAAATTTTTGGAGATGTCTATTCAACCGAACATAATATGAATCATTCCTATAGGAGGTTTCGGTAAAATCCCACACTCCCTATTTATTGCGCTAAACTAGCCAGTAAAGCTCAACAAAAATAATTCTAAGCCTAATATGAGTTATTACTGTGTTAATCCCACTTGCTCAAAACCCGAAAACCCAGAAATACATGATTTTTGTCAAAGCTGTGGATCGGGATTACTTCTATGTAATCGCTATCGTCCAATTAAAATGATTGGCCAAGGTGGTTTTGGGAGAACCTTTCAAGTAATAGATGAAAACAGTCCCAAAAAGTTATATCGCCTAGTTAAGCAGTTTTATCCTCAAACTCCGACTAATATCGAAAGAAAACCAATAAATGTTGGCGGTCCAACAAGAGGAGGTTATGAAGTTGTAGAAAAAATTCCAGAGGTATTTCGCCAAGAGTTACATCGATTAGAAGAGTTAGGAGAGCATCCTCAAATTCCCACATTATTAGATAGCTTTGAACAGGACAATTTTCTCTACTTAGTGCAACAATTTTTTGATGGGTATAATCTCGCTCAAGAGTCAGAGGAAAAAGGAACTTTCAGTGAAGCTAAAATTTGGCAAATACTTAGGGATTTGCTTCCTGTATTAAAATTTATTCACGATAAAAATGTGATTCATCGAGATATTAAGCCAGAGAATATCATCCGAAACAAAGATAGCCAAAATTTAGTTTTAGTTGATTTTGGGGCTTCTAAACTTATGAATGAAGGTCTTGATGTCATAAGTATTACAGCCAAAATTGGAACTGTAGGTTATATGGCACCAGAGTATTCTATGGGAATTCAAAGTTTTGCAAGCGATCTGTATAGCTTGGGAGTTACTTGTATTTGCCTACTCACACAAAAACATCCAAGTGAGCTTTTTGATGCTGGAACTAACAGTTGGCAGTGGCGAGATAAGTTAAGCACCGATGTTAGCGACAAATTAGCTCAAATCTTGGAGAAGTTACTCAGACCAGCTATTAACCAACGTTACCAGTCAGCTAGTCAAGTTTTAGGAGACATAATAGGAAAGTGGCCAACAACTTCTCCAGGCGAAACAAAAAAAAAGTTAACTGTCTGGGAAAAAACAGGAATTTTGGCAACGGTAGTAGGAGCTATTATTGCTGGTCTTGCTCTGTTAAAAACCAATAGTGGAACTACGACAGCAGATGCATTAGATTTGGTAAAAGTTACCTCCAATCAAAGTTTAGACTATGGCAAGTTGCAAAACTCTCTCAGAGAAAAAAACTGGCAAGCCGCCGATCAGGAAACTTATGAAACAATACTGAAGTTAGCTGGAAAAGATGCAGAAGCACAAGGCTACATAGATCCAAATCTACTTACTAAATTGCCTTGTAAAGACTTAGAAATTATTGATAATCTCTGGCGTGCAGCAAGTGATGGAAAATTAGGTCTTAGTGCTCAACAATTAGTCTATGAAACTGAAGGATTTAATTGGCAGAAGATGTATGCTGAAGTTGGTTGGGGAAACTTAACAAATGGAGTATCAAGCAAATTTGTTGATCGAGAATTTGATTGGCGTAGAAGAAGATTACGATACAAGGTAGGAAAAGAGCCAAATTTCCTGAATCCTCCACCGGGACATTTGCCTGTGACAATTGGTTTGGTCAGAGGTAAGGCATTTCCTCAGTTTCTAGACCTTTGTAAGCGATAAAGTTTTCTTTGAGGTAAATCGTATTTAGTAACAGCGATCGCTAAATAGATGTTCAATTTTCTGAGTTAATAGTCTGGACAAGTGGCGATTGATAGACAGCAGAAAAAAGAACAGAACCCAGGCACTGCTACTGAAACTTTCCTTTCTAAGCTAACTATTGATCTAACTGCTTTTCTTCTGTCCTTTCTTTTTAGATTTTTTCTTCTTACTTTTTGATTTCTTAGTTTTTGCACGCTGCTGAACTACTTCGGGTGGCGGACCATAATCTCCATCGACAAAATATTTTCGCTCTACTAGATGTTCTGGTTCTACTTCAATCCACAGACGAGCTCCTCCTGCTTGAGTTTTATTCGGGTTATGGGGTTGATAAACAATTTGGCAAGGTCCGTTAATTTTCAGGGCATGCCAATAATCCTTTTTATCTCCCACTTTCACTGCAACGGCTGGATGAGAAGTTCCATTGTCTCGGTTATAGTCAATAGACTTTCGTAGAACATGAACAATCGTCTTAGCTTTGCGTTGAAGTTTATTC
>JBARXI010000424.1:0-4043 GCA_049647275.1 Microcoleaceae cyanobacterium
AGCAAGCATAGGAAAACTTGCTCTGGGTCAATAGCAGAGGTGATTTGAACCCTAATTAAACCGACTGTATATAACCTCAAGACAAGGGTTGCTCAAATAGGAATATTTAATTTCCCCAGATGTCTAAAGCATTGGGCTATTAGTAGTTAGTAGTCAGTAATTATAAGGTGTTAATTTATACTATTGATTTTGTCTAATCAGAAAATGGTTTGATCGTTGAGAATATACAACTTCACTCAAGTAGATAATTGTGTTTCGACTAATGGGGATAACTGTATTTTCTCCTCCGTTGTCTTAGCAAATCTCTTACTTAACAGTTTTCTACTAATTTTACTGTAATTATCTTTTTTTAATTTGGTGTTACTTAGCCTCGGTTCGTTCAAAATAGTTTGAAGAGAGTATAGAATAATATTTTCAATCCTAATATACTATCTAGTGTATTTGATTATATACATACACTTATTATTAACTAACAACGAGCGATTATATATTGAGAGTAAATGACTTTTATGTATAAGAATTTTGTCCGTATAGAATTAAGTTAAATTTTGGTAATTTGTTTGTGACTGTCTAAAGTATTTGTGAGGTCTCTGCCTGAAAAAGTATCAGCCATTTATTTATTTAATATATATATACTCTGTAATTTGAACGATTATTGATATGTACTATCTTTTGTGGTTATAAAAAATTATTTGAGCTAATTTTGTCAATGTAATAATTGAAAATCAACTGGAAACTTCAAGAAAATTTTCCAGATATCTTTCAATTAAAATCATAGCTACAATATCATCCACTGGTCTAGGTGGTATACGCATTCCACGAGGAATTAGGTAGAAAAATCCCTTTGGAGGATAGATTTGCCAGTAGCGATCGCGAGCTTCTAAGCTACTATAACGTTCATCAATTTTAATAATTGGTACTGTTGGTGAGATAATTTGTGTGAGGTTTTGTTTCCACATTTTTGATGTAGTTTGATCTCCTATCACAACTAAACTGATATTGTATTTTTGAGATAATGCTTTAATTGTGATGGTAACTGTTGAGGAGTCTACAACTTCACGGTAGTAAAGTTGCTTATTTAGATCCATCAGCGCCATCCCACACTTATCGCGACCTGGATCGAATCCTAAAATCATAGTAAAATTTTGGTAAGTGGGAAACCACCGTCTTTTAAGCGGTGGATGGAAACGACGGGCGCGGATTTTAATCCGTAGTCAAAAAATGTGTTATAATTAATTAAAAACTTAAAAAGTAGCCTCAATGGTCTTTTGGCCGGAGAGAGTAGTGGCAATTGGCATCGCCAAGTGGACTGAGCAGTGTATACGTACTACGGTACGGTACTGGCAATGTGGTTGTTTTGCCTAGCGGCATACTTCGTAAACGAGCAATGTGGAAATCGTGGTTTTAACCCGATAGAAAGCTCCTCTAAAGAATCCACGCGACTTTAGTCCGTGGAGTGTCAAAAGTGTAAATCTTGTATATTAGTAACCAAAAATCTATCCGTATTCAGCTATTAATTATTAGACATCTGGTAGAAATTAAATATTCCTATTTGAGTAACCCTTGTCTTGAGGTTATATACAGTCCGCTTAATTAGCGTTCAAATAACCTCTGCTATTGACCCAGAGCAAGTTTTCCTATGCTTGCTGCTTCCTGCTCCCTACTCCCTACTCAAGTTTCTACATTCTTTTTCGCAGATGTCTATTGAATGATTTGAAATTACTATCAGTTAAATTTTCCAGTTAAATAAAGAGTTTTTCTGATTAGTATTATTTCTTTTGTAGCCGTTGACGTTCAATTTGTAATTGTTCAATTTCTTGCTGAAGAGTTTCCTTCTGGCGTAAAATAGTTTTCAATTGATTCTGAGTTAAATTCAGTTCAGCTTCTGTTTTAGCTTTTGCTTGTTCAACTCGCTTTAATTCTTCTTGAGTCCGTTTTTTTGCGGTTTCAACTTGAATTAATTGAGCCTGGGTTATTTTTAACTGAGTTTCAGTTTCAGTTTGCTCGACCAAAGCTTTTTCTAAAGCTTGGTTAACTTGATTTAACTTAGCTAAAGCTGATGCTAATTCAGCTCTAGCTGTCTCTAATTCATTTTTGATCAGAGTTGTTTCAAGTTCAGCTTTTGTCAGATCCTTGCGAGTATCCTTAAGTTTTGTCTGAATTTCATCTATTCTGAACACGCCATTTCTTAATGGCTTGCTAGTTGCAAACAGAATAATCAAGGTTAAAGCTGAAAGAATACTACCTGTGATTATGGTAGCTAGAGCTGCCGTATCACGAGGTCTAAGATTAAAAAGTCGTAATCTTGCTTTACCTACTTTTGTACCGAGGCGATCGCTAATAGTAGCGATGACACCCCCTAGAACCAAAATTGCTAATATTAGTATGATACCGGCGGTCATTAATGGCTGCAGTTGACTACTCCCCGGACTCAAGTCACGGGGATTCTAAGTTGATACTACTCAACAGGATAAATCCGTGTTGCTCCGTTTTTTCTTAGCTGACCAAAGATATATTCTGATGTCGGACAATTTCATTGTGCCCCTACACAGTCGGCGGTAGTTTAACCCAAGCTTTCTGCTTACTTTTGTGATAATATTTGCAGCCCCATTACAGTCTGCAGTAAGTTTTAGTTTATAGCAGCCACCACCTATGACCGATTTAGACTTAAAGCCAATATAGTCTTGTGGCTGAGGCTGCCATTTTGAGAGACTTGGAAGTAATTAACTTCCAATAATATTAATATTTTTGGCGCTGCACAATGACAAATGATTTGGGACCCATAGATTTGCCAAAATAATTAACCAGCCTTGTTTTTTTTCTGCCATTGTCCCAACCAATTTTTGGCAGTACCATTCCATAATGTGCAACCCCATATTTTTAATTCATGGCAAAATCTCCATTAATCCCGAACATTAATTTAATTTTCTAGATTTACTTTTCAATCAAGTGAATTGCTGACTTAAGATTACTGGATTATGGACTGTAATCTTTTTCTTATGGATAGATATCATTTGATCTTGTCGGAGATCCCCAAGCAGACGGGTAACAGTTACCCTAGTCGAGCCAATTGCTTCTGCAATTGCCTGGTGAGATAACTTGAGGTCTATAGTAATCCCATCTTTGCTGGGCATACCAAAATCTCGACACAAAATCAATAAAAAACTTACCAATCTAGAACCCATATCTCGGTGTGCCAAAGTTTCAATCATCATCTCTGTTTGCAATATTCGAGATGACAATCCACGCAACATGACCATTGACAATTCTGGATCTTCTCTGAGAGCCTTCTCCACCTGTTCAATTGGCACTGATATTAACTCTACTGGCGTAAAAGCTACTGCGTGGTAGAAACGATCGGACTTATGGCCTGTAATTAGAGAAAGTACGCCAAATACGCTATTTTCTCGCAGTAGGGCCACTGTTATTTCATCTCCTGCCTCATAAACCCTAGATAGCTTCACTGCGCCTTTAATTAAAATATAAACGCGTTCAGCTGGGTCTCCTGGGAAAAATATAGTTTTGCCCCGTTCAAAAGTTTCTATAACTGGCGGGTATGCCCCCCCAGCTATATTTCGAAAAACAGCTGCTATCGGTCTATCATGCGTCACGACCAATTTCCTTACACTCTATAACCAACTAAATATCCCCTAATCTTAATAGCTTCGTACCTAACCAGAAGCTATACTATCAAATTCCAACGTATTGCTATATATTTTTCTTACTTTACTTTCTTTTGACTACTCCCCTGGCTCTTGCCAAGGGGATTCTAAGTAGATACTACGCAACAGGATAAATCCATGTTGCTTCGTTTTTTCTTAGCTGACCAAAGATACACTCTTTGGGGACAAGTCAAAGTGCCCCTACACAGTCGGCTTAAGTTTAACCCTAGCTTTCTGCTTACTTTTGTGATAATATTTGCTGCCCCATTACAGTCTGCATTAATCAACCAATTATTACTACTTCTATACAAACCACGCTGTCTTGATGCAGTCGCTCATGGGGGAAACCACGGCAGTTGCTCCACTTGGGGAAACCCCAAG
>JBARXI010000425.1:0-2292 GCA_049647275.1 Microcoleaceae cyanobacterium
GAATTAATCGGTTAAATGTCTACTTATCACCAAACTTTTTCAAATTCTAGTTTGACTTCAAAATATCACTAATTTTCCATCTTAGAATAAGTTTTGCCAAGGTCATCAGTTGAGAATTAGAAAATCTGGGTTGCACGATGGAGTGGTTCTATAATCGGCAACGACTCAAATTTTCATTTCATATTATCCAGCAGTTTATATGACGAATTTGCCGACTTTGAATTAATCGGTTAAATGTCTACTTATAACCAAACTTTTTCAACTTCTATTTTTACTTCAAAATATCACTAATTTTCCATCTCTGAATTGGTGAGTTAAATGTCTGCTTTTAACCAAGCTTTTTCAAATTCTAGTTTAACTTCTATAGCCTCTTTTTGTTTACCTTGTGCCGAGCAACTTTCTGCTAATCCAAATTAAAGACCAACCATTATTTGGATGTTGTTGCAAATCTTGGCGATAAACTGCTTCTGCTTTTTTTTGTCGATTTAACTTTAACAAAGCTGCACCTAAAGATTGACCTACAGGATAATACCAATGAGGAGGCTCCGTGTAGGGTAAATTATCCTGAAGTTTTACGGCAATTTGGTATTCAGAAATCATCTCTTCATTTTTACCTTTTAACTCTGTAATTTTTGCCACTAATAAATGATGAGCAATTGAAATTAAATTTGTGGCTGGAATATTTGCAGTTTCCAAATCATTAAATTTTGAATTTTACAATAAGTCTTTAATTTTTTGATACTCAAATTTAGCATTTTATAAATTTCCCTTACCTGCCCATGCCAGACCTTTTGCATAATGCCGCATTGCCATAGTATAGAGTAACTCATGGAATGGTTCAGATGCGGTTAAAATTTCATCCCACTTAGCAAATTGAACTAAGGAAAAATAAGGAGTAGGAAGAAAAATTTCGCTAAACGTAAATTGCTTAAGCTGTTCCAGAGAAACTTTACATACTAACTTTCTCGCAGCATTAATTGCATCTTTACTACGTCCTTCCATACTAGCTGCTGACCAGAAAAAATGAATATTATGAGGATAATAAAGTGCTGAATATAATCCCTTTTGTTGAGAAGTTGCCAAAAATTTTTCATCTGCTTGGTTGGTATTAGCTGCATTATGATAACGACCAATTCTTAGATAAATATGAGATGGCATATGTACTAAATAACCATAAATAGGAACAGGGTAAGCGCATCTCAAACTCTATAAAATCGTCGTTTGAGCATTTAGAGAAGGCCTGAAGGAGTCTATAAATTCGACTTTAATCGAAAATCAGGCAAGACATTTGAGCTTTTATGTAAGTAAACATCGATCGGAACTATTTAGACTAGGTTTTATCCAAAATTTACGCTAATCGAAGCTTCTTTAAGTAGAAAATTGATATTTAGCTAAAACTTGAGGATTTTTGTCTGTATTTAGTGATATAAATTTAGATGAACTTATCCTGTAAATAGGAACTAGGTTGTGGAGACTATCTGCTGCTGTTTCTGCTTTTTCTGAATTAGGTGAAGCTTCAAGAGCATGAATATAATAGTGGATTGCTTCTGGATGATTTTGATTTTTTTCTAATACAAATTTTAATGTATAAACTATTTCATTCATTAAAACTTGAGGTGCTCCATTCTCTTTCCAATAATTCCAAGGTGTTAAATCCATTAACGACTCTGCAAATAATATTGCTGCATCTAAATCATCAGGATATTTTTTTAAAACTTCTCTCATGGCGTTAGCATAAGCTATATCTAAAGGTTGCCGATTTTTTAAATTTTCAAGAGAATATCTTTGAGATAAAGCTTGAATATAGGCTTGTTCTATAGGAGTAGTTTTACTAGCAAGTTTTTGGGCAATTTGAATGGTTTGATAAGCCGTGGGAATTGACTATTGATTCATGGGTGCATTAATATTAGGACCTTCTGATAAAGCAATACCCCAATAACACATTGCACAATCAGAATCTAATTATATAGCTTGTTGAAAAGAACGTTTTGCTTCAGGATGATTGAAACCAAAAATCAAGGTTAAACCTTGGTCGAAGTAACGTTGAGCTTGGAGAGATTTTGTTGTGATGGTATGATGAATATTTCCTAAGTTTTCCCACAAACTAACTCTACTATTTAATTTTAATTGTTTTTTTTATTGCCTTTGCTGACCAAGAAGAATTGAAACTAATTCCAATATAAATACAAATGCTAAGTAGGTCGGCATAAATAAACGGATAATGTGGGCAATGCGTGCAGAAAGCTAAAACTTTTATACAAAGAAACTTATAGGCATTGCCCACCCTACAAC
>JBARXI010000426.1:0-7390 GCA_049647275.1 Microcoleaceae cyanobacterium
GCAGCCTATGTTAGCGGAGCTTTGCGCCAGCAAAACGTCAACCCACCGAAGAGCTACGGTTCAGTAGGAATCTCCGTGCCTGCCTCTTTCAGAGGAGCTTCGCTAACAGGCCGGAGAGGATGTCAAAGTAGGGCAGGAAACAGGGATGAGAGCGGTTTGCACCTGAATCAGTTATTAATGTTAATTAAGGTCAATTTTCTGTATTCTGTTTGTCCGATTTTCAGAATTAACCGACGATATGCAAACCGCTATAACTTCATACTATTACTATGACTCCAATCCTGGTTTCAGTTTAAACTCATCATCATAATCTGACAAAGGTCGATATTTAATGGATGGAATAGACTCTAAATTCAATAATATTTGCCGATAATCTTCTAAATATTTTTGTCTACCTTCATCTCCCACCCGTGCCGGTGCCCATGTAATAAAAGGTGGTAAAACTTCCATACCAACAAAGTAAAGAATTCCGTGATGAATAGGAAATAGAATTTGTTCAATATCCCCATTTAATCCTGTCTTACTGTACATAGGTTTACCTCCACCAATAGTCACAGATAACATCGCTTTTTTACCTTTTAACCCACCTTTGTCATACATTTTACCGCCACCATAAGCGAAACCAGTTGTAAATACACGGTCAACCCAACCTTTCATAATTGCTGGTACTGAAAACCACCACAAAGGAAACTGCAAAATCACAAAATCAGCCCATACAAGTTTTTCTTGTTCAGCTACAATATCAGAGGCAAGTTTACCATTTTCATAAGCAATTTTTTGCTCAATCTGATATTTGAAAAAATCTGGGTTGTCTAATTCTAAAAAATCTTCTCGGTCTGCCACTGGTTGAAATTTCATTGCATAAAGGTCAGAAATTTTGACATTATGACCTTTTTCTGTTAATAGATCAACAGCTAAATCTTTCAGAGCGCCGTTGAAAGATTTCGGTTCAGAATGAGCGTAAACTATAAAAATATTCATGATTAGTTTTTGCTACACTTAGGAACTAAAACTATATTGTATAATTAAGGATAAATAATGACAGAAGTATTAAATGTGCTTGGGGAGAAACTTGAGATTTGCTGCACTTCTCCAGTAACTGGGTTTTATCGCAATGGGTTTTGCCAAACGGGGCCTTTAGATTTGGGTTCCCATGTTGTCTGTGCTGAGATTACACAGGAGTTTTTAGAGTTTACAAAGGCTCGTGGTAATGATTTGAGTACGCCGATTCCGGAATATTCCTTTCCTGGTTTGAAGGAAGGCGATCGCTGGTGTTTATGTGTTTCTCGATGGAAGGAAGCTTTGGATGTTGGGGTGGCTCCTCCAGTGATTTTATCGGCAACTCATCAAAAAGCTTTGGAAGTTGTGCCTTTGGCAGTTTTACAGGAACATTCAGTTATGGTTTCTTGAGCTATTTTTTCGGCGTTGATAATCAATATACCTCTCCAGAAATTAAGTTTTTACCTTTGTTTTAGGAGGGTTTAAATTTCATTTTTGGATATGTCTATAGGATGATTTATATCAAGTTTTGCCCAGATTAAATCTGGGCTGCCAGAAAATTTAGTTAGAGTTAAAATAGATATATTAAAAGTGAAATAGGAGAAATATTTTGCATAAATTACCTTCAATTGCTATTTATAGTCTATTAATAATACTTACAAGCAGTCTTCTAGCAGCCTGTGGCGATCGCGCTAAAATGGAAACCTGTAAATTCCTGGAAATAGAAGATGCAGAAGTGGAAGTAGATTTTGGCGATGTAGATGTGGAAGGAGGAGAAGTAGAAATGATTTGTGGAGAGAAAATTGTTGATGTTTCCTGGAAGGAATTTCGCCAAAAATTGAATATAGATCCGGGCAGATATAAGAATAATATTAGAAGTTTTGAACAGCAGGTAAGTTGTTTGAAAAATGATAATTCTCGTGAGAAAAAAGTTTTCTGTAATCAAGGAGGTAATTCAGGGGATTTTGTCGGTCTACATTTCAGCTATGATGATTAATACAGCAAATTCCAGGTTGATGAAGTACAGTAAAAGCAGTTTATAAAATAGTTTTTGAAGTGTTGAGTATTTCATATTCTCAACTGCTGTAGCTAGTAAAATTTTAACATCGCTGAACTACTTAAGTTAATGTACCACCGTTACATGGAATAGGCTGTATTATCTTTGGTAAGATTGCTATTTTAATTAGAAGTTAAGTATGGGTTTGTTCAATAATTGATAATTGATAATTACCTCTGTTTTAAAGGAAGAGGATTGATACCAATAAGAAAATTTTTGACTTCTCTTGGTCGATTGGATATGGCGCGCATGCTCCGCAACATGTAAAGCGGAGCGGCTCTTCACTCTTCGGGTATCCTCACCATCCCCCGACCGCTTTTATTCTTAAAAGAAGAGGCTTTAAACCCGCTAAATTAATTATAGCGGTTTTTAGAAAGATGGAACACACCCCTAAGAATAAAAACCCTTGTAGGGACGTTCCATTGAACGTCCCTACTGTTGTCTACCTAAGTAAAAACTGCTATATCAATTGTCAATTATCCATAGGTAACCAAATCCAGAAAACCCAAAAATATCTTTCCTCTTCCTTGTTTATTTTTACTTTTATACGGAATACTGCGCATTCATCTCACGCAGCAAAACGACTCTAGAAAAGTTTATACTCTGGTTTCTTTCTAGACACTGGTTTTTTTGTACCTTATTATTTATACCATTGCGAAAAAAGATTGCTACAAATTGTTAGGTTGTTGGTAGGAGTAAGGGCAATTTCGGTCCGAATGCGGAGCAAACATATTTGCGCAGCATGACCTAGGAATTTGCCCCTATTCCTATTCTTTGATCGAACTTGGTTTTATTTATGCTAAAATCCTATTCTCTCGATCTATAAATAATCAATCGGATTATGGCTAGTAGATTTTCATTACCTCGTTTTTTCCGTCTTTCTGGTAAACCTACTATTTCAATGCAGATGATGTGGGCTGGTTTGGCAATTACATTTCTATTTATATTAATTGCCGTTTTATCTCCACTTTTAGAAAATTTAGGATGGCTTCAAGACTCTCAAGAATTTCTCAGTAACCCGATTCATGAACCTCCTTCTTTTGAACATTTGTTTGGTACAAATCGCCAAGGTTATGATGTATTTTCCAGAACTTTATTCGGCGCAAAAGTTGCTTGGCAGGTTGTGATTTTAGCAACGGCATTAAGTTTAATTATTGGCGTGCCTTTGGGCATGGTAAGTGGTTATCTTGGGGGTAGGATTGATAAAGTTTTAATATTTTTTATGGATACTGTTTATACTTTGCCTGGGTTATTACTTTCTATTACTCTGGCTTTTGTAGTTGGAAAAGGGATATTTAATGCAGCAATTGCTCTGAGCATTGCTTATATTCCTCAGTATTATCGAGTAGTTCGTAACCATACGGTTAGTGTTAAAACGGAATTATTTATTGAAGCTGCAATAGCAATGGGTGCTGATACTTGGACGGTGTTAAGTCGTTATTTATTTATGAATGTTATTCAGAGTGTACCTGTGTTATTTACTTTGAATGCTGCTGATGCAGTTTTAGTATTAGGTGGGTTAGGATTTTTAGGTTTAGGATTACCTCCAGAAACTGCTGAATGGGGGCATGATTTAAGATTGGCATTAGACGCTTTACCAACAGGTATTTGGTGGACTGCTTTATTCCCTGGTTGTGCTTTAACTTTAATGGTGGTTGGCTTATCTTTATTAGGAGAAGGATTGAATGAGTTTGTTAATCCTAAATTGAGAAATTAATAGTAATAATATCTGTGAAGGTTGGTAATTGGTAATTGATGATTGGTAATACGCCAACACAGTTTCGACGTTTATGGGAATCGGCGTTTTGATTACAACTGATTCGCGGAACTTGATATAGCTATATCCTTACTGAGTACTGCATTTTATTCATAACTAATTATTTGATATTTGAACATAATATAAGTTATGGGTTTAGGGTATTAAAAATTAGTTTGAGTATTCAACCAACCTAGAAAATTTTGTGGGTTGCTGAAATACCTAATATTTACCTCTTGAAACGCATTTTAGACCTGAAATTTATTAAATTGTTTAGTATTGGCACTAATAAATATTTTGGTAATTTGAGGATGCTACTGTGCGTGTTCAAGAATGCACTGAAGAATCAAATCATCCCTAAGTTCTTTATTCTTGGAAAAAATTTGTTCTGTTAAAGTCTTTTGAAGATTATTAGGCTCGATCTTGAAAGTTTATACTCGTCTATCTAGAAGATTTATTGATACTATAAATTTTGCTTTAAATTCATTCAATCAATCAGTGTACCTTAGCTTTAAATTCTCTAAATTACTAACTAATAATTTAGCTTGTTCTGATTTAAGGTTATTATTTGCTTCTGATATTTCAATATTTATAGATTCTTTAAACTGATTGCCACAATTTATTTCATTCTGTAAACTAATCAGAGCTTTTAAGTAACAAATACTAGGTATCATTAGAGGAATTGTATTGGGTAAATTATTTAATAATGACTCAGCACTTTAATCTTGACCTTTAGTGATGGCCATAAGAAAGTTAGTTTCAATATATAACAACAAAAGTTTATTTACTCCTCTTCTACTGTAGTGCCATCAGCTAACTGAATCAGTAAATTAATCTCTGTTATTTCCTGGTAAGCCGGTGGATATTCTGACTTCCAGCGATCGGCTAAGTCTCGCAACCAAGCTTCTATTAATGAAGTCAAATAGGTGGTCAACAATTAATAATTAATAATTAATAATTAATAATTATCAATTATTGAACAGCTCGATATTGAGCAATCATATCGACTTCAAAAAGATGATAATTTAGTAGTTAATTTGTAATACCATTTTTCTATCAAGCTGTACTTAATATCGAGATGCCAATTATAAGTGGAATCAGGTTATAGGGACAATTATTAAGTGCATTGTTACAAAAAAATGGTATAAATTTGATAATCATAATTTGAAACTTTTATTATTGAAAATTTAACTACAATTACTAATACTAATAATACCTCCAATTATCAATCAGTAATTACCATCTACCAAAACCACCCCAAACTCCCCCAGAAATTATCCCCCAAATTGCCCCAATACCTGCACCAAAAATTACTCCTCTAACCAAAGTAACTTGACTGCTTATCCCTAGTTTTAAAAGCAAATCATCAGCAATAGTTACAGACAAAATAGCACCAATCAACGCCCAAGCGAGAGCTGTCAAAAAACAGCCCCAAATTCCCCCAACAAAAGCCCCTCTTATGCCTACTAATTCTAATGCCAAAGGTAAAGGAGGTGCCATAATTAATCCTCCAAATACAATTCCAGATATTGCCCCGCCAATAGCACCATTACCACCACCAAATATCCCAGCAACTATTAACAATTGAGGCTCTATATTTCCTTGACTCCAAAATAACAAACTAACCATTACAACCATACCCACAATTGTGCCTAAAAAAGACCCCCAAATCGCACCTAAAATTGCTCCTTGCTTACCCCAAATTCTGACTCCTCCTAAAATCATTGGTGGTTTAAACAAACTCCAAACCAAACCAAAACTTGCTCCGAGGAATATTCCTGATATATATGCCCTACCAAAACTAGCATCCCGATTCAATATTGCTAACATAAATCCTCCGATTGCACTGCCAATCAACAATCCTCCAATAACTCCAGCTATGATGTAATTTTTACTAGATTCATCTTGTTTACCCATCAATGATTTCCAAATTAGGCTGATAATAGTGCACCATAATATCCCCATAAATAATGAACTTAAAACAGTGGGTAAATTTTGATTAATCCCGATCGATAAACCAGCCGAGGCAGCCATAAATAAAATACCCCAAACCGTGCCACCTATTATGCCCCAAATCCCTTTTTTAAAAGAGTTTTGATTATCTGTTTCATTCATAAATGTTACCTACATTAGTACAATCAATAAGAAATAATAGCTAGCAAATAAATAGAGCTTTAGAAAAAGAGTCATTTCAGTTATCAGTCAAACCCCTCGATTTATCGATGGGCTTGAAATAAGGAAAAATTTTTTTGCTCTCCACGGATAAATCCGGGGGCTTGTATCCAGTCTATTTTTTCGGTCAAGAATTTTGAGAATAAAGCAGTTTTAGATAAATCCCTACTACTAGGTTATCATTGTTAAAACAGGAACAATTTATTTTCCGCTCGTCCTGTCTTATCAGAAGTTATGACGATGAGATTCAATATTAATTTTAGTTGTCATACCAGGCATGATAAATGTTTGCTACAATATATTTAGGCTATTTTTCAAAGTTACTTCATCAGGAGGAATAGTCTCTAAAAATTTATTAGGGTGAATATTTATTTTTAATCAAATTAATCCAAGAGATATCATCCGTGAAGTCATTAAGTCATTAAGTCATTCAAATTATTTATAACATTCTTTTGTTCAAGCTTGGTATAATAACCTACTATAGCTACCCTAAATAAATTGTGAAAAAATATTAGTCCGAGAAAGTAGGTCTGAAACTTAGACTAACTTTTTTTATCTACGCTGACTGTTAATTTATTAATCGGGATAGCTATAGGTCAGATTAATAAATAACCTCTTTTACCTATCACCTGTTATTTCAGGGCGAATGGAATTTTCTGATTCCAATTTCGTTCGGTTCCTTCATTTTAAAGGTAGGGTTGTTTCATTCTCATAAAATATAGATGAGAAGATTAGGGTATGGGGATAATTTTAGATAAACAGTTTGGAAAATTATCGAATTTCTCCCACAATCATTTTTGTCAGTTAAGGAATTGTTAGTTATTTGAGTTATTGCTCCCGAACAATTAGTCAGGTTTAAATAACCTTATTAGCTGATTTTTGAGTAAATTTAGTTGTATTTCCCTATTTCTTTATCTCCCTATATCCAAAATCCTTATCAAAGGGAGGTATGGGGGATACCTTCCTCCTTCTTCAAAATTAATTAACTAGAGATTCTACACGATTGAGCTTTAACCATAGACACTTTCCATCATCCTCAAAAACACCCTAGAAATTATAGACAAAAACCCTGGATTCATTGTAAGATATGGCTCAAGTTAGTATCAAACCCTAACTTTAGGGCCTTAGTCTCCTAATTGCCGTAAAATGTGGCCAGTTAGAACTTACATCCACTTTATGTTTGATAACTTTTGATGATTAAACCATAAAATTTCCTTGCTCGTCAGGAAAAGCAAAATATTGATATATTTGCAAAATGGCAAAATTAGAAAGTTTGTATACCCTATAAATAGCAGTATATAATTAATGAAAACATCCTCTAGCAATTAAAATGGAAATCAATCCAGAACCACCAAAAATCATCAAACAACGCCTCCTATATCAAGGTCGTAAATTTAGTTTTGATG
>JBARXI010000427.1:0-2051 GCA_049647275.1 Microcoleaceae cyanobacterium
ACTATTAATGTATTACCTCGGGGCACTCGTGTAAATGTTATTGGTTACCATGATGGTTGGGCCGAAATTTCAGGTCCTTGTCATGGTTATGTGTATGCTCATTATCTAAAACATTGCTAAAGGTAAATTGATACTAAACAGAGGCGACCGTGTGGGGTGAAGGTTGGTACGATAATTCTTTGCACTTCTTACGCGATCGCCCTAGCATTTTTAAGTAACTACCTCTGCTTGCATTAATTTAACATTTGTCGGGAGTCGGGAGTCAGGAATCAAAAATGTAGTTATGTGATTTCTCGGTCTAAAAATAATTTTTCCTACTTATTTCACCGGACAATCAAATATACAATTAATTTGGTTTGACTACTGAAAAAAAAAATTGTATGGAGTAAGGAGTCGGGAGTCGGGAGTAAGGAATGTAGTTGTGTGATTTCCCGGTCTAAAAATAATTTTTCCTACTTATTTCACCGGACAATCAAATATACAATTAATTTGGTTTGACTACTGAAAAAAAAATTAAAGTAAATCAAAAATAATAAGTTTTAACTAAAAAGACAGATACATTACTTTAGTGTTTAAATATTTGCAAACATCGGGTAACTTAGTTAAAAATCTGGTGGGATTAATTATAGCTTATAGATAAATATTATATTCTCGCAATTTATGTCTATAGGTAGATTATTTATTGCTGTCTCATAGAGGATAAATATTAAGGGTTAAGTAAAGCATTTTTTTTATGGTAGTTAAAGTAGTTAAGTAGGTAAGCGCGAATAAACCCAACTAGATAACAAAATTTAAATCAGTCAAAACCCAAGAGATTACTTTCGGTCCGGAATGCTGCGCATTCATGTCGCGAAGCGTTTAATGTCGGCGACAGCCGAAAACCTTCCACTTCGTTCCAGTCGCTTCGGACATACTGAAACTTAATTACGCCTGGCTACTTAAAGTAGTCCGATATAGATTAATTAAATAAAGCAACCGTGCTAAGAATTATGTCAAAAAAACTTTGATGAAAGTACACAGACATAAAATCAAAAAAGCACAAGTAAAATCAAAGCTATTAACAAAAAAAAGGAGTCAAACGTGAGCGATTCAATTATTTATTTATTGGATGAACTACCCAGTGATAATCTAACGATAAAAACACTCAAAGCCCTAGATTTTGTAGTCCCCGGTGAGTGGGAAAATGTAGTCGGTTGTGACAGAACTATTGAAGTAATTACAGGGGAAACCGATGCAAATAGAGTACTAGAAATCCGCAAAAAAGCGATCGAACTATATAATGATGCTGACAATGGATACCAGAGCGCTATGTGGTTTTATAACCTAGTAGATAAGGTAGACGGAGCCTTGGGAACAGCAGCTATGGCCAGCAAAATTGGCGAAAAAATTGGCTTTATGAGCTTTTTAAGTCGCATAACTCCCAAAGCAGATACAAGTCAATCAATTGACTTATGTCTAAAAATAGTAGCAGAGTTGATAGCCTATAGTAAACTGAATGGTCTACCTGTTCTTAATCCAGGAGAATTTGTCACAAGACTAAGGGAAGAATATAGTGGCCCTTCTCTGATGCGAATGGCTACCTTGGTCTGTATCGATGGTTTGCTACCTTTAGGTCCAGACTTCCTGCAAAAAGTACAAGCTACTCTAGAAGAACAAGGTAAAGGTGCTCTAGCAGAAAATCCAGCTTTTGATGCTATTAGCGCGACAATTCCCCAAGATGATAAAGTAGGCTTTATTGCTAATACCTTCGGAGCAGTTCAGGGGTGGATGGATAATTTGGTTGGCTCCGTTGGTTTAACCCCAGAAGGCATTTTTGAACGGATTGGTAGTTTTGTTGAGTGTTCTGATGATAGTTTAGACCTTGTAGCTGCATTTCTTGACCAGTCCACAAATTACTTTCAACATACTGGCACTCAATCAGTGTCTCGAAAATTGATGCAACGTGCAGCAGAAGAAGCTTAGAGATAATTTAGATAATTTATTTGTCATCTCCACTAACTCCCCATCAATCGTGATGCCAAGTAGCACTGCCATGATAGAATAAAATATTA
>JBARXI010000428.1:0-1551 GCA_049647275.1 Microcoleaceae cyanobacterium
TTCCGTAAACTTTCTGGGAGGAATTTATTTGGTAGCCTCAGTCATTTTATTGGCATAGCGAGCGCCATCGCCCCATAACATACAATATCCCTTTTGTCAACCTCCTTAATTGATGACACGCTATAGAGATGCTGCACTTTTACTTGGTTTCTCTACTCAACGTTTGCGGTTTTTGTTAGCTGAAGGTAGAGTCAAAGGTGCTTATAAGGAAAATGGCTTCTGGCAAATTCCCGTTTATGGATCTTCAGGTGAAGAAATGCCGATAATTTCTCCGGGCCGCAGAGGTCCCAAAGGTCTTTGGTCAAAGGAGAGGCGTACTAAACCGACTATGATTCATGTGAATCAGCACATAATTAAGCAAAATGCTAAAAATCCACTACCAAAATTGAAGCCGGTAGTTTCTGTCAAGCAAGGCCAGCGCAACGACTATGGTTATCAGTTGGAAATTCAAGGTCCTTGTCGAATTGTTTATCGCCCTCACGACCAGGCAAAGTGTGGCGCTCATTTGTGGATAGATACATATAGTCCGGTGCAATTTGTGGATACAAATTTTCATCCGATTAGTGCGAGGCGAGCTTATAAAAATATATAGATATTTAGATATTACTCAGGACTTGTTTTAAAATAATCTGAATAATTTTTGTCTGGAAGCTAGATTCACAATCCATTTCAGATAAAGTTTGTGCAACTTATTTTTACCAATATTTTTATCTGTCGCGAGTCGCTAATAGTTAGGGCTTACCGATCTAATCTAAAAGCATTTACATATAAAGGCTTTACCCTTTTTTGTACGAAAATGGTATGAGAAATATTGATTTTGCTTCTGAAAAAAGTTGAACTTCTTACTTTTGTGTATTATTCGTGGATTGAGCCGTCTGGCATTATTGTTCCTTTTAGATTAGCTTTGTTATCACCTTCACCAAAGTTTGCACCACTTATATTTGCTTATTTAAGATTTGCTTTTTCTAAATTTGTGGCAATTAAATTTGCTCCACGCAAGTCTGCTAAGGAGAGGTTGGCATTACTCAAATTAGTGCGACTTAAATCGGTACCACAAAGTTTTGCTTCATTTAAATTAGCACCTGTAAGTTTTTTACTGGATAAAGATAAGCCTACTAAATTTGCACCAGTTAAGTTAGCAGCACAGAGATTAACTTGATGAAAACTTTCTACATTTTTCAAATCAGCTTCACTAAGGTTTGCTGCTGTTAAATTAACATCATATAAATTAGCACCAGCAAAATTTGTTTGACTCAAGTTTGCTGCTGTTAAATTAACATAATGTAATCTCACAGAAACAAGATTTGCTTGACTTAGGTCTGCTAATTTTAGATTAGCAGATTGAATAGAGGCGTGACTCAAATCAGCTTTACTGAGATTAGCTTCAATAAATTTTGTACTATTTAAATTTGCTTTGATTAACTGGGCACTATTGTTAGAGTCGATAGAGGCGTTACCACCTCTACCTCTCCTTCAGAACCGGACGTGAGACTTTCACCTCATCCGGCTCCTCGATATCTCC
Source organism: Microcoleaceae cyanobacterium (assembly GCA_049647275.1). Lineage (GTDB taxonomy): Bacteria > Cyanobacteriota > Cyanobacteriia > Cyanobacteriales > Microcoleaceae > JASJEE01. Next base: position 1,523 of record JBARXI010000428.1, read on the forward strand.
ATCCTTGTCATGGATACGAATTCGAGACC
>JBARXI010000429.1:0-6721 GCA_049647275.1 Microcoleaceae cyanobacterium
TAGAGTCCTAGTTAAAAAAACTTAATATTGACAAAAAGATACCAAATGGGTTCTATATATTGTGTTTGCGTAAATCCCGATCTAGTTAAAAAACCCAGTTAAACTAACCAGATATAATAAATTGTATAAACTGAAGTAATAAACTAATAATCAAAAAACCTAAAGCAGCAATAGCAATTACAAATAATATTAAACCGCCTAACAGTAGAAAAATAAACCAGCGATCGGCACTTTTTCTAACTTGAGGAGATTCTAAATGACCCTCCAAAATATCCATATTTTTAGAATTTGCTTTCCAAGCGACATCAAACAAATCTCCAAAAATAGGCACAGTACCTGCCAGTGAATCAAATACAATATTAGAAGCCATTCGTGTCAGAGTTTCCCGTGGCAACCCCATCATGGCTGCAGAAAATACAATGTAAACAGAAATAAGTCCTCCCAAAAAATCACCACCTCCAGGAATTAATCCTAGAAGTGGGTCGATACCAACACCATAAGATGTACCAGGAACGCGAATAGCATTATCAAGTAAATTGCTAAGTTGGCGAAGTTGTTTAACCTTAGCTGCCTGAGGATGATTACTTGGAGCGATGGGTGATGGTTTTGCCATTATCAAGTTGTTGGTAAAATTGAGTGAAAGATAGTTACAGAAATTTGTAAGTGCTGTATGGTGTAAGGTCATCCATACAGCACTTACCTCTACATAATGGTTGTACTTTAAAGGTTATACCAAGGCTGAAAAAAGTTTGCTACAAATTAAATTATTAGACCTCTGCGAAAAAGATATAGATTTTTTGCAGGAGTAGGCAACAGGCAACAGCGGTCAGACCCCGCGACGACGCCAGCTCGCTTGCGGTCAGAACCCGCGTCGGCGACAGACGCAAGCGGTCAGAACCCGCGTCGGCGACAGACGCACCTGGTAGCCGACCAAGAGAGGGAATGCTGACCAAGAGAGGGAACGCTGACCAAGAGAGGCAACAGGTAAGATATTTTTACGAAAAAGACACGAAAAAGGATTTTTTAGGATGACTTTTTCTTTCCTTAGCTGATCTAATTAAAAGGTTTATTTATTTTCCACCAGATGTCTATTAGACTGTTGGTAGGAGTAGGGAAAATTTATTTTCTGGTAGTCATGCTCCGCTTTCCATGTTTGGTCAGCATTCAGAGCTAAATTGCCCCTACTCCTATTATCTGTAACATTATTCGATCGTGCTTGGTATTAGAGACTACTTCGTTTCAGTAAAGTCAGCATCAATCACATCCTCTCCAGTAGAAGAGGAACCGGAAGCAGCAGTATCACCATTTGGAGGTGCTCCATCACCTGCTGTACCATCACCTGGTGCGCCACCTGCTTGTTGATAGATATTGCTACTAACAGTGTAGAGAGCTTGTTGCAACTCAGTAGTTAGAGAGGTAATCTTCTCGTCATCTTCTTGAGATACAGCATCGCGCAAATCTTTAACCAAGCCTTCAATTTTGGTCTTATCCGCTTCAGGAACTTTATCTCCTAACTCCTGAATTTGCTTCTCAGCTTGATATGCTAAAGAGTCAGCTTGGTTCTTGCGGTCAATTTTTTCACGACGCTCTTTGTCAGCAGTAGCATTAGATTCTGCTTCTCTCACCATCTTCTCGACTTCATCGTCTGGCAGAGTCGAAGCACCTGTAATACTGATAGATTGTTCCTTACCAGTACCTTTATCTTTGGCAGTTACATTCAGAATACCGTTGGCATCAATGTCAAAGGTAACTTCAATTTGAGGTACGCCACGAGGTGCAGCAGGAATTCCATCTAAGCGGAAAGTTCCCAAACTCTTGTTGTCATTAGACATTTCCCGCTCGCCCTGCAGTACATGAATTTCTACGTTTGTCTGACCATCTACAGCAGTTGAGAATACTTCTGATTTTTTGGTAGGAATAGTAGTGTTGCGAGGAATAATCTTTGTCATTACGCCACCCAAAGTTTCCACACCCAAAGATAGGGGGGTAACGTCTAACAACAGAATATCTTTAACTTCACCAGCTAATACACCAGCTTGAATTGCAGCACCAACAGCTACAACTTCATCAGGGTTAACAGTCTCGTTAGGCTCTTTACCCAGAACTTTCTTAACTATCTGTTTAACTGCAGGAATTCGGGTCGAACCACCAACTAGAACTACTTCATCAATAGCACTTTTATCTAACTTAGCATCTCGAATAGCATTTTCTACAGGGATGCGACAGCGATCGATTAGGTCAGCACAGATATCTTCAAACTTGCCCCGAGTTAGAGTTGTATCTAAATGCTTAGGTCCATCCTGGGTAGCAGTAATAAACGGCAAGTTTATTTCTGTCTGACTAACGCTAGAAAGTTCAATCTTAGCTTTTTCTGCAGCTTCTGTCAGACGTTGCAGCGCTTGCTTATCTTTACGCAGGTCAATTCCTTCTGCTTTTTGGAATTCCGCTGCTAGGAAATCAACAATTTTTTTATCAAAGTCGTCACCACCTAAGTGAGTGTCGCCAGAAGTTGCTAATACTTCAAATACACCGTCGCCCACTTCTAGAATGGAAACGTCGAATGTACCACCACCAAGGTCAAATACTAAAATAGTTTCGTTACTCTTTTTGTCTAAACCATAAGCTAGAGAGGCAGCAGTTGGTTCGTTGATAATCCGTAGCACTTCTATCCCGGCAATTTTACCAGCGTCTTTGGTGGCTTGCCGTTGGGAGTCGTTGAAGTAAGCGGGTACGGTTATTACTGCTTGTGTTACTTGTTCTCCAAGATATTTACTCGCATCTTCAACCAGTTTACGCAGAACTTGAGCTGAAATTTCTTCAGGGGCAAATTGTTTTTCTAATGCTGGACAATCTAGTTTAACGTTACCGTTAACATTGAGAACTTTATAAGAAACTTCCGTGGTTTCATTTGTTACTTCGTCAAATCTACGCCCGATGAATCGCTTTACTGAGTAAAAGGTGTTTTGGGTATTCATCACAGCTTGACGCTTGGCGATTTGACCAACCAGTTTTTCGCCCTTTTTGGCGTAAGCGACTACAGATGGGGTGGTACGGAAACCTTCTGCATTAGCTATAACTGTGGGTTTACCTCCTTCCATTACTGCAACGCAGGAGTTTGTTGTACCTAAGTCAATTCCGACTACTTTTGCCATAACAGTGTTTTTGCTCCAATTTACTACAAAAATTTTTACTTTTTGTCAACCCGATTCTGATCGGGTGATTTAGGACTAATATCTCAGCCCAATGGTTTTAGTCCAGGGCCAGTCCATTTTTTATACAGTCTTAAGATTAGTTACTTATCTCTATACTGGGGTTAATTAGACGATTCCATGAAGGTGTGTTTACCGAACATTAAGGAATCTTGGACTCTTAGGACAGGATTTATTCTTTCTTTTTATTTCTTTTTACTCTTTCTAATTTACGGCCAAAGAGCGATAGCTGCCATTGTGGCAAACCGTAAGTAAAGTGTTGTGTTTGCCGTCTTGATGTTTTTGTCTAATTACTTGAAATCTATTAGTTAATTGTTGATTTTTATCTGGAAACAAATGAGATGATAAATATTCCTTCAGCTTAAACTGTTATGTTTCAAAAAAAATATAATTTATTTTAATTTTATATACTTTATACAGCAGATTGCAGATTAATCTGGTACAACTAACAAGATAAATATTTGTTGCTGGTTTACTATTTTAACTCCCATCTTGCCTACTCTATATAAACGTTGCATTCAACGTCTATACTACTCCCTACAACCATAAATATATGTATTTTATCTAGTAGGAAACTGCTGTAATTAAAAATTTAATAATTAACTATTCTTTAAACAGATAAGAATTTCTAAAAGGGAAATATTTCTCTTTTCTTGCTTAAACAGAAGACTTTAGAGGTTAATCATTTAATTAATAATTAATTCGATAAATAATCATAAGTATAAAAAATAGGATTGATATATTCTGTTTGAATTGAAGCAATTTTATCTCTCAAAAATATCTAAATTACCATTAATTAATTGTCAGATACTTCATCTGTTGATTCAGAAACTAGAGAATTTATTTGACTAGGAAGAGTTAAAGTCACAATGCTCAAAAGATTGAGACTACGGTAACCATCAGAGATTACATCTGCATATTCTTTTGAATAAAATGGACCGCTATTATAAGCAAATCCTTCTCCTACTTCATATCTTGTTAATTCTGATAGTGAAGTAGTCACTACTTGAATCTGCCGTTCGTTTTGTGGTACTACTATTACATGATATCTAGCAGCATTTGACTCTTGACTAATATATTCAGAAAGTAAGCCATCTAATTCTCCCATGATTAGCCTTTCTTTTTCGGAAACTTCTTCATCAATATTCACCAGAGCATCGATAATATCTTTTAATTCTGATACTTGTTTCTGTGGTGGGGAAGTTGCCAAATAATCATTTACATCCTGACGTAAATTTATCAAATTTACAGAACTATTTCCTGTTTGATTGTTTGTGAATTTTTCCCAGGAAAAATGGATATCCCAATGATCGGCAAATGACTGAATAAATTGTTTTTCTCTGGGGTCAATTACTTCATCAATCATAGCTACCTGGCTTAAAATATTGATGATTTTTTTTGCTCCCGAAGGTTTTAAAAATGACTTAGCTAAATCTCCAGCTTCTTTTCTTTCTAAATTAAGGGTTTGTTTGATTAAAGCCCATAATCCTTTTTTTCTTTCTCCTGGTACCCATAATGATATTCCTACAAAAATCTCGAAAACTGCCAAACCAGCAAATAATATGGTGTCTATAAAACCTATATATTCTCCACTCAAAAGAAAGTTAACTGCAAAAAGAAATCCGGGAATTAAAGAAATTAGATTACCACTAACAGATATACTTTCTGCAACTAGAGGCTCATGTTTTCGCTTCCAGACTGGATTTATTGTTAAGTAGATTTCTGTAAGAGAAAATCCTATAGATAAAAAAGCTAGCACAGATATGATTTTCTGAAAAGTTTCCATGATACTAATCCAAAATGTAATAACAATTTATAAATTTACAACTAGAGAATATATAACATTTATAGCAGGGAACAGGGAACAGGCAACAGCGGGAAAAGCATTTCCCTGTCTAAAGTTCATCATCAGCATAAGTCTTAACTAACTCGTTCCTTGCTATAGAATCTTAAAAAATCAAATATAATCTATGCTGTTTTACTGAAGTCAAAAGTCTATATTCAAGAGTCAAAGATCGAAATTACAGCAGATTCCTTACTAATGAGGTACAACTGACGATCTGGAATATTTTTTGTCTATTCCCCATTCCCTGTTCCCAGTTAAGTGTTCCCTGTTCCCTAAAACCATAAACATAAGTACCTCACGGGCAACGGGAAGTGCTGTAAGATTTTATTAACTGAAAACTTTGACTTGACAGAAGTTAGAAATTATTCGTGAAATATTTAAAATGAATTAGTATAAATACATCTAATTTTATTTTGCTTTGGCCTAACTAAAATTAACTTTACTATTACGATAATGACTGTTCTATCTCCTGAATTAAAACAAAAATTAGCTACTCCACTCAAAATTGGCAACTTTGAAGTTAAAAGTCGCGTGCTTCAATCACCATTATCAGGAGTAACCGATTTAGTATTTCGTCGCTTGGTGCGTCGTTATGCTCCAGAGTCAATGATGTATACCGAAATGGTGAATGCTACGGGGCTACATTATGTGAAAGAATTACCTCAAATAATGGAGGTTGATAATAATGAGCGACCAATTAGTATTCAACTATTTGATTGTCGCCCTGACTTCTTAGCAGAAGCAGCAGAAATGGCAGTAAAAGAAGGAGCTGATACTGTTGATATTAATATGGGTTGCCCTGTTAATAAAATTACTAAAAATGGTGGGGGGTCTTCTTTATTAAGACAACCAGAATTAGCGGGAGAAATTGTTAGTAGTGTGGTAAAAGCGGTAGGAGTTCCTGTTACTGTAAAAACTAGAATTGGTTGGAATAATCAAGAAATTAATATCCTGGAATTTGCCAAACGGATGGAAGATGCGGGGGCCCAAATGTTAACTTTACATGGTCGTACCAGGGCTCAAGGTTATAATGGCCAGGCAAGGTGGGAGTGGATTGGTAAAGTTAAAGAAATACTGTCAATTCCAGTTATTGCTAATGGGGATATTTTTTCTGTAGATGCTGCAATACGTTGTTTGGAAGAAACTGGTGCTGATGGGGTGATGTGTTCCCGTGGCACTTTGGGTTATCCATTTTTGGTGGGAGAAATTGATTATTTCTTCAAAAATGGTGAGGAAAGAGTACCGCCGACTGCGGTAGAAAAGCTCGAATGTGCAAAGGACCATTTACGGGCATTATGGGAATATAAGGGCGATCGCGGAATTAGGCAAGCCAGAAAGCACATGACTTGGTATGCGAAGGGTTTTCCTGGGGCGGGTGAGTTGCGGGGCCAGTTGGCGACGGTGGAAAGTGTCGAGGCAGGTTGCGATTTGATCGACCGGGCAATTGAGAATTTGACTTATACTAATTGACTCAATTGAAGAAGGTGTTAGGTGGTAGGTTGTAGGTTGTAGGTAATTAGGTAGGCAGAAAAAATCATCAGTATGTAACGAAAAGTAAAATCCTTGAAAAACCTATTCCCTTGAAGAAGGTGTTAGGTGGTAGGTTGTAGGTTATAGGTAATTAGGTAGGCAGAAAAAATCATCAGTATGTAACGAAAAGTAAAAT
>JBARXI010000430.1:0-2470 GCA_049647275.1 Microcoleaceae cyanobacterium
GCAGCCTATGTTAGCGGAGCTTTGCGCCAGCAAAACGTCAACCCACCGAAGAGCTACGGTTCAGTAGGAATCTCCGTGCCTGCCTCTTTCAGAGGAGCTTCGCTAACAGGCCGGAGAGGATGTCAAAAGGCTTTGAGACCAATTATTGTGGATTATTGTCCAAGAAAAAATTAGGTTTTGAGACCGTTACTGATAGTTGAGCGAAGAAAGCTAAAGCTCCATAGCTATATGCGAGCCTCCTTCAGAGGAGCAGCGCTTATGCCAATTTTTACTAGTCTTAATTAGTCGCTAAAACTAAAGTTCCAATACGCAATCTACCAAGCCCACAAACTGTTAAAATTATTTATTCGTAAACATTTGAATTTAAGCATTAGACCTCTCCAATAGTTCATCTAAAACCCTTGTAATGCCCGAACAAAAACTTAGTTTCCACCAGATGTATATTATCTTTATGAGGCTAATAAAAAATTCTAACTATAGCGTTTGGGAATGATTCATAATAATTTTATTGCTTCGCTTTTTCTCATTCCCTTTTCCCGGTTCTCTGTTCCCTAAAAGCTGAGAATATCTCACCAACTAAATAAGATTGCTATAGCTATATAGACAACTTTAACAATACAATGCGACTAGGTATTAGACGGAAGGGTGCTAAAAACCCGATCATTTTCTCAAAAATTAAGTAATCATATTGTATCGGAGCTATCTGGAACTTCATAAATAATTGATAATGCTAAAATTTGTACTTGAACATTACTATGCAGGAGTAAGCTGCCAGCGCATTTAAACTATATATCCAATTTTTTGGGGAGGCAACAGGCAATAGCTAATCTGCTCCGTCAGGCAACAAGGAATATACAATTCTTGATAATTTTTAGCTTACCTAATTAATTTTCCTTACTAATTTATCTAAGGTAAATTCTTTTTTGCTAGATAAAGCCCTATATTATCCCGTCAAACCATTAAAAGTTTAACGGGAAAAATGATACAATTCTAGATTAACTTAACAGCACGCAAGCCAAACATTAGAACTGCAGCCACACCTAAAAAACCAACAAACAGCACAAAAAAAGCAATAATTCCACCAACAGTCATTAAATTTTCTCCAAAATGGCTAAAATAAACTATAAAATTAAGTCTAATATTTATTGTTCAAAATAGCAAAGTCTTAAATCACTCATGGCATCAATAACCGTTCAACTTCCCCAAAAATCTTATGAGATAGCGATCGCCTCCGGCAACCTCGACCAACTTGGCCCAAAAATGCAACCTCTCAACTTGGGGAAAAAAGTCTTGCTAGTCTCCAACCCAGAAATATTCGCTCATTACGGCGAAAGAGCGATCGCCTCCCTCAAACAAACAGGCTTTGACATCTCCCACTGCATTCTCCCCGCCGGAGAAGAATACAAAACCCCCCAAACTCTGCAAACTATCTATAATGCAGCTTTAGCACATCGTCTCGAACGCTCTTCGACAATGGTTGCCCTGGGTGGTGGGGTAGTTGGGGATATGACTGGGTTTGCTGCAGCTACTTGGTTGCGCGGTTTGAATGTGGTACAAGTGCCGACTTCTCTGTTGGCGATGGTGGATGCTGCTGTTGGGGGAAAAACGGGAGTAAATCATCCCCAAGGTAAAAATCTGATTGGCGCTTTCCATCAACCGCGGTTAGTATTAATTGACCCGGAAGTATTGAAAACTTTACCTATACGCGAGTTTCGCAGTGGGATGGCGGAGGTTATTAAATATGGGGTAATTTGGGATGCAGAATTGTTTGCCAAAATGGAGAATAGTCAGAGACTTGATGAAATCAATAATCTGACACCGGGGTTATTAGAGCAAATCCTGATTAGGTCTTGCCAAAGTAAAGCCGATGTGGTAGCAAAGGATGAGAAAGAATCGGGATTAAGGGCGATTTTGAATTACGGTCATACTGTCGGTCATGGGGTGGAAAGTTTGACTGGTTATACTGTGGTAACTCATGGTGAAGCGGTGGGTATTGGGATGGTAGCGGCAAGTCGGTTGGCGGTAGAGTTAGGAATGTGGGATGAACAGAGCGATGGTCGTCAGTTAGGTTTGATTGAAAAAGCTGCTTTACCGACAAAGTTGCCGGGTGGGTTGGATATTGAGGAGATTTTGGTTTCTTTGCAAACAGATAAAAAGGTGAAAGCAGGTAAGGTGAGATTTGTGTTGCCCACTGGTTTAGGTGTGGTGACTGTGACAGATAAAGTGAGTGCAGATGTATTGAGGGGAGTATTGTCTCGAATGCAGTGATAAAAAGAATTCGTCGTCATTTCCAGCATCTACAGAAAGTTTTTGATCGGGACTTAGAGCTGATTTATCAACTACAACATATGAAACGAGCTTCTGATACCTATTACTGCCATTGCAAAGGGGAATAATATCATGTCCGGTTGAATACTTATAAATAAGCACAGAGGAGTCAGGAGTCGTAGGGGCGTTAAAGTAGTTGTGC
>JBARXI010000431.1:0-9096 GCA_049647275.1 Microcoleaceae cyanobacterium
ATTGCTCCAGCAATGATTAAACTAGCATCTTGATTTTCGATTGCCATCTCGGTAAGTTTATAGATTACATTTATGGGAGTTACTTCCTCAGTTTCTATACAAGTTGATTGTGTTTGATTTTCTTGAGCAGATTTATTTGCCATGTTATTTGCCATTTTTATTCTCCAGTATTTTATTTCAACTTATTACCTACTTACTTAAAGATATAGAAGAAAAAACAGGATAACTTTACCTCAATCAATAATATTGAGACCAAAATAAGAATATTGGCTTATTTTGAAAGTTTTTTTATGACCTCAAATCCCCGCTTATGAAAGGATATTTTTTCTAAATCCTTCCAACCCTTCTGCCTTCTGCCTTACCCTGATAATAAAGCTCCTGTCTAAACCGGATTTAGTATGACTATAAACTTTGACTGTGACAATACTAGAAAATACTAAAAGTGTGAAATTGACCAATGTCACCATACTAAAGGTGGCACATTGTGACAATACTATAAAGTGCAACATTGTTTCTCTGTGAAGGCTTACAATTACTGCCGTTTCATAAGTTAATTCCTGTAACAGTTTCTGAACTAGCACACAATCTACACACAGATAATAAAACCACATGATAAAAGTGGATGATAAAAGTGGCACTTTTTTTTTGTTTACTTACTTCTTTTCAATATATAAAAGGAATATACGCTAATAGCAGTATTTAACTACCACATACTTGAGGTGTTATATGATTAGAAGAAAAAGTTCAAGTTCTATAAGTCTTTCAAAAGAAGGTATGAAAAAAGTAGATATAGCGAGAATAAAAAAAGGTTGGAAAAAAACACAAAAAGAGTGGTACGAATCAGCATTTGTTTCAAAATTAACATTGAAGCGCTTTATAAGTGGTATAGCTATTTCTCCTGATTTTTTCAGAAGTTTGTCTAAAGTCGTAAGGATAGAAGAATGGCACTTACTTGTTGATTGGCATTCAAGTCTCAAGTCAATCTTTTACTCAAAATAAATCAATTTGAAATCTGGAGTAGAGATAATTGGCACTTTCACTTCAGACAAAAAACTGCAAGCAGAAAAGGCTATGGAAAATTTAAAACAACTCTTAATTAATTGCAAAGTTGTAATATACGAGAACTTAGTAGAATAAATAAATATCATTCAGACTACTGTGGAAAGCTTCCACTATGCGTCTTTCGATCGCCCAGTTTCAGGATGACTTTTTCCACTGGGTGATATCTTGAGATTAATAAGTACCTGGGCAAAATTAATTTAATATTTTAGGAAGTAAACAAGAAGCATTCATATAGCAGTCCTCGGCGTGGTTGTGAAAAAAATATCCTAGAAAAAGGGAACAGGGAACAGGGAACAGGGAACAGGGAACAGGGAACAGAGGTAAGAGTTTCAGGATTTTTATCTATTTTTTGATTTATGACAAATGATTTAGGATTGCTATAGTAGAGTCACTAATAAATATAGCCAGCCAGTAAATATACAAATAATTTTGCACTACTACTTACTTCTCAAAGTAAATAAAATCAAAGAGCTTCTGGTAGTATTATTTGGAAAAAAGGTAATTAGGAATAATAAGCAGAATTGAAGTTTAAAGCCTTTCCTTATTAATGGCTAACAAGAAAAAAATTCCTTTTAGTCAATCCTCTTCTTTTTAGGGAAAAGTAATTATTAATTATTAAATTCACATTTCACTTAATTAAAACCTGAGTCGCAAAATTTTCTTTTCGTGTAGGAGAAAGTACCCTGGCTTTCAAAATAGCAGCTCCCAAAAACGCATAAGAAACTACCCCCACAAATGCCAAAATAAATATACTTAAAACTCCAGCAGCATTCCATAAAGCATGAAGACTAGATGCCGTCAAATAACCCACCGCTAAAATCAAACAACTGTTACGAGGTCTCAGCACACTTAAACCAATAAAATAACCAAAATATCCACTATAAGCAAGATGTCCTGCTACCGAACCTAAAATTCTCGGAATTAATAACTGTAACCCTACCAACTGACCGCCATCTACTCCTAACTGGAGGCTAGCATTATCAACAATACTAGGAACATATTGCCCAAGAGTCTCTAACAAAGTAAATCCTACTGCTGAAGCTGTACCTAATAAAATTCCATCTAAAGGTTCCCAAACACCAATTTTTCCTCCCCACGGAGAAGGTAAAATCCGACCAATTAATAATGCTAAAAATACCGGTATTGCCTTGAGCAATTCTTCCATTAATCCTGCTCCAAAAAACATCCTAAGCAAGAAATCAAGAAAACCAACTTGTTCTGGATTTACTGATATATCACCAGGCAATATTAGGCGAAATACTCCAATAAAAACTGTCAATATTGGGCTGACTAAAATTAATATAGTAGTCAAGGCAGAACTTAATAATACCCACAAAGGTTTTTGTTTGCCACAGAGTTGATAAATAAAGAAATAAGCAGCACTAGAAATATAAGCTGCTAAGAGAAAATTAAAAGCTTCTACTTTACCCACTGTCAAAAACATCAATACCACAAAAACTACAGTGATAATACCTGGATAAAGATAAGCTTTTTTAGCTAATTGTTTTCCTGTGGAGGCAATAGGAAATAATTGTGTCAAAGTAATAGCATTTTCACCTTGACTATTAGAAGAAATTGATTTAGCAGGGGGTGGATTAACGTTTACTGCTGGGGATACTGATGGGCTAGATTTTTGAGATGATAAGTTATCAAAGACAAATTCCGGTCCATTGTATCCCAAAGTAATCCGATCGCCCACCTGTAATACTTGACATCCTGACACCCTTCTGCCATTAATATAAGTACCATTAACACTATTTAAATCACAAATTTCCCACTTAAAACCAGTGGTATTTGTTTGTGTACCGTGAAGACGAATTAATGCGTGACGGCGGGAAACCATCCCATACAATTTTGTATCTAGGACAATTTGACAACTTGAATGGCGTCCTAGCATAACTTCTTCTGTCTCAGATAGATACTTCTTAAGTAATTTTTCCTCAGTTAATTTTTTCGTAGACAGTTGTCGCAGAAATGCCATTTTTTAGATATATTTGGGAGTCGAGATAATTATCAATGAGCAATTATCAATTACTAATTGTTCATTGTTTATTTCTTAATTTCTACTGATTAGCCTTAGCATCTTGAATTGCTAAATAAAACAATAAGGCTGCTAGAGGTATACTCAAACTCAGAATTACACCTGTTACTAAACCACCCAATTCTGGCTCCCCAGAAGATAACTCAAATATCGAACCAACTGCTGCGATCGCTGCCACACAAGATCCACCCAAAAATAAACTCGATTTAGGAGTTCCTACCATAATCTTTTTACCAAATATTATTGACTTTTTCTCTTTTATATGATACAAAAACGGTGCAGAAGTCAAGTATAAAATTCATCTTGAACTTCTGAACCATAAGTTAGTGTCAAGTTAAATTTTCCAATACCTTAACTTAAGTAACAGATTTAACCGCCTTTGGAGAAAACTTGTATTTGGCCAACTCTTCATTAAGTGCTAACTTATTTTCTACCCGGTCAACAAACAACACTCCTTGAAGATGATCCATTTCATGCTGAATAGCCCTAGATAATAATTCTTTAGCCTGAAGAGTTTGAGGGCGACCATTTTCGTCTTTATAGACAACTTCAATAACTGATGGACGTTTAACATCCATATACACCCCAGGAATACTCAGACATCCCTCTTGATAAAGACAAGCATCATTACTGTACTTTTTAATAGAGGGATTAATCAACACCAAAGGAGGTGTCGCAGCATTCTCTAGGTCACAGTCAATCACAATCACTTGCTTTTGGACAGCAACCTGGGGTGCAGCCAGACCAATACCATCAGCAGTGTACATAGTTTGGAGCATTTCTCGCACCAGTTGCCGGATATTATCATCGACCTTAGCCACACGCTTGGCTGACTGACGCAAAGAGCGATCGCCCAAATAATGTATTTCCAAAGGTGGATTCTCTAATTTTTCCTTATTAACTAGAATTTCAGAAGTCGTCATGATCTTATTTACAAAAATGGCTACATTTTAAACAAAGGTATTTTTCGTACCTCTTCACCTATCTTAATAGAAAATATACGGCCTCTAAGCCATAAGATAGTTAAACTAACTACCAATTATCACATCTAAATCAAAATCCCTAAATTAATTAGTGGAGTATAGCTGAAGTCAGAAGCGCAGAGCGTTTGCGCAGCATTCGGGCCGAAAGCAATCTCGAAGTCAGAAGTCTGTAGGGGCGAATGGCCATTCGCCCCTACATTCGCAGCACGGACTAAATTTGAAAGGAGCGAGAATGTCCTAATAGTAATGGCGACTGCTATATAATAAATATTCTTCTGTGGCCTTAATCTTTAAATTTACCCCTATTTTCTGACTTTTGACTTTTGTCTTGGCAGGTTCACTCCCTATATTATTGATAGAAACCCTAATCTGTAGCTAAACTTGCTCCATAACTGTCAATCTAATTTTCCGCCTTCATAATTCCAAATTCTTAGGGATAATATTATAAAAACTTAACTAATTACGATCTTTTATATTTTCGATATTTTCAAAAATTAAAAATACTATGGACAATGATTCAAACTCTTCTCCAATTAATTCTGCCAATTCCAGCCCCACCTTAGAAAGTCCCAATGGTACTAAATTAGCCATCACTCCAGCAAAAACAGCTATAGAAACATCAAGCTCTATAGATCGTGAAATAGAAGAAACCCTACTCACCTCTGGTACACATAATAGTTCGGTGGACAAACAAAAGGATGAAGGGCCAAGAAACAGAGTCGCATCCATAATTACTCTCCTAGCGATCGCAATAATGATTCTGGGGTTAGCTGTAGATAACGTGCTACTTGGTTATGTCAGTGCTTTAGTAGCAATGGCAACTTCTGTACGGATGATTTGGCCAAGTTGGGGCAAGGTTTGGAAAACTTTGATTCCTGCCATTTGGCGTAATCTGATCGTTGCTTGCTTTGGTATCCTGGCGGCTATTGTCGGTTTACTGATGTTAAGTGGGGCAAATCAACAACCAGGAAGCCGTAATATCCAGATTAACTGGAATGCTATTGGTGCGGTGGGCGAACTGATCGGAGCCTTGGGTCAAATTTTGATTGCGGTTATTGCTGTATATGTAGCCTGGCGACAATACGTTATTTCTAAAGATTTGACAATCCAACAAAACCGCATCACTCAACAACAAACCATTGATGCTTACTTTCAAGGAGTTTCTGATTTGGCAATGGATGACAAAGGTTTCTTAGAAGATTGGCCCCAAGAAAGAGCGATCGCCGAAGGACGCACAGCAGCTATTGTTAAAAGTGTAGATGCAGAAGGTAAAGCGAAAATTCTCCGATTTTTATCTCAGTCTAGACTAATAACGCCGATTAAGCGCGATCGACTACTAAATCGCCCCATCCTCGACGGTAATGGTGGTTATGCCGAAGATAGAGAATATGGTATTCGTGTGATTGATTTAGGAGTTATGTTAGCAGGTGCCGACATGACAAAAACAGATTTACGGTGGACTGACTTAAGTGATTCTAATCTGGTTAGAGCTAACTTGAGTGGTTGTGACTTGGTAAAAGTAAATTTTTCCCGCACTATTCTGTTTGAAGCAAATTTGGTAGGTGCTGACTTGAGGGGAGCAAGATTTTTTTATGGCACTGCTGAAACTGCTACTCCCCGCAGTCGTACTCATGTGCCTAGCTATCAAACAGGTACTTGCACTGGTGCAGTTGTAGAAAATGTTAATTTTACCGGAGTTAAGCGCTTGTCTGAGGAACAACGTTATTATTGTTGTGCCTGGTCTGGAGAAAAAAGTAGAAAAACGATACCTGGTGGTTGTGAAGGTATTCCGAATAAGTTAGGGCGTTAGTAGAAATAAGTTAAAAGAAAGATAAATTGATGATTTCTTGATTTTCACGACTTAAGGAAATAAATATAGTCAATCAAAACTAAAACGTCTTAGTTTATTTAGTCAGGACTTACCCAATAGTCAATCAAAACTACAACGTCTTAGTTTATTTAGTCAGGACTTACCCACGGGAAACCTAGTTTCTATAAAAATTATTGGTTTTCAGACCAGATATCTACGAATAAACCCGGTTTCTTGCCTGATGGTATAAGTCCTGTTTAGTGTTTAGAACTCAAAAATATGTAATATGAAATACAAAAAGTTGTGCTACTTACGAATCTCCCTATCTCCCCATCTCCCCATCTCCCCATCTCCCCATCTCCCTATCAATCTTTGGTAGCAAACATTAACATATTTCATATAACTCCCGCTTGAGTCAACTTTAATTACCTTCTCCTCCTTCGACTCCCCGACTCCCCGACTCCCCGACTCCCCTACTCTCTATTAATACCTGCCATTTCCCAAGCTGCTTGAAAAAAATCTCGTTCGCATAGCATGGCGTAACAGTAGGTTGATTCTGCTTGCTCAATATTATCTACATAGCGGTCTGTCAAACTTTCTAACCTTTGGGCTAAAAGTTCAAATTCTTGATTACTGTAGGTACGAATCCAGTCAGAATATTGATGCTCTGGAATTTCTGGTGTAGCTAACTGTTGTCCCAAAAAAGCATAAAGTCGCATACAAGGAGTCATTGCTGCGGCGATCGCGCCAATATTATTACTCCAGGCAGTTGCCAGCAAAAAATCTGTGTACCTTCGTGTAGCAAATCCTGGGGTAATAGTTTCTAGGTTAACTCCCCATTTAGCAGCATAGCTTTGATGTAGTTGTAATTCTTCTTTTACTCCACCTGCGAGAGTATGAAATAATTCAAATGTTTTCCAGTCTGGAGATTTGGCAGCAGCAATACTATAAGCACGAGCAAATGCTCCCAGAAAAAAAGCATCTTGCCCCACATAATAGGCAAAACTTTTGTGAGGCAGTGTACCGTCAGCAATTCCTTGCACAAAAGGATGGGATAAACAGACTGTTGCTAATTGTTGATTTATTTTCCATAAATTATTTGATATCATAATATTTGCTATATTTGCTGTAAGTTTATCTAGGAGTATTATATTTTAATTGAGATTATTAGACATCTGCAAAAATATAGATATGTTCCAGATAAGGCTTCTATGAAATTTGCTCAAACAGGCTGATATAATTTTTGAAAATGTCTATTGAAATAAGGAGTTATTTTTTATTCCTTTTTCCTTCTGGTTTAAGATGATGAAATATTCTCTAGTAATTCCTATTTATAATGAAGAGAAAAATCTGCCAGAATTATATCGGCGCATGAGTGCCATTATGAATATATATAAGTTTGGTTGAATCACAAAACCTAATATATCTAGGTCTTTTATTGGTATCTGTTGGGTTGCGTCTCACTTGCTAACCTAAAATATTATAATTAATTATCCGTCAATAAAATATTCTATGAAATATTCTCTAGTAATTCCTATTTATAATGAAGAGAAAAATCTGCCAGAATTATATCGGCGCATGAGTGCCATTATGAATAGATTGGATGGAGATGTAGAGTTAATTTTAATTAATGATGGGAGTCGCGATCGCTCTCTCCAAATCCTCCGAGAATTACATCAACAAGACTCTCGAATTTGTTATTTAAGTTTTGCCCGTAATTTTGGGCATCAAATTGCTGTAACTGCTGGTTTAAATTTTGCCAGGGGGAAAGTTATTGTAGTTTTAGATGGAGATTTACAAGACCCGCCGGAGTTAATTCCAGACTTAATTGAAAAATGGCGACAGGGTTATCAAGTTGTTTATGCTCAACGGACAAAAAGACATCAAGAAAGTTGGTTAAAAAGGTTGCCTGCTTTTCTGTATTATCGGATTTTAAAACATTTAGCAGATGTGGAAATTCCCATTGATACGGGGGATTTTTGTTTGATGGATAGATGTGTGGTGGATGTGTTGAATAAAATGCCAGAAACTAATCGTTATATTCGAGGTTTAAGAGCATGGGTTGGTTTTCGACAAACGGCGATTAAATTTGAGCGGGAACCTCGTTTTGCTGGAGATATTCAATATACTTTTACCAAGTCTTTAGCTTTAGGAATTAATGGTTTAGTCTCTTTTTCTAAAGTACCTTTACGATTGTCTACTTATGTAGGATTATTTGCTGCTTGTGTTGCTTTATTAATGGCTTGTTTAGTTTTATATTGGCGGATTTTTTATCCAGATTCACCATTAACTGGTTTGGCAACTATTATGATGGCAATTTTCTTTTTAGGAGCGGTACAATTAGTAAGTATTGGAATTTTGGGAGAATATATTGGGCGCATTTATGAAGAAGTGAAAGGTAGACCTCTTTATACTTTGTCTGAAGTCGCGGGGTTTGAGGATAGGAATTAAAATATATAGTAAGTATTTAACTCAAATAGTTGATCAAAAAGGAAATTGTACGATGACCGAAAATATTGTTTCTTTTGAAAATGTAATTCAACAAATAGATAGTATGAGTATTGAGCAACAGTTAGAATTAATTGCTTATATTGCTAGTAAAATCCAGCAATATAAATCTTCCTCCTACAAAAAAACTATTTGAAAAGTCTCATCGGTAGTGGCAAAGGATGTTTTGCTACTTCCTCTGAAGTAAATAATTTTATTAATCAAGAGCGAGATAAATGGGAATCTTAGAAGCAATTACAGGAACGCAAGTTTATTTAGATACTAAAGATTTTTTAAAAGCCATAATCGACCTTGGGATTGATAAATTTCATAATGGTTTTTATTGCTTTTTGGGTAGAAGTTGTTTTTATGATTAGATGACGTTGCGATCGCTTACTTTTACGAATCCTTTTTGCGTTGAATAAAAAGTCATGTATATAGACGAACAACCCCCACTATATTTATACTATCACATTTTTTTTGATATACCACCTGACAAACTTCTGGATTTTTTTTGTGTGCTCTTCAAAATGAAAATGTCGCGACTTCAGTGCTGATAACTGTGCCAAGTATTAGATAAGCACAGAGTAGGGTGGGCAAAGATTGAATGAACTATAGAGACAGGTGGTAAATCCGGTCAAATTTGCCCACCGACCTTTGTGAGGCAAGACCTGATGAGGTGGGCAAATATTAACTGACTCAGTAGATAAGCA
>JBARXI010000432.1:0-12856 GCA_049647275.1 Microcoleaceae cyanobacterium
GTCTCCTCGCTGTCCTCCAATCGACCAAGAGACAAGAAAAAATTTTCATGATTAGTCAATCCAATCCGTTTCAAGGAGAGGTAATTGTTAATTATTAATTATTAATTATTAATTATTAATTGTTGAACCTTGGTCTTCGGAATAATTTGCCTGATTCTCCTTCTCTTCTCCTTTCCCTGTTGCCTATTAAGGTGTTACCGAATAATTAATAGTTAATAGTTAATAGTTAATAATTAAACAATTCAGGTTTAAAGCCGACCCTTTTAAGGAGATAAAATAAAAAAAAAATCTTAAGTGTTAATCTCCTTCTTTTAAGAAGAGGTAATTATTAATTGTTAATTGTTAATTGCTGAACTATTTATCAGTATTATAAGTATTCATCCAAACATGATATAATTTCAGATTTAAAACTTTTTTTGACTTTCAACTTTGAAATTTCCTAAAAGAAATTGCCTCTGAGGTTGAAACTTCTGCGTCAAAACCAGCACCTTGAAGACAACTAACAGTTGCCTCGCCATCCTCAACCCAGTATTTCCGATTTAGCCGAATTAATTCCTCGTAATATTGACCAAACGTCCGGACTAACACTTCTACTTTCGCTTTTTCCTCATCCCCAGAAGATTGTTCTTTCAAAATAGCTTTAATCTTTTCAAACAAAGAATTATCTTCAGGAATATTATGTATTGGCAGTTGTAAAATAATTCTTTGTCTTTGTCTGATAAAATCACTCTCAGTTATAAATAATTCAACATCTTTTATCGGGGGATTTTTTTTCTCCTCTAATTGCTTCACAGGTTTTTCTACTTCTGCAACAGCTTGATTACCTTCTATATTTTCATCTCTTAATTCATTTTGATAATTATCTAATTCTGCCACTGGTTTTTCCTGTTGTTCTACTGAATCTGCCATTACCTTTTCAATTGCCTCTGCACTATCTACTAATAACTGACTTTCATCATCCTTATTATCAACTTTTCCAGTGAAAACTAACAAAGCATTTTCTATCAGTAAGCCTTTAATTTCTTCATAGGTCTTGGGAAAAACTACTGCATCTGCCTGCCCAGTCATATCCTCTATTTGGATAAATGCCATTGGAGCGCCTTTTTTGGTGAGATGATATTTAATTCCAGACAACATTACTACTAATTTTGCAGGTGACTTGGATTTATTTTCCTTCATCTGGGCGATTGTAATAACATCCTTAATTTGATTTTGCTCTTGCACATATTTGAGAGGATGGTCTGACACATAAAATCCCAGAATTTCTTTTTCATACTGCAATTTTTCCTTAGCAGGAAAATCATTAACAGGAGACTGTTTAGGAGCAGAATCAAAAGCAGGCATTGCCGTTTCTGCCACATCAAATAAACTGAGTTGCCCCATATCGCGGTCTTTATTTCGGTCTTGTGCCCATTTCATTACACCATCCAGGTCTTTTATTAGTTGGTTACGATTTGATTGAATTTTATCGAAAGCTCCACATTTAATTAAAGACTCCAAGGTTCGACTATTCATGGCATGAATATTAACCCGGTCACATAAATCTGCTAAAGATTTAAACTCACCTCCTTCTTTTCGTGCTTTTAAAATTGCTTCTATGGCTCCATCACCAACATTTTTTACTGCCGATAATCCAAACAAAATTTTATCTTTGGCTTCCTCTGTAACTTCTTTTGGCAGGGGAGTAAAATCTACTTCTGAGCGATTAATATTTGGCGGTTCAACTTCAATATTAAATTTCTGACAATTAGCAATATATTTCTGTACTTTATCTTGGTCGCCACTATTAGCAGTAATGAGAGCTGCCATATATTCAACTGGATAATTTGCTTTTAAATAAGCAGTTTGATAAGCCACATAAGCATAAGCTGTAGAATGAGATTTATTGAAACAGTTAGAAGCAACTAACCCATTCGCTAAAACAAAATTATGGTCTTTAGCCACACCAATATCATAAACATTTTCTGTTTTTGCCAGCTTGCGAGAAACAATTTTCACCACGATAGTAACTCCTTAAAATCTGCTTTATTTTTGCTTTTCCTTGTGGAAAGTTCAATAATTGATAATTGATAATTACCTCTGTCTTAAAGGAAGAGGATTGATACCAAGGAGAAAATTGTTGACTTCTCTTGGTCGATTGGACATTCATCGAGGATACCTCGCCATCCCCCGACCGCTTTTCTTTTTAAAAGAAAAGGCTTTAAACCCGCTTGATTAATTATCAATTGTCAATTTTCAATTATCCATTGGTAGTAGTAGGAATATCTCCGGTGTCTCTCAACTCAACTTTAAACAACTCAAGCAAAGAAAATTCCATTGATTCATAAGTAACATAATTCCTTGAAGTGAAACAACCATCTGCGGCCATTAACCCAAGTAAATATGCTTTCCTTTGTGAGTCAATGGTATTAAAGTATGTCTCATCAAGACTATAACGATTCCTTCGCTTGTTATTAATTCCTACTTCTGCCAATACTTGTACAACTGAGCGTTTACTTACATTGAGAAAGTCTGGAATTTCTCGGCATTCCATTCCCTCCTCAAATGCTTTAACAATCTGTTGCTTCAATTGAGATGTTAACTGACTATAGGAAAGTCCCATTCTGCCACACTCCCTAAACATTTCAAATCAAGATTACGCTCGAAAATTTCATCTATGGGCAGCATTTGACCATCTTCTGTCATAAACTTATGGTCGGGTGTTGCCCGGATAACTGTTCCATCTTCGAGGCTATATTCATAAACTTCCTGCATACCTCGATTATGCCATTGGGCGATGGGCTGAGTATAAATAAATCCATTTTTATCAACCGTATAAACGGTACATGAAATCTGATTTTCTACAATTTTACCAATAGGAATAGCACCATATTCTACGGTCATAATTTCTGTATCATAAGTCAAACAATATTCAGCGAATTTAATCATTTGCTCAAACAAATCTTCTGCTACTTTAGAATTAACACCTCTTTTAGTGGCACCATCAATAAATATTTCTCGGTGCTTCTCCATTTCTGAGACTTTCTTTTTGCCCATGCAGTTGTGAACTATAAAATCATTGGCAATGAAATTATGAGTTTCGGAAATTGTCAAATCAAAGACTTCTTCTTTGCCAATATATTCTATAGAAATAATTTCGTCCCAAAATACTTCGGAATTACTATTCCCTCTCAATTTTTCGGAGGGGAACATTTTAGCTAAATGATTAATTGGATGACTGGATAATTTCGGCTTTGGGCAGGGGGGAGTTGTTAAATCATTGATGAGTTTATCTATTTCTGCTTTGGGGATAAAGCTGGCTTTGTTAGTTTCTGGAATTAACTCAATATTGGCAATGAAATTATTTGCGTCGAGAGTTGTTAAATCCTGAATTTTCCCCCAGATTTGAGATTTACTATTTTCTCGGAGATTTGGCGAGGTAAAATTTGTCTGTAAATGATTAATTATGTGATTGGATAATTTCGGCTTTGGGCAGTGGGGAGTTATTAAATCCTGAATTTTCCCACAGACTTGTGAATGATTATTCTCTCGGAAATTTTCCGAGGTGAAATTTGTAGCTAAATGATTAATTCGGTAACTGGAGAAATACTGCTTCGGAGTATTTATAAAATCAACATCTGATGTGACTTTGCCATGACAGATATCTACAACTTTATCTATTTCTGCCCTGGTCATACCACTTGCTTTTTTAGCCAGTGCAATTAGAGTAATAATTTCTGGCGGGAGCGAATTTTTAGATTGATTAGGTTGCCGACCTTTAATAACTACATAACAACTTTGACAAAGCTGCCATTTGTAACGACTCAAATAAGGCTGTACCAAATCACAAAACTTGAGCATATCCTCGCGCTCCGTAATTTGAACTCCATAGAAAATATCAGGCTGACCTTGAGATTTGATTGTCTTAACATTGAACAGAGAAACAATACCCAATCGTAAAAGTAAATGTTGAATTTGTCTGACTAGAACTTCTGAAGTAGAGTTGTAATCTGTATGCCCAATTGCTCTGTTAAAGCCACCACCTGTTGACCATAAAATTCCTAAGAAAAGTTGTAACTGACTCCTAGACAAAGAAAATACCCAATCAGGAATTTCTTTATTCGGTGAATTAGCAAATTTGAGATGATTATCTACCCAATTATTAAAACCTGAAACAAAACCTATACGGACATAAGTAACTAATATTCCTGCTGGATCTAGTCGTTGGTCGATAGGTGCTGAAGAGCCAAATAATTCTTTTGAACAACGATTAAAATCAGTAATCAATTCAGAATCACTATTACAGAAATAACTACAAGCTGAACTCTTCCTAGATAAATACCCGCCACCAATTAAATAAGCAGTAAATTTGATTTGAGTATCAGATATTTCACTGCCATGATTAATCGGAATTTCTTTTGCCAAACCAAGGCAATCGCCCACCGAAAAAACCTTTAAAGGCTTCCATCCTAAAACTGTATAAAAAAGATGGTCGTTTGTTGCCCGAATTTTTCGATTTGTGAGAGTCGTAATTTCCCAAACATCTCGCACACCATTAGGATGAATTTCTACAATTGGCTGTTCAACAATCTGTTGACTTTTGATGTCTAAAGAAAAAACTTTCCGACTCAACCAATACTCAGGTTTAGCAGCTATTTCTTTCAGACTAACTAACTTACCTGTTGCTGCATCTACTAGTTTTGTCGAACCACTTAAACAACGACGTAATAAATCAGCTTCACCCAAAGAATACCCAGCCAAATCTTGAGCCATTTTCATAATTTGCTCTTGATAACAAAGCACCCCGTAAGTCTCCTTCAAAATCGGCTCCAACTTTGGATGCTGATATTCAATTTTCTCCCGCCCATGTTTCCGGTCAATAAACTTAGGAATTAAACCAGCATCTAAAGGTCCGGGGCGATACAGCGCCAAGATAGAAGAAATATCTTCAATACAAGTAGGTTTCAACTTTTTCACCACATCTACCATCCCAGAAGATTCCAACTGAAATACCCCTTCCAAATCTCCAGACTGAATCAGTTTGTAGGTCTTATTAATATCCTCTGGCATTTTTTTAGTATTTCCTTTAGCCAAAATTTCCATTGCCTTTCTTTCACTAGCAGGCAAATCATCTGGTATCAAAGAAAGGTGATGATTTTTCTCAATCAAATTGGCAGTTTTCTGAATAATCGTCAAATTCTTCAAACCCAAAAAATCCATCTTCAACAAACCCAGAGATTCTAAATCTTCCATAAAATACTGGGTAATCACCGCCCCATCATTATTCCTTTGTAACGGCACAATTTCATCCAGGCATTCTTTAGAAATTACTACCCCAGCAGCGTGTACTCCAAAAGTTTTATTTGTACCCTCAATTCTAATTGCCATATCTAGCCATTGGCGCACAGAAATCGTACTGACTTTTCCCCCTTCATTATCTTCTACTAAAATTTCACCATTCTCATAAGCTGCTTTAAATTCTGGCGAAGGAGTATCATCAGAAATCATTACTTTTAACTTAGCTGGTTTACCCCGTGAAACAGGAATCAACTTTGCCATTTTGTTAGCTTCCCCGTAAGGAACTCCTAATACCCTACCGACATCTTTTAAAACAGCTTTAGATGTCATCCGGTTGAAGGTAATAATTTGAGCTACTCGTTCTTCTCCATATCGTTCAGTTACATAGTCAATCATTTCATCTCGGCTTTCAATGCAAAAGTCTGTATCAACATCTGGCATTGATTCCCGTTCTGGGTTCAAAAATCGTTCAAATAATAGCCCATGATGTACCGGATCTATATTAGTAATCCGCAGAGAATAAGCAACTAATGAACCTGCGGCACTTCCCCTGCCTGGTCCCACCGGAATATTTTGATCTCTGGCATATTTAATGTAATCCCAAACTACTAAAAAGTAAGTAGAAAATCCTTTCTCCTGGAGAACTTTTAGTTCGGTTTCCATTCGCTCTTTATAAGTTGCTGGAATCTCACTTTTTTGTTTAAGTCTCAGCCTTTCTAATAATCCTTCCCAAGCAAGTTCTTCCAGATAAGTATCGGCATTGTGTTCTGGTGGAATCGGATAGTCAGGAATGCGTGGCTCTCCTAATATTCCTTCATAAGGTTTAACTTTATTTGCTACTTCTAATGTATTAGCGATCGCTGATTCTATAATGTCATTTTCTAGATGGTCTTGAAATAGTTGTTTCATCTCTTCAGCAGACTTGAAATATTCGGTGCCACTATACCGCATCCGCTTTTCTTCAACTATTAATTTTTGAGTGTTAATACACAGTAAAGCGTCATGAGCTTCTACATCTCTACAGGAAATAAAGTGTGAGTCGTTTGTAGCTACTATTTTTATTTTCAGTTTCTTGGCAATTTTGACTATTCCACTATTAACTACTCTGTCTTCTTGGAAACCGTGGTCTTGTATTTCCAAGTAATAATCTTCTCCAAATAAGTCTTTGTACCACTTGGCTATTTTCCGGGCTTCATCAAGTTTCCCCTGCAAAATATTTTGAGGCACTTCTCCTGCTAAACATCCGCTAGTTACTATCAGACCTTCGTGATATTTTTCTAATAATTCTTTGTTAATACAAGGTCTAGCAAATATACCTTTTCCTTGAAAACCTTTCAGGTGAGAATGAGTTGTTAGTTTGACTAAGTTTTTATAGCCTTGAGTATTTTTTGCTAATACTACTTGGTGATATTTTTTGCTTTTTTGTTGTTTCTCTACATCTCCATTTATGACATACATTTCATTGCCAATTATTGGTCTAATTCCTTTGTTTCTACACAGTTTAATTAATTGAATCGCCCCATACATAACTCCATGGTCTGTCAGAGCGATCGCTGGCATTCCTAGTTCCACCGCCCTATCTATTAATTGTGGTAATTGGGACGCTCCGTCTAATAAGCTATAGTCGCTATGAATATGTAGGCCAACAAATGACATATTTTTTAGATTTTAGATTTAATATTTTATGTAGCCTTATTTTATCGCTATCTGCACTTAAGCATCAGCTCTTAATTTGACTCAAAGCGTTTATATATAAGGTTTTTAGGGTTTAATGGCGGATAAAAAAAACTTTTATATTAGTTAAGCTTATAAATGAGAGTCAAATATATTTGTAATTCAAACAGAATTTTCCTAAAAAAGTTGAAATGAGCTATTTAGGGGGAAATTAGGGGTAAAAATGGTGCGAGCGCGCTTCCATTGGCCATTTGTTAGAAATATTGATATGTAAGAAATACAGGGTTGTTGCTTTGAAAGAAATTTTAGTGTATTTTGGAGGTAAATGATTAGCTCTGCTTAGGTGCTTATTAAAATGAAAAGGAGTATTAGTGAGTGGTAGTGCGATCGCGTAGCGGAACGTAGTTTTATCGCGCTTCCAATGATATTTTTTGTGCTGAAATAATTCCAACTTAGAGGTAAATACTGTGTAAGTCAGACTATAATAAATACCCTTTATAGTCAGCTACTTCTATGACTACCGAAATCCCCAATCTAAATTTGAAATTCCTAGTTCCATCTGACTGGCGAGAGACATTTATCCCTAGTTTAGGTAGAGATTATTGGTTAACTGTTTATTTTGATAAAGTTACTGAAGACGAAAATCTTGGTATATTTTCAGCCTTGATTCCAAATGCAGATGTTGAAATTTAAATTTTAAGCGTAGCTTTCTGGCAGAAGCTACCAATCCAGAACAAATTGACAATTGATTTGCCTAAGTTGGTGGAAAAGTTTAAAGAGTTTGGGTTTGTTTATGTGAGTTTAGATTTAGGAAGATATCGTAGTGGGAAGTTAAATTAGGTTTTGTCGCCGGAGGTATTGGGAGAAAAAGTTTAATTGATTATTAGTTTTTTCAGGTAGGAGCCTAGAAAAAATAAGTTCCTAATTTGCGAGTCTATTGCCCTGAGAAAATTTAAATTTAGAACAAAGAGGATGAGGAATTTATTTCTGTAAGCTCCTGTAACAATTATCCTGTTGATACAACATATTATTGAGAGTTAATTTTTGCAAAAATTAGAAATTTACTCTAGTAGACTGAGACAGTTAAATGACTTTTCCAAGATATAATGTCATTTCCTGCGACCCAATATATCAGTTTACTGCTGATGAAATTTATCAATGTATTCAGGCAACTTCTGAAAATATTATTGACCAAGTAAAGGCAAATTATGATACTTTTGTTTGGCAAAATATTCACTCACCTGAAAATCTGCTAAAAGTCAGAATGGCGACAATGGAAAAATTTTTATTAGACTTTCCTGATGGGTCCCTGCAAAAATGTTATTGAACTGCTGAGTTGGCGAAATTTTATGTTGAGGATGACAGGTGGGATTTGGCTTGAGCCGGAACAATGTTATTTATTGCGACTCCATATATCAGTTTACTGCTGGTGAAATTTATCATAGTTGTATCCTGAGATATTTCAGTTCGGAAAATATTCTCTGTCAAATTCTCTAATCAAACTATGACAATTCAACTAGAAAAAGTAGTTCCTTGGGGTAGAAATCTTGATGAATATATTTCCATGTTCAGCCTTACCCTAACAGACGAAAAATTAACAATTCTCGACTGTGCAGGAGGTCCGGCAAGTTTTAATTGTGAAATGACTTTTCCAAGATATAATGTCATTTCCTGCGACCCAATATATCAGTTTACTGCTGATGAAATTTATCAATGTATTCAGGCAACTTCTGAAAATATTATTGACCAAGTAAAGGCAAATTCTGATACTTTTTACTGCTGATGAAATTTATCAATGTATTCAGGCAACTTCTGAAAATATTATTGACTAAGTAAAGACAAATCCTGATACTAACGTATTCAGGCAACTTCTGAAAATATTATTGACCAAGTAAAGGCAAATTATGATACTTTTGTTTGGCAAAATCTACAGTCACCTGAAAATCTACTAAAAGTCAGAATGGCGGCAATGGAAAATTTTTTATTAGACTTTCCTGATGGGTCCCTGCAAAAACGTTATTTAACTGCTGAATTGCCGAAACTGTCTTTTAATCACAATAAGTTTGATTTGGCTTTATGTAGTCATTTCTTATTTTTATATTCTGACCAGCTTTCTGAAAAATTTCATCTAGAATCAATTTTAGAAATGTGCCGAGTTGCCAAACAAGTAAAAATTTTTCCTTTGGTAAAACTTTCTGGGGAGGTCTCCCCAATATTACTGCCAATAATTGAAGAATTAGCAGCCCAAGGATATAAGGCGGAAATTAAACAAGTAGCTTATGAATTTCAGAAAGGAGGTAATCAAATGTTGCAAATATATCATTGAGGAAGGAAGAAGGAATATCATGTGCCCCCTCTGGGGGAGCTGCGCTAACGGTTGAATCTTTATAAATAGTTTTGAGAGTTGGGAAGTATAGGTTTGGTTGCCCAACCCATATACTTGGGAGTAGGGGAGAAATTAGCAACAGAAGTATTTGATGTTTCTACTCGAATGTCACTCGTTGTAGAAGGCGTACTTTTATGCTCGGCGATGATCCGAATATGATATTAGAAGGAAGAAGGAAAGACAGCAATTGGAGAAAATAAACTACGAGAAAAATGGCTGAGAATCAGGATATTTACAGGTTAATGACAGCAAAGTAAGTTTAGATATATGAGATATTAAATCTGACATCTCATCTGTTACTTAGATTTTAACCTCTAATACTATGCTTGGTGACTATTTAATAATTCAAATTGAAATAGTAGGGGTAATTTATGTTTGCGGAGCATTCGGAACGAAATTACCCCTACTATAGTTTCTTGGTTTGTGAAATGTCACAAGTAGTTTTGGTTGTTATTTTTTACTGTTTTTTCACCAAACTCGACACCCGAAACCCAAGATTTTAGGATATGTAGCAAAAATTTAAAAATTTGGTATAGCGGTTCTCATCCTTTATGAAGTACAGTATTTTTTCTATTCCTTATTCCCTATTCCCTTCCGGAGCTGTTGCCTGACGGAGCTGTTGCCAAAAATCTAAAACTTGTGTATCTCACCAAGAGCGAGAGATGCTATATGAGATTAAACCTCTGGCAAAAGTAGAAATAGACTTTTCCCTAGAGAGTGTCTACAAAATAAATCTTAAAACAGCTTATAAACCAAGTTTCTAATCTTGAATCAATGTTTGAGTCACAACTATCAAAGGAGAAACGGAATTTTTTGATAATCTTTTATATCATGTCCGGATAAGAGCGTGATAAAAAACTTTCTATGTCCTATTCTCCTTTTATATTCTTTTTTTCGCTGTTGCCTGACGGAGCAGATAAGCTGTTGCCTATTACCATTTATTTATAACTATTCAAACGGACATGATGCTATTTATAGACACCCTCTATTCCTCAAAACTGTGCTCCCTATTCCCAACAATTGTGGCAAAGTCTATAATCAATGATATCCTCTAATTAAAATGTAAAAATCATTCAAAAAAACCTATGTTCTCTTTTATTCGTTCAGACCTTGCTCAACTTAAACCTTATACTGCTCATCCTGGTGGTAGTTCAAAAATACCTCTGGATAGATTAGATACTAATGAATGTCCTTATGATTTGCCAGATAATTTAAAACAAAAGTTGGCTGGAAATTATCAGGAATTAATTGAAACAAACCGTTATCCAGATGGGAGTCATTTCAAACTTAAGGAAGCAATTGCTGAATATGTAAATGAAACAACTCCAGTTGCTAATATTTCTGCTGATAATATTTCCGTTGGTAATGGCTCCGATGAATTAATTCGTTCTCTTTTAATTGCTACTTGTTTGGGGAAAGAGGGTTCTATTTTAACTGCTACTCCTACTTTTTCTATGTATTCTATTCTCGCTCAAACTCTGGGAATTTCTGTAGTTAGTGTTGGCAGAAATGAAGCAAATTTTGAAATAGATATTGCTGCGGCTCAGGATGCTATTCATCAAACAAAAAATCCGAGTGTAAGAGTGGTATTTGTTGTTAACCCAAATTCTCCCACGGCTAATGCTTTAACTACTGAAGAATTGACATGGCTGCGGAGTTTGCCTGAAAATATTTTGGTAGTAATTGATGAAGCTTATTTTGAGTTTAGTCAGACTACTGTAGCTGAGGAATTGAATCAACATCCGAATTGGGTAATTTTAAGAACATTTTCAAAAGCTTTTAGATTGGCTTCGCTCAGAGTAGGATATACGATCGCTCATCCAGAAGTTATTATTAATTTGGAAAAAGTTCGTCTTCCTTACAATTTACCAAGTTTTTCTCAAGCTGGTGCTAAATTAGTTCTTAGTCATAGAAAAGATGTACTGTCTTTTATCCCGGAAATTTTGGCAGAAAGAACTAAGTTATTTGATGCTTTTGCTAAAATTCCGGCTTTACAAGTTTGGGAAAGTGCTGCTAATTTTTTATATGCCAGACTGACGGATGAAGGTTTAATGTTAATTGGTAAAAGCTCCCAAGATGAGGGTTTAAATAATTTGATGCAGCAACTTAAAAGTCAGGGTACTTTGATTCGTCATACTGGTAGTGGGTTAAGGATTACTGTAGGAACTCCTGAAGAAAATCAGCGCACGGTTGAGAGAATAAAAGGGATTTTTAACCATGGATGAAGTTGTAAAATTGAGAGTCTATAAATTCCAAACTAAATCAAGAATGTGACCGGGAAAATGTGAGTTTAAATATATCAGTATTGTTGCAATGTCCTGCGCATTATTTGCCACCATAAAACTATCAGTTAAGAGACCCTCGTGTTAAAGCAATTTTTGCTTACTTTCCTCTGAAAAGTATAGTTGTCAGACCTGAATAAATGTGAAATATTTCTATTCCTACTCTAATGATGGGAGGTAGTCACGATATTTTCACAACTGGTAAGCAGGTACACAAAATTAATTACGCATTTAGCGAAACTGAATTCCTTATACTGTAAGGATTACATATAATCAGAGTAGGTAATTAATTTTATTTAGGTACTTATAAAAGAAGATGTTCATCCTTTTATTTGGATGAATAACCAAAATAAATATTTAGCTTTTTTGGTTCCGGGAACTCTTTTTTCTACCAGCACTTTAATACTTGGTTTGCCTGCAATATTACAGGGACTAACACCAGAATTCGGGCAGTATTATCTCAAGAATTTGAGTGTGGCTTTGTTTGAAAAATATCTAGATAATCAATCAGAATATGAACCATATTTAACCATGGTCATTTCATTCTAGATTTTAGCAATGAATTTACTTACTTTCAGATAGCGAAAGATAAATTATCTAAAGATAAAAATCACGTATTTTCGTAAATACATAACATGGCACAGTTTAGAATGAAATAGCCCTGATATTTAACTGCTTCTTATGCCAAAGTAATCAATAAAGATTCCGTGAGTTTAAATTTAATTCAATCTTTAACAGCACAACAATTAGAAACTGCTTATGGTGGCTCTCCACCAAAACCAATTACACTTCCGGCTATTGCTGCCACAGTTCCTAAGCGACAAGAAAGTATCTTAGAAGAAATTAAAAGAACTGGAGTAATGAAAGTAGTAATGAGAAGAGATGCTACTCCTTTTGGCTATGTAGATAATACCGGAGAATGGGCTGGTTATTGTGAAAATATAATTGATGCTTTTGCTAAAAATATTGCTCGGGAATTAAATATTTCTACTGGTGTAGAAGTAATACAAATTGCGTCTACCCTGGCAAATCGTTTTCAGTTGATTCAGAATGGGATTGTAAATTTAAAATGCGGTCTGAATACTATCAGGGATGATATTCAAGATGTGGCTTTTTCTAATCCTTTGTCAATCGCAGAAACTCATTTATTGGTAAAAAAAGACAGAGAAATAAATCCTAATGGCGATTTAGCAGGAGTTAAAACAGGTGTATTGAGAAATACGAGTACAGAAAAATT
>JBARXI010000433.1:0-6136 GCA_049647275.1 Microcoleaceae cyanobacterium
CCACACTTCCCACCCTCCCCACTCCCTAAAACCATAAATATATGTACTTCATCAAGTTGGAAACTGCTGTATCTGCAACTAAACCGGAAATAATAGGAGAAAATTTGTAGCTAAATTGAGAGAGAATGGTATTTGATATCTCCAAATTACCATGCCCTAATACTAAAATTTTCACAGAGGAATTCTGCCATGGCTAATAGAGCTGAAACTATCAAAGATATTATCGACAAGCGTCGTCCCCTTGCCCAGAATATTGAAAAAACAGAAACAAATCTGAGGGAGCTTACCTCAGCGCTACACGCTCTCGAATCTCAGCGAAATCAATTAATCACACAACTTGACGATCCGGCGCTCCGAGGCAAGTTGACTGAAATAGATTTTTTGACCCTCCACTTGAAAATTGCCACTGAGTCGGAGGCGTTGGCAAAACTTAAGGTGCGTTTTTCCCGTGACACTCTCAATATTGGGGTGGTGGGGCGTGCCAGACAAGGGAAAAGTCGTCTTTTACAAAGTTTAACGGGGCTGACAACTACAGAAATTCCAGATGGCGATCGCCAACATTGTACGGGTGTCCGCAGCACTATTCGTCATAACCCCAACGTTACAACTTACGGCGAAGTCTGGTTTCATTCCGAGCGCTCTTTTTTGGATGATGTAATTGCACCCTATTATGAAAAGTTGCATCTGGGGGCGAAACCAAATACTTTGGCTGAGTTTGCTTCCTCAAATTTGCCACCCTTGCCTCAAGATTTGCCTGGATATGCGGAGCCTGGTGCAATGTACGAACATCTGAGTCGATATCATACAAATATTGATAAATATGTGCGGTTATTAAATGCACCACCACGGCGTATTTCTAGTAATGAAATTCGGGAATATGTCGCTCAAGATACGCCCGATGGTCAG
The DNA here is from genome assembly GCA_049647275.1 of Microcoleaceae cyanobacterium. GTDB lineage: Bacteria > Cyanobacteriota > Cyanobacteriia > Cyanobacteriales > Microcoleaceae > JASJEE01. Next base: position 907 of record JBARXI010000433.1, read on the forward strand.
CGCATCTTTTTTAATTATTTAGCAGTTAAAGAAGTTAAAATTACCTGCGCTTTTCCTAATACTGAAGTTGGTCAAATTGCTTTAGTTGATATGCCGGGATTAGGTGATACTGGAATTGGGGATGAGGAACGATTAATTAAAACATTAGGTCAGGATATTGATGCGGTTTTATTTGTGAGAATGCCGAGCGGAAAGGGTGACTATTGGGCAGATGTTGATGTGCGACTTTATGATATGGCTAGGGGGGCAATTATAGATTTGCCTTTGGATTTATGGTCTTTTATGATTCTGAATAAAACTAATACTAATTCGGCGAATGGTGATAATTTGAATAATTGTCAAGATTTGGCTGGTGAGATTGATAAAAAGCATTTGAATTTGGTGGATTGTATTATTGCTAATTGTGCGGATGTGGAAGAAGCTAATACTAAAATATTAGATCGGGTTTTGAATTATTTGGCAACCCAAATTCAGAGTTTGGATAGAGAATATGCTTCTTCTTGTCAAGAGCGGATGGTACAACTGCAAAAAGTTGTGGAAGCAGAGATAGAAAAGGCTCGTTTGGTTTTGGTTGGTACTGCTTCTAACCAAAATGAGATGGGAGTTTTTCTACCTTTATATAATCAATTTATGAGTAATTTATCGGTAGGTTTGATGGAAGTACTGGATAATTTTAAACAGCAGCGAAATGAGGTAGATGAGGATTTTTTTAAACCTCAAGTCGAGGCAGCGATTCAAGCTTGTAAGGAAAATACAGGAATTCCTGGGCTAGAAGAGGTTAAAGTTAGGCATCGGGAAAAGGGGTCTTGGGAAATTGTTTATGCTGAATATTTGCATAAAATTCGGACTTATTTAACTAGGCATTTTAGTTCAATGGATAATGGATTAAAACAAGTAATAGATGGTGCTAAGTCTCAGGTAACTGAAGTGTTGGTTGAACAAGGAAGTTTAGGAGGTTTGACTACTACTAGGGGGTCGAATTTTCTCAAGGTTATGGCTGAAAATAAAGTGTCAGAAGAACAACGTAATTTACAGAAAGCTTTCGAGAATTTATGGGGTTTTGAAATGTCTTATGAGGTGAATTTTCATTACCGAATTAGACAGCATTTAGATGATTTGACTCCTGATGATACTTCCCTCAGATTATCTTCTAAACCCACTGCTGAAGAAGTGCTAGAAAATTTAGAACAATTACATCAAGAAACTATTTATAAATGTCAGGAAGCTTTAGAAGATTTATATGCCGAACCGAAGTTAGCTGTATTTGCCGCGGTCGAGGAATTTGTCGATCAAGTTTTGCGGGCCGAGGAAGTAAAAAATGAATGGCCAGTATTTTTATATGAAGTGCGATCGCAAGTTTGGCCTGCTCATTTTAAACCGATGGGAGAAGGCTCTGATACAGTTCGAGAATGGCAAAAATTAGTGGAAAGAATTGCTCATATAAATCAATTAGAATTTATAGAGTTTCTCAATTAATAGTAGATTAGGTGGAGAAACAAAATCCAACAAATACAGATTTATGTTGAGTTACACACCTAGCTTAAACAAGCCTAAAGTCTGAGGGCTAGATGTTCTAAAGTTTATCAATTAATAGTAAGTTGAGTTGAGAAACCAAATCCAACAAATACAGATTTATGTTGAGTTGCGCACCTAGCTTAAACAAGCCTAAAGTCTGATAATTAGAATTTCTAAAGTTTCTCAGTTAATAGTAGATTAGGTGGAGAAACAAAACCCAATAAATACAGATTTTTGTTGAGTTACGCACTTAGCTTAACCAAGACTAAAATCCGAGGGCTGGAATTTCTAGAATTTCTCAGTTAATAATAAGTTGAGCAGAGAAACTGAATCTAACAAATAGAGATTTTTGTTTAATTGCACACCTAGGTTAATCAAGACTAAAATCCGAGGGCTAAATTTTCTAGAATTTCTCAATTAATAGTAAGTTGAGTGGAGAAACCAAATCCAACAAATACAGATTTTTGTTGAGTTACGCACTTAGCTTAACCAAGACTAAAATCCGAGGGCTGGAATTTCTAGAATTTCTCAGTTAATAATAAGTTGAGCAGAGAAACTGAATCTAACAAATACAGATTTTTGTTTAATTGCACACCTAGGTTAATCAAGGCTAAAGTCCGATAACTAGAATTTCTAGAGTTTCTCAATTAATAGTAGATTAGGTGGAGAAACCAAACCCAATAAATACAGATTTTTGTTGAGTTGCCCACCTAGCTTAAACAAGGCTAAAGTCTGATAATATCATGTCCGGTTGAACAGTTATAAATAACGACACGACGGAGGAGTCAGTAGGGAAGAAAGAAGAAGAAGGAAGAAGGAAGTTTTTGATCACGCTATTAACCGGACATGATATAACTAGATTTTCCAAAGTTTATCAATTAATAGTAGATTAGGTGGAGAAACCAAACCCAATAAATACAGATTTTTGTTGAGTTACCCACCTAGCTTAAACAAGCCTAAAGTCTGATAACTAGAATTTCTAGAGTTTCTCAATTAATAGTAGATTAGGTGGAGAAACCAAACCCAATAAATACAGATTTTTGTTGAGTTACGCACTTAGCTTAACCAAGGCTAAAGTCTGATAACTAGAATTTCTAAAGTTTCTCAATTAAAGGGAGCATAAAAGAGATTAAAAAAGGAAGAAAAAAGACTTATTTTTGAGAATTACTAGCATGGGAATTCTCGCTGTTTCGCCATTAACCTAAAATCTGAACCTAGCACCTAATGCCAAATTCAAAAAAGATAGTTACAGTAAAATAGTTGCAAAACCATTAAAATAGTTGCGCTTTTCCTAGCACTTACCACCTACCACCTTCCACCTATCAACTTTTTTTGTAAATGAAATTATTACTATGAATGAACTAAAAATTACGCTTCTCGGCCCTAGTGCTGTCGGTAAAACTAGCCTGTTAACTTCCATGTATGAACAGTTTAATAGAATAAGTTCTCAGGCAAATCTACAATTAATTGCAGAGCCAGAAAGTCAGGCTATTCTCAAAAAACGTCTGCAGGAATTAAAAAGTATTACAGAAACTTTTAAGGTGCAGCCAGGGTCGGGAATTCCTGGCTCTTCTGAGGTTCGTTCGTTTATTTTTGACTTAGCTGAACAGGAGAAAAAACCATTTTTAAGACTGCATTTCCATGACTATCCAGGAGGTTATATTTCTGCTAAAGCTAGTCCAAAAGAGAGAAAATTTGTCAGAGAATTAATGAATGATGCTGCTGCGGTTGTAATTGCTATTGATACGCCAGCGTTGATGATGTCTAAGGGAAAATTTAATGAATATGTGAATAAACCAAAGCAAATTACGGCAATGTTTAAGGAGGCTTATAGTAATATTACCGAACCCCGTTTAGTAATATTTGCTCCGGTTAAATGTGAGATGGAAATGAGGAAAGGAGAGAGGGCAGCTCAACAATTATTAGAAAGGATTAAAAAAGAATATGCAGATTTGCTGAATTTTTTATCATCCCCACCTTTAAATTATCAAGTTGCTGTAGTTATTACTCCAGTACAAACTTTGGGTTGTGTGATTTGTACAATGATTGAAGAGCCTAGAAAGGATTATTTGCCTACTTTTGGCTTTAGGAAAATTAGTCGTGATGCTGAATATAATCCCCAGGATAATGACCAACCGTTACGTTATTTATTACGGTTTTTGTTGAAAATTCACCAAGAGCAACGCACGCCTAAATTTTTACAAGCAGTTGTCGGTTGGATGGGTTTAGATGCTCATCTGAAAAATGCTGTAAGTCAGTTTGCTAAGGGTTGTAAAAATAGTGGGGGTTTTACAATATTACAGGGAAAAGATTTGTTATAAATAAAGTCTTAGGTATTAAGTTGTAGCTTTTGGATGGTTAAGTTTATCTAAACTTAAAATAACTAATTCAAACTTATCTCCTAGGAAGCCTTTTGCTAATTCATTTATCCGAATTTACCTTTCTTTTTTGATTCCTGTTTAATTACTATTTTTTCCTACGGAATGCTACGCAAACGGTTTTTTGCTATCCCTCCTGCTAAGTACTTATGCAAAATTAATTTAACATTTGTAAGGGAACAGCCGTTTTGCTAGCGCAAAGCTCCGCTAAAAGCTAACGCACAACGCATCCGATCGGAATGCTAAGTAGTTATGCAAAATTAATTACACATACTCTAAAGCTGAAAAGCTGATTTTGTAAAAATCACAGGGAATAAATAATGGTAATTCATTTTGCGGCATTGGTGAAATAAGGTATGAAATTCGTATCGGAGCAAGATTGATAGTAAGGAAAAAAGCTGTTTTGACTACTGACTACTGACTACTGACTACTGACTACTAAAAATCATACAATCATTCACCAACGCCAATTTTGCCTAGGCACTTACCGCAAACGTTAACGGCTGTAGCCGAGATGTTTGCGTAGCATTCCAGAGGAAAACACCCGTACAGGAGTAGGGAGTAGGGAGTAGGTAGTAGGAAATAAAAAATATACTTGTGCGATGAAAGCAGTGGGTCTAAAAATAATTTTTCTTGCCTATTTAACACTGAACATCAAATATATAGTAATTTCATTTGAGTTGCGTAAAAAAACTAGCAGCTTTTAGGTAATAGGCAATAGGCAAGAAGGTTTTCCGGACTTTTTACTGTTAGTAAATAACCAATTGTTGTTTTATATCTCAAATAAAAACGCTATACAATTAATTTAGCTAGACTACTTATATATTATACCAATTTAAAAAAAGAATCTTATCACTAATAACACGAATTATTTTTTTTTGAGCGGATATATCTTTAAAAGCCCGTCTTTAAGGACGGGCTTTTAAAAAGGGATATTCAAGCCAATAAATGATATTTAAGCTATTTATTATGACTCCTGACTCCTAACTAACTATACCGAATAAGAGCGGATTTGATATGAGAGAAATTTTAAAAGTAGGAGGAAACCTCCACCATAAGCGGTAGCATTTTTCAGCTTTCGCCCACATCAAAAGTGTTCAGATAAGCTGCCAGCGCATTTAAACCATATATCCAATTTTTGGGGGAGGCAAAAGGCAACAAGGAATATATAATAGACCTCTTGCAAAAACATTTTATGCTATAATTAACCAGTCATTTTTTGTCTAAATTGACTTGATAAGACAGCCAAACTTCCTCATCTTTTTTGAATAATTGAATAGCAGGGATTGCTCCCTATCCAAATCATTAAAAATAGGCAGACTAAAAAAGTTCAGCTA
>JBARXI010000434.1:0-3652 GCA_049647275.1 Microcoleaceae cyanobacterium
GGGTTGGCTAGGTTTTTCAAAGGTGTACCTTGCATTGGCTATTTTACTCCCAATCTCTACCTTCTCCAGTTTTCCCAGTTTTAGCCAAAAAGCGATCGCCTTTTCTACTATCTCTAAATTTATACTCTCTCACTAAATGAATACTTAATTCATCCATTTGATCTTGATAAGCACAAACAAAGCGGACCATTTTTAAAGTTCCTTTAGATTTTGCTTCATAAGTTGTAGTGGGATTGAAATAAATATCTATTACTTTTTTTTCTGCATCAATTTTTTGTTCTAGTTCATCAAGAGAAATATTATTCATAGATTTGTCTTTCTCTTTTTGTACTTTTCCAATAAGTAATTAACCAGATTTATTTTCCTTTTTGATCGTAACGAACTTCATAAATCACTGACAAATGAGTATTTTCGAGATATCCAATTCCCATAAATTGTTCGGGGTCATCTCTTTTCATTATTTCTACATAGTAACCAGAAAATATATTAGCAATTTCTTCGAGTAACTAACCTATTTTTTGTTTGAGAATTTTGTTCTTCTTTTCATCCCAGTTAAATCCTATAATGTCTGCTTTTTTATTGTGGAATTTCACTTAGCTTATTTATAAATATTTGATGTTCTTCTGTAGCAACTCCCTGCTGTAACACGGCTAAGACTTTAGCTAAATTTCTTTGTAATAAAGCATTGATATCTAACCATAGCCCTGGATAAATTTCACTTTTAATTATTCCTGTTGGATTAGGTTGAAGTTTAATATATTTACCTTCTTTGAGTCTAAACCAATCAAATTCATCATCATAAACTCGCCAGATTAAATATTCTTGGACTTGGTTACGACGGTAGACTTTTAGTTTGTCATGTAAATCAATAGAAGCAGTACTAGCAGCAATTTCAACTATTAATTCCGGCGCACCTTCTATATAATCATCCTCACTAATGGTTGATTTTCCACCCTTTTTTATTCTTAGTAAAGCATCTGGTTGGGGTTCATTTTCGCTATCTAGTCTAACGGTACAATTATCACCTGCTTGAACTCCAGGGGTTGCTGCTTCATAACAACCTAACCAAGTAGCAAGATGAATATGAGGGTTGCCATGTTGATTAATACGCAAAGGTGAGCCCATATAAACAATTCCTTCTATTAATTCCGCTTTCTTCAGATGAGGCATTTTTTCATAACGGGTTTCAAATTCAGAGCGAGTTAATTTATCGCCGTTTTCTAAAGGAGGAATTATTAGAGTTAGTTTACTTAAATTTTGAGTCATAGAGCGATCGCCTCCACTATACTTTTCTTCAATAATTAACAATTACCTCTCCTTAAAATTATAGGACTGACTAATACCAAATTCATATGAAGTTGCATATAATTAAGATTTAAAAAAGAATTGACCGAAGATAACCACACATAAAAACAGAGAAACTAATATATTTTATTCTTCTGTGCAGCCTCATATAAAATTGGTATAAAAGGATTTTTTCTCCTTGAAGGGAGAGGATTTAAACCTTAATTAATCGGTCAGATATAAAACAGTAATATTTCTACTTTACTCTGAACTTTAACCTAATACCTATTCATTATTTCCTGTCAATTTACTAATCTCTGAACTTCCACTATCTTTTAATAAAGTTTCAATATTTTTTGCCATTCGAGTTTGCTGCTCTAACTGCTTTGTTGAAGAGAATAAATTACCTAATCCATTGATGATTTGTTTGAGACTTTCTCTGAATTGATCGTCCCCGGTTAAGTCATCTAAATCTGATGTCATTTTCTGCACGTTCTGAAATGTTGCTCTGGCTGAATCTAATGTTTGTTGCAACATTATTATATTTGTCTGACTGTTTAAATCGTTAGAAAAGTCTCGTAAATTAGCGGAGGTTTCTACTGCATTTGTTGATAATGTTTCTAAGTTACTGATAAATTCTCCTCTTTCTATGTCACTGACAATTGGGCTTAAACTTTCTACGAGTACAGCTAACTCTTCTGTTGTTTGCTCGATATTATCTAAGGTTGCGACGAGAGTTGAACGATTTGTATTAATAATTGAGTTAATTTGGTCTGCGGTTAAACTTACTTTACTGGCTACTTCTTCTACGGAATTTGCCGAAGCAACAGTTGCTTCTGAAATATTTTCTGTAGATTCTTTCATGGTTGTAGTTACAGTAGCTATTTCATTGGAAATATCATTAATTTCTCTCTCTACTGTTTTAGTTAAACTACCTAAGTCTCTTTCTACAGTATTGGTTAAACCACTAATTTCTCCTTCCAATTTTTGAGTTAAACCGCCAATTTCTCCTTCCAATGTCTGAGTCAAACCGCCAACTTCTGCTTGGATAATTCCGGTTATATTATCAACGTCGTCTCTTAAATATTGACTCAAACCTTGCACTTCTCCTCTGATAGTTTCTGACAAATCTGAAAGGTCTTTTGCCAGCTTAGAAGCTTCTGCTGAGGCATTAGCTGTATTTTCAGCAATTGCTTTAACATTGGTAAATAACTCTGGGTCACTGTAGAGGTCAATTAAACGTATTCCAGCTCTTAATAATTGCTGAATTTCTACTCCTGCTTCTCCTGGTAAACGGTCATTATTACATATAATTAGATCGGGACAATTAGATGCCAGGGGGCCTGCTGAAATGTCTGATTCTGATATATTGCTCCTAGGGGTAATATCTACTACTGCACTACCAATAAATGAGGATGTATTTGCCTGAATAAATACATCGCGAGGAATAATTAAATCTGCTGGCTTAATGTCAAGAGTAACATCTACTCCATTGGGCCCTGGTTTAATCTTGACAACTTTTCCGACATTAACGCCTCGATATCTGACAGATGTGCCTAGTTCCATACCAGAGGCACTTTCAAATTCAACTACGACTTGATAGCTGCGTTTACCTAATTCTACTCCCTTTAGCCACAGGATGACGGCCCCAAATAAACCTAATCCTAGTAAAATTAATAAGCCGACTGAACCTTCTCTAGCTGTTCGCGATCGCATAGTTTCCCCAAAAATTCTAAATAAGTTGTAACGATGTAGGTATTTTGACTATTAGCCAATAAATATGGTTAGGTATATGATAAAATTACCAGTTTTTTATTGCCTCTATCATAAGGTTGCTGCTTTTGCATAAAACTCCTACTCCTGTATTTTTTATACTATTGATGTCTCTAGGGGTTAAAACACCCTAGATTCTAAGCGGATGTGCTTATGCGGGCTAAAGCCACGCAACGCACTGCTTACGATATTTTTTAGTTAGATTATCCAACTTATATCGCTGTGGAAGCATCAAAACTCCCCTACCAACCTTGGCTAGATTAATTCCTAGCTGTGTTGCTACTTTTCTCAAAATGTTGGCTGCCCCGTTGCAGTCTGCATTAATTGATTGACCTGTTGCTGAATGATACAAGCCACGATTGACACGCTTTCCTGATGGTTGCCACCTTTTCCTACGGAATGCTACGCAAACGGGTTTTTCACCAAATGTCGGTATAAAGTCATCATCTAGAAAACTAGCCTTACCTCACCTCGCATTTGCATAGCTATACCCAAATCACGAAGTTCGTGCATAACCATTAACACTATTGTTAGTAATTACTTTCCAACTTTGTTTGTTAGGGTAATCCCAACTTTTATAACGTCGTGATGATTT
>JBARXI010000435.1:0-19302 GCA_049647275.1 Microcoleaceae cyanobacterium
GCTGTATGGAGATAGTTTTCTACTCGACAATTTCGTTTGTGAGTTAATTTTTTTAACCGATGAGAGTTACTTTTATTGTGGTTGGTTTTTAATTGAGATTGTAAATAAGAGCGCTGTTTATTATAAAAGGTGTTAATGGCTTTTAATGGTCTGCCTTTAATCATGCTTAGGTGAAGTTCCTGTTTGATTTGTAGTTACAGCTATTAAGTTATTTACTTCCTTTGTCTATTCCTGCTATTTGTCGATCATCTGTTGTTTCTTCTGACTTTTCATAGACTATTTCTATTATATAACAGCTACTTTTGGGGATAATTCTGCTCTCTATTATTTCGGTCTGTGAAGTGGGAATTTTTATTTCACTCATCGACAGATGACAAATCCCTTTTTTTAAGGTTTTTTTGTAAATTGATTCATCTGGATAGGGCAGAAGATTTCGGCCTTTTTTTTTATGTTTATATTTGGGGATTTTTGGTTTACCTAAAAATTCACTTGACTCTTTCTTCCACTCTCTTAAAGCTGCAAAATAACTACTCCAAGCTGAGTCTAATCTCCTGATTATTTGCTTACTTACCTTGGTTGGTAAAGCTTGATAATCGTCACTTTTAGATACCTTGTGATCAAGTTCATTAAAATTTAACTTTTTTTTGTTTTCAAAGAAATATTGGCGCTGGATAGTAATTGGCTAAATTGAAAAGATTTTTCGACAAAAAAGCCTTTTGGTCACAAGCTGACCACAAATAATGTGATTTGCGAATAACATGACGTTCAACTAGCTTCATATCTTAATTGTAACCGCTCGCGACTCAATGGATAGACAACTCAAAAAACTTACTCATTTTAGTTTGATAGCTATAATTATGAGTAAGTTTGATAAATTTTAGATAAGTTTTTCCGAGCTGTATTTACCCTCATGTGGCAATCTGTGGAATGGTAGTCAAGTTGGCAGATTGGGTCGGCTGAAGATTGCTAGTTTAACCAGGAGACTAACTTGCTCTATCGTTACTTGACTTCGGACAAGAGAGAGCTTTGTTTAATACCATCTTTGAATTAATTAGCTCTTAGACTATAACACAAAAATTTTTTTTTGTAGCACGGGTAATCTGTATTGCAAAAATAGTATAAATAATCTCTCATTGATAGTTATTGGTGGCGTATCATAACCGTACAGCCGAAAGTCTAGAATCTTATTACCAAGAACTATGTCACAACACAGTGTAATCGAATACCAGCCAAATGGACAATTAATTTCTGACCGTAGTGATGAGCTAAATATCATAGACCAACCACAAGTCGATCTAGAAGCTGTAAATCAGCAACTTGGTCAAGCAGATGCCGAAACTCTAGTTAAATGGGGAAATGAAACTTTTGGAGAAGGTCTGGTTATGACTACCAGTTTTGGTATCCAGGCTGCTGTGATGTTACACTTGGTTACGAGTGTTGTACCTAATATTCCTGTCATTTGGGTAGACACTGGATATTTGCCTGCCGAGACCTATAGATTTGCCGAAGAGTTAACAGAACGACTTAGGCTGAATTTGAAAGTATATCAGTCCCAAATTACTCCGGCTCGGATGGAAGCTTTATATGGCCGACTATGGGCTGAGGAAAATGTTGATGCCTTAAACCGCTATGACCAGATTCGCAAAGTTGAGCCGATGCAACGAGCATTACAAGAGTTGAAGGCTACTGCTTGGTTGGCTGGGTTAAGGGGAGACCAGACTAACCATCGCCAAGGTCTTAATCGTGTTGGTAGTCAGTCTGGCATATACAAAATTTTACCTATACTGCATTGGAATGCAAGGGATATCTATCAATATTTGACTGCCCACGACTTGCCCTATCATCCATTTTTTGATTTGGGCTACACTACTGTGGGAGATTGGCATTCTAGTCGTCCTGTGACTGCTGAGGATGAAAATGAGCGAGATACTCGTTTTCATGGTCTGAAGCAGGAGTGTGGACTACACTTGCCTCAAACACAAGGTGAAGCTCAAAGTCTTGATTCTAGTTCACTTTAATTTAATCTGAGTCGTCTAAACCATTGCTTTGAGTTAGGAGGTTGATTAACTGTTGCTTGTTTGCTAACAAAAACAAACAAAAATTAATAATTGTTTTTTGTCCTACATATAATACTTGAGAAAGAGTGATTCTGGTGAAAAACCAGCCCTTAAGCAACTTATCAGGATAAAGTTTGCTTAAGGGCTAGTCAAGCAATTAATCGTCTAGCATCTGTGAGGAAATTTCATAGACATTGGGAAATACTTCCTCACTACCGATACTGTGCATCGTTCAACAATTAATTAATAATTATTAATTATTAATTATTACCTCTTCTTGAAAAGAAGAGGATTGACTAAAAGGAAAATTTTTTCTTATTTCCCCTTTAAAGGGGAGGCTTTAAAGGTTAATTATTTGGTAAAAGTAGGTGTAATTCAAAAATAGTTATTATTTGTTATTATGTAAGGCTTGAGCCGTAGTGAAAGACAACAGTAAAAGTAGGTGTAATTCAAAAATAGTTATTATTTGTTATTATGTAAGGCTTGAGCCATAGTGAAAGACAACAGTAATTTTTTGATGTTTATTGCTAGGGGGTTAAAGTCTTTCTCTATTTCAAAGCTTCAGCATGATAATGAATATATTCTTCGATAAAAGCTGCAATGAAATAATAGCTATAATCGTAACTTTATTGGATTCTTAAATTTAGTGGTAAGCCAACTTTTTTACAAGCCTCTTCAAATAGTTCTGATAATAATTGCTTTTGAGCTAAAAAATAGTTATTATTTGTTATTATGTAAGGCTTGAGCCATAGTGAAAGATAACAGTAATTTTTTGATGTTTATTGCTAGGGGGTTAAAGTCTTTCTCTATTTCAAAGCATTAGCATGATAATGAATATGTTCTTCGATAAAAGATGCAATGAAATAATAGCTATGATCGTAACTTTCTTGCATTCTTAAATTTAGTGGTAAGCCAACTTTTTTACAAGCCTCTTCAAATACTTCTGGTAATAATTGCTTTTGAGCTAAAAAGGGGTCAGCAGTTCCTACATCAATTAAAATCGGACGATTATAACTAGAAGTTAAAATTAATTCACTAGCATCATAATCACGCCAGTTTTCTTGATTTGAACCTAAATAATTTCTGAAAGCTTTTTGACCCCAAGAACAACGCATTGGTGAAGCAATTGGAGCAAAAGCGGAAACTGATTGATATTTTTGGGGATTTTTTAAAGCACAAATTAAGGCTCCATGACCTCCCATTGAATGACCGAAAATACTTTGTTTATCTGGCTGTACAGGAAAATTTTTGGCGATGAGTTCTGGTAATTCTTTGACCACATAACTATACATTTGATAATGCTTTTTCCACGGTTCTAAAGTAGCATCAATATAAAATCCTGCACCTGTACCAAAATCCCAATCATCATTCTCTCCCACAATACCGGTATTTCGTGGGCTTGTATCTGGTGCAACTAAAATTAAACCATATTTAGCAGCAAATTGCTGTGCCCCTGATTTTGCCATAAAGTTTTCTTCAGTACAGGTTAAACCAGACAAAAAATACAGAATGGGTAGGGGTTTTGATTGAGCTTGTTGTGGTTGATAAATTGAAAAACGCATCTCAATGTTACAGGTGGAAGATGAGTGAAAATAATAGCTGACTGTGCCACTAAAGCATTGATGTTGTTTAACTAATTTGAGTTTTGTAGACATAATTAACAAGTTAGAAGGAAGAAGTAAAAAGGGATAAATAAAATAAGTATTTATTTATATATATACCGATCGGGAATCAGATGTGATAAATAATCAGATGTGATAAATTTCGACATACTTATTTGTCAATTCTACCTACCATTATCAACGACTCACGACTCAAATAGGATTGGTATAGCAGTCATAATTTGGATTGTGTAAAAAATATCAATATCCTAGAAAAAGGCAACAGCGGTGTTACTCTGTCTCGGCGGCAGACGCACCTGGTAGCGCATCAACAGAGGCAATAGGAATAAAAGTTTCAGACTTTTAGACTAGACAGTGCGAAGTTCTTCGAATAACTATTACTAGCTAAAGCTTTCAGCGATATCAAGGTTAAAAACTCTTTATTCATAGCTGTAGATACTGTAAGCCTTTTCCAGCAATACTTTCAGTCTTGAAAGTAAATCGTTTTTTGGAAGAACTTTGTACTCTCCAGTTTTAGATATTTTTTAATTTTTTACAAATCATTTATGGTTACTTTATATATCTATATATATAAAGTAACCATAAAATTTGCATGGCAAAAATAATGAATCAAAAGAAGCTTTTTTGGTTATCTAGATGACTAGAGGTTATTTCCCACCACTACTACAAAAAGTTAATATAGCAAATTTGTCCAACTTAATACTTAATCTTGCCTGGTTTCTAATGGCTCATAAGTTTTTTCTCAGAAAAATCTTATGAAATCATTAACTATTCCGTAATTATCTGAGAGTAGATTGTAGTAATTATTTATTAAATTCCCATTTTTATGGAGCTACGGATAATATTATGAGCTTGAATATTGAAGCTGTCAAACAAGCGAGTATTGCCATCCCCCAATTTCAACATCCTGAACTACTGGAAATGGCTCTAACTCATCCAAATCACATTTATGATGGGACTAGTATTATTAGGCCAGAACAAAAACAACGGGCTCTGGAGCATCAAGGTTTGGCCAACCTGGGCTATGTAGTTTTTTGTCGAGTTGTTAGTAACTATTTATCAGACAATTTTTCTAGTTTAGGTGAAGCAACTCTCACTATTATAGAAAGCGATCTTGTCAGTAGAAATATGCTTTCTGAATTTGCTCGTGATTTTAACTTAAAGCAGTTTTCTTTATTGGGCAAAAGTTATAAATGGAAGCATAAAAGTGAGCAGAATAAAATTTTAGCTCAAATGTTTGAAGCTTTATTAGGAGCGATTTTTTTAGAGTTTGACCGAGATTTAGACCGGACTTATGATTGGTTAGTTGAATATTGTCTTGCTAGAGCGGTTAATCAACTTTTAACTACTGCATTTAAAGATGATTCTGATTTAGAAACAGATTTTCAACTGATAGATTGGATTGAGGTTTTAAAATTACCTTTATTAAATCCAAAAAGTTTATATAGAAATAAAGAATTTTTTGTTTAAATGTTTTAAATAGGGAGTAAGGAGTAGGGAGCAGGAGAGAAGGGAGAAAGAGTATAGATTTTTTGCAAAACTACTTCAGTTCTCAAAAATAATGTATTTTTCAATGCACTTTGTTGAAGGAAGCAATCCCAAAGTCATACATAGAGATTGCTTTCCGACCTTCGTAATGACAAATTTTTACCAAATAAAAGTCAAATCAATCATCAAATTTCAAACTTATTTCAGCACGACCTTTAGTCTTCATTTCATTTAGAATATCAGCAGGAATATTTGTTACTCCCTTAACTGTAGAACTTACAGTATTGACAAAACTTTTTTCTCCTTTTTGGCTATAAGTTTTAATTTCGATCAAGTCTTTTTTGTCATCAAGAATAAGACGACTTCCTAAAACAAAATATCCATCTCGTTCAATTCTTGTGTGGATATTTTTAATATCTTCCTCTAGTAAATCAAAATTTAAAGTTTCTCTATGGATGCTATTCAAAGTGTGAGTATAAATATCATTTTCCTGTAATGCTTGTGATATTTTTTCACCCGCATTTTTCATAGTATTAAATAATTTGCCAAATTTATCGCCTAAGTCTTCTTGTTCTATCATAGATATGCTCCTCAAACAGTTTAATATTTTGTAGTTTTGACTAATGGAATAGATGCTGGTTTATACCAGTTTCAGAAAATATTGCCACATTGTAGGTTAGGTTGAGTAGCGAAACTCAAAAGTATCCAAAATATCCAAAAATATATAGATGCTTGTTGGGTTGCGCTGGCACTTTTTACATTGTGGAGAAAAACCTAACCTACAATATTTTAATTTACTACTATCAACTTCAAGTAGCTCTTTGCATCAGTTTCAAATTTGCTTTGTATTGAAGTGTATCTAAGTGTTCTGAAGGTATTTTGTTTTCTTGTATTTGTTCCTGCCTGGATTCTATTCTGGTTTTACCAGTATCAACATCCATCACATAAACTTCAACTTTCTTGTAATAACGTTGACCTTCTCTAACTAAGTAAACAATAGCATCAGAAGTTACCTCAATAGCATAATTAATTGCGTCTACTATATATCCTATTACACGATTAGCCCAAGCTTTTATTTCATCCCAAAAATAACCAACAGCAACACCACCACCAAAACCTAATAAAGCAGCAGCACCAATCATAACCCAGTGGGCAATAAGCAGCATAATTTATTCCTCCTTTAAATCTGAATTGTGTCCGTTTTCTACCACAACTGTTTCTGCTAAATTAATTTTTTTGTGACGCAGTTTGATAGTTTTATATTTGTCGATTTCTTGATTGATAATTTCTTCATCAATGGCTTTTGCTTTACCAACTAGCAATTTTAATCCCAGCTTAATTGTGATGTTTCTAATATCTCCACCACATAATCCTTCACTAATTTCAGCCGCTCTTTCATAACTGATATTTCTAGGAATTTTTTCAGATATATGAAATTGCCAAAGTTGAGTTCTCATTTCTATATCTGGTACGGGAAACTCAACATTAAAAATGATTCTCCTTAAAAAAGCCTCGTCATAGTTTTCAAATAAGTTAGTGGCAAATATGATTACACCATTAAACTTATCTATCAATGTTAATAAGGTACTTTTTGCAGAGTTTACACCATGATCTGCTGCTTGGGATAAGTTAGAAATTCTTTTACTTAGTACAGCATCAGCTTCATCAAAAAATAATAAACTCTGATTGTCTTCAGCTACTTGGAAAATTTTTGATAAATTCTTGGATGTACCACCTACTAATTCAGATTCTAATTCTCCATAATTAACCTTGATCATCTTAGTTCCTAACTTTTTGGCAATGGCTTCAGCAGTAATACTTTTTCCTGTGCCTGGTAATCCAAAAAAGTTGATACTTAAACCATTACCTGTTTTGAGAAAACGATTAAATTCCCATTCATATAATAATTTTTCCCGATTTTTTACATAAGCAATCATCTCTTCGATTTGCTCAATTGTAGTTTTTGACAAGGCTATTTCATCTAATGTCCATTTCGGTGCTTCGAGTAAATTACTTACTTCATCTTTGGCATTAGAATTTTTTTTCTCCTTGACTATTTCATATTTCATAGTTTGATGTTCCGTTGGCTTTCTTTTGCCATTGCTAGAGATTTTTTATACCAGCAAACAATTCTATCATAAAGAAAAATCACCCTTGGTTGCCGTATGAAAAGTATGAAGTTTATCTGCTCTAGAAAAGTAGGAAAATTACGAAAAGTATGGTACTTTTAAAAATAATTTAGTTTTGACACAAAGTCCGTTCTGATCTGACTATTTTCCTAAAATTTTAAAGCTTTTCCCTGAAAAGGATTCAGCAATTTAAGTAAATGGTCTATTAGAACCGGATTTAATATTAATTGATTTATGAATAGTACAAAAGTCTTAGAATTAGTAGATGATTTAATCTTTGCAAAAACTGGAAAACACTTAGATTATTTACAAAAAAATGTATTAAAAGGAACTTTAGAAGGTAAAACTTATCCAGACATTGCTAAAGATAGTGGTTTTAGTGAAAGTCATGTCAAAAATGTCGGACAAGAATTGTGGAAACTTCTCTCATTAGTCTTAGCTGAGAAAGTTAAGAAGGCTAATTTTAAAGGTGTATTTAGAAAAATAAAAAGTCATAACTTTTCATCAGCTATCGTTTCAGGATATTGTCATACTAATCCCACAGCTAATAGTATTATTTTTCCAGATAAAGAGCGATCGCCTACTTCTTCGGAAAATTCTCAAGAAACTAAAAATCAACCACAACTATATTTAGCTGAAGCACCCGAAATTTTTAACTTTTACGATCGCTCTTCCGAACTAACAACTTTGGAAAACTGGATATTAAAAGATTCATCTCGCCTCATTGCACTTTTAGGAATTAGTGGCATAGGCAAAACAACCCTAATACTCCAATTAATCAAACAAATAAAAACTAATTTTAATTACGTTATTTATAGGAGTTTGCGCTTTTCCCCCACCCTTGATGTAACTCTTACCAAGCTATTAAAAGTTTTCTCCCAAGAAGCAGATATTTCCCAAAATATTGAAACCAAAATATCTCAACTTCTAGACCACCTAAATCAATATCGTTGTTTGATTATTCTTGATGACCTACAAATGCTTTTTTGTAGTGGAAAAATTGCAGGTCAATATCAAACCGAATCTGAAAATTACCAGATATTTTTTCAGCTTATTGCCGAAATGAACCATCAAAGTTGCTTAATATTAAATAGTAGGGAAAAACCCATAGAAATAGCTCAACTAAAAACCAAAAATAACTATGTGCGGGCAATCGTTTTAGGCAGTTTAGGATCGGCAGCAAAACAAATTCTACAAAACCAGGAATTATTAGACGAAGAAACTTGGGAAAATTTAATTGATATCTATCAAGGCAACCCTCGCTGGATAGAATTTACGGCTACCACGATTCAAGAATTATTTGACAGTAGTGTTGCTGAATTTTTGCAATGGGAAAAAGTAATTTTAAGTGAGTTTCTAGTAGCAGAATTAGATAAAAATTTTCAACGAATAACTCAGAATGAGCAAACAATAATAATTCAACTTGCTCAAGAAAATCAACCAGTTACTTTGCATCAAATTGATAAAACTTTGGAGTTATCAACATCAGACTTATTGAATTCTATACAGTCACTAAAAAGACGATTATTATTAGATATAAAACAAGGAGATAAGGCAACTTATTTTAGTTTAAATCCTGTTTTGAAACACTATGTTCTGTGGATAGAAGAGGGAAGAAGGAAAAAGGAAGAAGGAAAGTAAACATTCAGTGTTTGTGTAAATAATTCTGTGTATAGCAATCCTAAAATAGGTTTTAATATTTTATCTAATATCAATTTAATAAAAGAATGTTATAAATAAGTGTCTAGAAATCCTGACTATGTAAGGATTATTTCATACCAACTATTTTTCCAAATGGTATAACGGGGTTTGGTCTCCAAACTGAGCGTAAAAATGGGATTGATATGACAAAACCCCTACAGTTTTTTCTCCTTGCCTTTTACTTCTTCCTTATTACTTATTTAAAAAGTTACAACACTACGAATAGACTTACCTTCGTGCATTAAATCAAAAGCTTCATTAATTTTTTCCACTGGCATAACATGAGTAATCAAATCATCAATATTAATCTTTCCCTCCATATACCAATCAACAATTTTCGGCACATCTGTACGACCCCTTGCACCACCAAAAGCCGTACCTTTCCACACCCTTCCTGTTACCAACTGAAACGGACGAGTACTAATTTCTTGCCCCGCACCAGCCACACCAATAATGACACTAACACCCCAACCTTTATGACAACATTCCAAAGCTTGACGCATCACATTAACATTACCAATACATTCAAAAGTATAGTCAGCACCACCTTTTGTTAAATCAACTAAATAAGGAACTAAATCCCCCTCTACTTCCTTCGGATTAACAAAATTAGTCATGCCAAATTTTTCCGCTAATTCACGTTTGGCAGGATTAATATCTACCCCAACAATCATATCGGCACCTACCATCCGCGCACCTTGAATTACATTTAAACCAATCCCACCTAAACCAAATACAATTACTTTTGCACCAGCTTCTACTTTAGCAGTATTAATAACAGCTCCAATGCCAGTTGTTACCCCACAACCGATATAGCAAACCTTATCAAAAGGAGCATCTTCGCGGATTTTTGCTACCGAAATTTCTGGCAATACTGTATAGTTAGCAAAAGTTGAAGTACCCATATAATGATGTATCATTTCACCATTATATGAGAATCTACTCGTACCATTTGGCATCACGCCACGACCCTGAGTAGTACGAATTGCTTGACATAAATTCGTTTTCATGCTGAGGCAATATTCACACTGACGACATTCTGGGGTGTACAAAGGGATAACATGGTCCCCTGGTTTGAGACTGGTGACATTGGCCCCAACCTCGACAACTACTCCAGCCCCTTCATGTCCTAAAATGCTCGGAAATAATCCTTCAGGGTCGGCCCCGGAAAGGGTATAAGCGTCTGTATGGCAGACTCCAGTTGCTTTGATTTCTACCATTACTTCCCCAGTTTTGGGGCCTTCCAGATTAACAGTTTCTATACTTAATGGTTTGCCTGCTTCAAAGGCTACTGCTGCTTTTACTTTCATTTTGATATCCTTGTAAAAATGACATTATAAAATTATGTCCGCTCGTAGTTTATGTAAAGAGGAAGAAAGAAGCAAGAATAAGGAGGAGGAGGAAAATAATACAGCAAAAATAAAAACTCGAAATTTTTTGGGGCTGAGAAAGAGTTGTTCCAATTCTAGAAGCTAAGTAAGTAGATTTCATGATCCGTAAAATAACTATGGAGATTCAAAACGGTGAAAACTTTTTCCCAACTGGTTTATGGTTTTATTATTATTCAGATTCTTAGTTTTTTTTGGCGCAGCATTCCGTAGGAAACGTTTATTTATCCTCGCTTACTTACTGATGTCTATCATTGCTTCTGTTGATTTATTCTTATCTGTTGCCTCTGCCTTTCTAATTAGTATTAGAAAAAATCTGAATCAGAAGACAACAAAAATAAAAACTTGAATTTTTTTTTGCTGAGAAATAGCTGTTCCAATTCTAGACACTACTGATGTCTATCATCGCTTCTGTTGATTTCCTCTTCCCTCTTTCCTCTCTCCTAAATAACTAAACCCCATCTTCCTTTCTTAATTAATTAGGTAAAAACAATGAAAATAGCGATCGCACAACTTAATCCTACTATTGGTGATATTACAGGCAATGCACAATTAATTTTAGAAACAGCTAAAAAAGCACAAACTTTAGATGCAAAATTAATCATAACTCCTGAATTATCATTAATTGGTTATCCACCGCGAGATTTATTAATTTATCCTAGTTTAATCAAGGCTGCAACCACCGAACTAGAAAAATTAGCCACAGACTTACCCTCAGAAATAGCAGTTTTAGTAGGAACAGTAACTCTAAATTCTCAAGCTACTCAAACAGGAGGAAAATCATTATTTAATAGTGCTGCCTTACTAAGCAATGGTAAAGTCAAGCAAATATTTCATAAACGTCTATTACCAACTTACGACGTATTCGACGAAGAACGATATTTTGAAGCAGGCAAAAAAAGCGATTATTTCACATTAGAAATCTCCGGTGAAGCATCAAAATCTTTCGCTAAAATCGGCGTAACAATTTGCGAAGATTTATGGAATAACGAAGCATTTTGGGGAAAGCGAAATTATGCTTGTGACCCTATGAAGGAATTAGCAGAAAATCAGGTTGATTTTGTTGTAAATATGTCAGCCTCTCCCTACCGAGTTAGAAAACAAAAATTACGAGAGGCAATGTTAGAAAATAATACGAATCGTTATCAAAAACCAATTATTTATGTTAATCAGGTCGGTGGTAATGATGATTTAATTTTTGATGGCTGTAGTGTCGTTTTTAATCGTGCTGGTCAGGTTATTTATCGTGCTGCTGCTTTTGAGACAAACTTGGCAGTTGTTGAATTTAATCCAGCAAAAAGAGATTTGATTTCTGTTGATTTTGAAAGCGTAGATTTACCAGAAAGTGCAGATGAGGAAATTTGGTCTGCTTTGGTATTGGGCGTAAAAGATTATGTCTATAAGTGTGGTTTTTCTAAAGTTGTGCTTGGTTTAAGTGGGGGAATAGATTCGGCTTTGGTGGCAGCGATCGCTACTGCTGCATTAGGAAAAGAAAATGTCTTGGCTATTTTGATGCCTTCTCCCTACAGCTCTGAGCATTCAGTTAAAGATGCTTTGGAATTAGCCGAAAATTTAGGTATTACTAAACAAGTTATACCTATTGGAGATTTAATGAAAAGCTACGACAAAAGTTTAGAATATTTGTTTGCAGGTACAGATTTTGGTGTTGCTGAAGAGAATATTCAATCTCGAATTCGTGGCAATTTATTAATGGCTATTTCTAACAAGTTTGGTCATCTGCTACTTTCCACAGGCAATAAGTCAGAAATGGCTGTTGGTTATTGCACTCTTTATGGTGATATGAATGGCGGACTAGCGGTAATTTCTGATGTGCCGAAAACTCGTGTTTATTCTATGTGTCAGTGGTTGAATCAACAGGGATTTGATGGTAATCAAAAATTCTATGGAGCCGAAAATTTACTAATTACTGAAAAGGGAAATATTATTCCGGAAAATATTTTGACTAAAGCCCCAAGTGCAGAGTTGAAAGAAGGTCAAAAAGATGAAGACTCTTTACCATCTTATGAGGTTTTAGATGAGATTTTATTCCGCTTAGTAGAAAACTGTGAATCTTTGGCAGAAATTGTTGCAGCAGGTCATAATTCAGAGGTAGTAAATAAGGTCGTAAAATTGGTAATGCGGGCAGAATTTAAACGTAGACAAGCACCTCCAGGATTGAAAATTAGCAATCGCGCTTTTGGCACGGGTTGGCGGATGCCTATTGCTAAAAAAAGTCAGTGGTAGGTTTGAGGTTTTTCTTTTCAAAGCTAGTCAGTTTTGAACTCCAGCTAGTATAAGAAGACAGAAAGCGGTAAGGTTTATTGTTGAGGAAATTATCATTCTGAACGCCTCCAAAAAATCGCTTTTTTTGCTGCTGGGAGCAAAGCAATCTACTTCCAACCACCCTAGTTGGAGGCTCACAAAATGTTGTTAGAAACTGAACTAAGCTGGAAAATTTCCACACACTAGAGATCGTAATTTTGACCATAGCTCAATCCTGAATATTTATAGCTATACTATCCCAGATTCAATCAAGCTACTAAGAGTGAGTAAATTATCATTCTGAACGCCTCCAAAAAATCGCTTTTTTTGCTGCTCGGAGCAAAGCAATCCACTTCCAACCACCCTAGTTGGAGGCTCACAAAATGTGACTGCCGGTGGATTTCGTTGAGAAATTCATCTCAAATCCCGTTAATATTAGGTCAGATTTGAGAAAACATCAAAATATCATTCTGAACGCCTCCAAAAAATCGCTTTTTTTGCTGCTCGGAGCAAAGCAATCTACTCTCAACCACCCTAGTTGAAGGCTCACAAAATGTGACTGCCGGTGGATTTCGTTGAGAAATTCATCTCAAATCCCGTTAATATTAGGTCAGATTTGAGAAAACATCAAAATATCATTCTGAACGCCTTCAAAAAAATCGCTTTTTTTGCTGCTCGGAGCAAAGCAATCTACTTCCAACCACCCTAGTTGGAGGCTCACAAAATGTTTTTTTTTGTATCTGTAACCATAAAAATAATAGATTTTTGGTGGAAAAATTAAGAGATAACAACCTGTTAACAAAAATACCAGGTGAAAAATAAATGTAGGGAAGTTTTATCTCAACATTGCTTGAAGACCCGCGCTCTCCTAAGGGCGAGAGCGTCGGGATGTTTGCTTCCGCATTCCGGACCGAAAACCAATCAATAAGAATTTAAACTAAGACTTCCACCTCCGCTATGGTGCGAGTTTTCATGGCAACATAACATTTAGATAGAAGCGATAGGGTACACTTAACCTGAGGTTATTGCCCTGGCTTAGTTAAACGAGGCGATCGCTTAAAGGCAAATATATTATTAAATTCCTGTAAATTTTTTCTCAACTAATCTCCTGCAAAATTTTTTGATATTTCCCCTATATCAATCAGTTTGCTTTTTAGTTGCCAATAAATTATCGTTAAGCTGCTTTACCGAAGTAGATTTGTACTGATTTGATGAATTTTATATTTACTAGACCTGGGAATTTTCAAGAAGTTGGAGAGCTGGAAAAGTATTGTGAGTATGTCCAAGATTTGATTGTGTATTTGAAGGGTAATGTTTTCAGTAATAGTAATTCGGAGGTTAGAGAAAGTATTGCTGCTTTTCTTTCTTATGAGCATAAAAAGAGAAGGCTTTCAACCCAATTCATTGTTCTGTAAAAAAATATTTATGCTGTTGACCAGCTCTCCGGTCTTGATGAATCGGGGGTTCCTAAAATTAGCCTATCTATATATATATCTATATTTATTTAGATGCTTTCGTTGGTACAGAGGTAGGAGTGCCTCTTATTATCAAAGGCAGTGAAATATTTAGAGACAGACAAACAGCAGCTTTACTAATACTAAGAGAATTAGAATTGCCGGAATTAATGACTTATACGGAGAAAGAATATATTGAGTTAAGTGTAGTATTAGGGAATAGCACAAAATAAATTATCTAATTCTTGGACTCCCCTTTCTCCCTATCTACTCCCTAGTCCTTGCTCTGCTAAGTTCAGTGCAATGAGATATTTTTTTACGAGCAAGTCTGTTCGTAACTGACCAAGAGTTAAGTTCATATGGCTGCGACCAAATTTAACAAAAGATCGCATCTCATCCACAATTTTTCGATTGTCCTAGTTATAGAGAGCAAAAAAAAAATTTTTACCATGATATTTAATTTATGTCAATAACAAGAACTATAAAAAGTGTCTAAGTATTTAGAGCTACTGAGCGAGGCAATGTTATTATAGAAAAAGTGTATATTTTAACTATCATACTCTATCAAATTAATACTTACAAAAATAATACTTACAAAAAAAAACATTTTTTTGTTTAGCTATTAAGTACCTAAACAAAATTAATTACCTACTCTGATTATATATAATCCTTAAAGTATAAGGAATTCAGATTCGCTAAATGTGTAATTAATTTTGTGTACCTGCTGAATAAAATGAGTATAGATATTAACCTAAATAAAATGTATGAATGCTGCATAAATCCCAGGGCTGTTTCATTCTCATGGAACATAATATCTCTGGCCTAGCCACTCTCCTACCTGGAGAGGACAGCAGAATAATTAATATTAAATAAGACAGCTTTTAACAACATTTAAAACTCCCCCTTCTCTACTAGGGAAGGGCATAGAGCAGTTAGGTCTAATTATTTATGACAAAGACATGACACAGCCCTAAATCAATCCTTAGTGGTAAAGGTCTTTGATGAAACAACCAAGGGAACAGCTCCCAATCAGAAAACGTCAGGGATTAAACATCAGACAAACAAAATTACATTTTATAGACTAAGGACAAACCAATCAAAAAAGGTGAGTTCGGTGGAGTGTTCAAGACTTGATGCGATAAGTTATTTGTCACTTCTGTAGGTAGAAGACTAAATTAAAAGGGATAGTGCAAGTCAGTTGGAGAGATAAAAAATGACAGGACTGTTTCAGATAGGTGATAAATTACTTCAAGGCCAAGATATTCCATCCTTATTACAACGTTATCAGTTAATGCCTCATTTTGTGCGAGGAGTAATAATCGACCAGGCGATCGCCAACTTGACTTGTACAGAAGTAGAAAAAGCGACTGCCCTAGAAAAACTTGAGAGCCAATATCAGTTAAATAACCCCGAAATTAAACAAGCCTGGCTCAAAAGTCAAGATATGACCCAGGAACAACTAGAAGAAATGGCTATTAGGCCAATATTACTAGAAAAATTTAAACAAGAAACTTGGAGAAATCAAGTAGAAAGATATTTTCTCACCCGTAAAAGTACTTTAGATCAGGTAGTATACTCTCTAATTCGGACAAAAAATGCAGGTCTGGCCCATGAACTCTACTTTCGCATACTAGAAGGAGAACAAACCTTTGCAGATGCAGCTCGTCAACATTCCGAAGGTCCAGAAGGTCGAACAGGAGGATTATTAGGGCCAGTGCCTCTAAGTCAACCACACCCTGCTATAGGCAAAATTTTATCAGTAAGTCAACCTGGTCAACTTTGGGCACCACGTCCATTAACAGAATGGACAGTAATTATCAGGTTAGAGAAATTCATTCCAGCACAGCTTGATGACTCAATGCGCCGTACTTTGATGGACGAATTATTTGAAAATTGGCTGCGAGAACAAATAGGTAAAATTGGCCCCCTCAAACCACTGCGTTCGGATGTGAAAGTGTAAGAATAGGTTTGGCTGTGAGCGAACTGCACCTTAATTCCCTATGACTTAAAATCCTTAATACAAGGGAAAATCAACAGGTATTCCCAAATTTAGAGTGAAATTATATAAACTCGATGGCTACTTCTTCGACAATATCAAGAGCACAAGTACAAGAATTTCTGGCAGACAAGCCACCATTTAACAGACTTTCAGAAAACGCCCTGAAAACTCAATTAGTGGGAAAATGTCAACTTCTAGGCTACCGTACTGGCCAACCAATATTTGAAAGAGAAAAAATGCCTACCCAAATAGCAATTATCTATCAGGGTCAGGCAAGAGTATTAGGTTACGACCTGCGATCGCAACGTCATGTGAGCCTGCAATTAGCCGGGCCAGGAGAAATCCTGGGTTGGCCCGGGTTACTCAGGGGGATGCCTTGTGAAACAGCACTGGCCTCAACAGACTTAATTGCAGTGACCTTACCAGCAGCAGACTTCTTGGCAATATTAGAAGCTGAACCAGAATTTGGCGAAATATTTTTTGAACGTCCGGCAGTGAGTGAAGTATTTGAGTTACTCAGCCAAGAATTTGCCAGAAGAGCTGAAGTAAGTGGAAATCTCAAAGAATTATCTAAAAATGTTGCTCAAAATACTGTGGTAGTAAACCTACCCAAAGGTGACAAGAAAACCAAAGAATTAGCATCCATCCTAGAGTCAGAAAAAATTTGGTTGGTCAGCAGTGGAGTAGTAGGAGATTTTGCTCCAGGTAGCCAGGTAGTTTTGGATGGAGTGGGTAGGTCTTTAAAAATAGAGGGAGCCAGAGGAGCAAGAATTCTGGGATTCCCCGAACAACAGTATCAAGCCGAAGCCGAAGAGACAACTGAGGAAAATGGGGCCAAAAAAACCCAACTAGCACCCGTGGATGTGTCAATGGTCCCCCAAGCGCCAGCACGGCCGGCCGAGCCAACAGTTGTTCAAGATAGTCAATCGACAAAATACCCAATATTCAGAGCTAAAGGAGAAATAGCAACTCCTCTAGCCTGCTTTCAGATGCTATCAAAACATCTGGGTCTTAAGTTTCGCCGGGATGTAATTCGCCGGGTGCTGGATAATCAGATCCGAACAGCCGGTAGAGTTTCTTTACAGGCTTGTGGGGCGATCGCCCAGATGATGGGATTAGCGGGTCAACTTGTACAGGTGCCAGCAGCAGCGGTTAATCGTCTGAAAGCCCCAGCGCTGATTCAATGGCAAGATAGCTTTGCTGTTATTTATAGCATCACCGAACAAGAAATTGTTGTTGGATACCCAGAATCAGGTTTAAGTCGTCTGAAACCTGGCCAGTTTGCGGAAATTTGGGGAGAGTCTGGACAAATTCTCCTGCTCCAAGCGCCAAAATCTGAACAGAAGGAGCAGTTTAGTTTTTGGTGGTTTGTTCCTTCTTTGATGGAGCATCGCACGGTTTTTATTGAGGTGTTGATTTCTTCATTTTTTGTACAGATATTTGGCTTGGTCAACCCTCTGATGACGATGATTATCATTGATAAGGTGATGGGTCAACGTAATATTGAGGCTTTGGATGTTCTGGGTATCTTGATGTTATTGGTGGCTCTATTTGAGGCTTTGTTGGGGGGTCTGCGAACTTTCTTGTTTGTGGATACTACTAACCGGATAGATGTCAAACTCAGCTCGGAGGTTATTGACCATTTACTCCGTCTCCCACTTAATTATTTTGATAATCGCCGAGTGGGCGATCTGACGGGCAGAATTGGAGAATTGGCTAATATTCGGAGTTTCCTCACAGGTACGGCTTTAACTGTGGTTTTGGATGCGGTTTTCTCGGTAATTTATATTGCTGTAATGTTGGCTCTTAACCCAATAATGACGGCAGTTGCTTTATCAGGTGTGCCTTTCTTTGCCGGAATTATTGTGATTAACTCTCCCATTGTTAGGAGGTTACTCAGGAAAAAGGCGGAACGTTATGCTGATTCTCAATCTTATTTGGTGGAGGTGCTTAATGGTGTTCAAACTATTAAGGCTCAAAATTTGGAACTCCGGTCTCGTTGGGAATGGTCTGGTCGTTATGCCAAGTTTATGACTGCTAGTTTTAATACTGTTCTGACTCAAACTACTTCTAGTTCTATTAGTACTTTTTTAAATAAACTTTCCGGACTGGCACTTTTATGGGTTGGTGCTTATTTGGTGATTGATGGTCAGTTGTCGGTGGGGGGATTAATTGCTTTCCGAATTATTGCTGGTAATGTGACAGGTTCGTTGCTACGTTTTGTGAGTGTTTGGCAGAGTTTCCAAGAGGTGGGAATGTCTATTGAACGTCTTCGTGATGTATTGGATACGGAGGCGGAAGTAGATGAGGATGACCGGAATAATATTGATATGCCACCGATTAATGGCAATGTCAAATTTGAGGAGCTTTCTTTCCGATTTGCTCAAAGCGGACCTCTACAGTTGGCAAATGTAAATTTGGAATTTCCCGCAGGTTATTTTGTCGGTATTGTTGGTTTGAGTGGTTCCGGAAAGAGTACGTTGATGAAGTTATTACAGCGTTTATATCCGCCACTTTCTGGTCGAATTTTTGTTGATGGATACGATATTCAAAAAGTAGAATTGTATTCATTACGTCGTCAAGTAGGGGTGGTTTTACAAGATACTCTTTTGTTTAACGGTACGGTTCAAGATAATATTGCTTTGACGAATCCAGATGCTAGTACTGATGAAATTATTCGGGCTGCTAAAATAGCTGTAGCTCATGAGTTTGTTATGAATTTGCCTAGTGGTTATAATACTATGGTTGGTGAAAGAGGAGCTTCTTTATCTGGGGGGCAAAGGCAAAGAATTGCTATCGCTCGGACAGTTTTACAAAACCCGAGGTTGTTGATTTTAGATGAGGCAACTAGCGCATTAGATTACAGTTCAGAACGTCAAGTTTGCGAGAATTTAGCAGAAAGTTTTACAAATACAACAGTGTTTTTTATTACTCACCGTTTAACGACAGTAAAAAATGCAAATACTATTATTATGATGGATAAAGGTTCGGTGGTAGAACAGGGAACTCATGGTGAATTAATGGCGGTAAAAGGACGTTATTTCTGTCTGTATCAACAACAAGAATCTCAACAATAATTGGGAAGGTGTTAGGTGGTAGGTGTTAGGTGTTAGGTGTTAGGTGTTAGGTGTTAGGTGGTAGGTGAAGTGGTGAAAAATATTTATTTGTTTCTGTGTTTACCAAGGGAATTATCGTACTGATC
>JBARXI010000436.1:0-46886 GCA_049647275.1 Microcoleaceae cyanobacterium
TGACCTCTGGCTCAAGAACGGAGACGCTCTTTCTCTAAGTCGGCTCAATGAACTGCGAACCAAGAATTCTTGGGAATCCCCCACTATATTCGGTACTCCGAATTAGTGGTGGGAGGATGTCAATACACTTACCTGCGATGAAAGTAGGGGCAATTCATGGAAAGCGGAGCATTCTGTAGGAAATTGCCCCTATGGTAGGTAATACCATGTCCGGTTGAACAGTTATAAATAAGCACAGAGGAGTCAGGAGTCAGTTAATTATTGTAGGGTGCGCCATTACGGCTAAAATTTAAGCTGTCAAAGGTATTTAAGAATCCGTCGCCGGGCACCATTTTAGATGTGTCGGTCTAGTAGGTCTAGTAGGGTGGTGCGCCATTACGGCTAAAATTTAAGCTGTCAAAGGTATTTAAGAATCCGTCGCCGGGCACCATTTTAGATGTGTCAGTCCAGTAGGTAATACCATGTCCGGTTGAACAGTTATAAATAAGCACAGAAGAGTCAGGAGTCAGTAGGGAAGAAAGAAGAAGGAAGAAAGAAGTTTTTTATCGCGCTATTAACCGGACATGATATAATTAGCAAATCTTTGTTTAAGTGAGCGATCGGGTATATTTTTTTTTGTATTATATCAAATCCGGATAATGAGTTATCGAAAACATAAGTGCCTTCTAATCTTACTCCTTCCCTTCTGCCTCTCTTGGTGCGCGTTCCCTTGCGTCTATCGCCGACGCGGGGTCGCACCGCTTCTGCCTTCTGCCCTCTGCCTTCGGAGCACAGATATGATAAGTATTTAACCGGATTCTATATTAATTAGCCAGGCGTAATTAATTGTGAGTATGTCCGAAGCGACTGTAACCGAGTGGAAGGTTTGCTCCGCATTCCGCACCGAAAGTCATCTCAATGGTTGAGCTTACATAAACATTTTGTTACATAGTGAAGTTTATTCCCGCTCACCTACTTAGATGTCGGTAATAGCGTCATCAAACATAGGACTAATTTTGGTGACTTATCTAATTAAAAACTATTTTGCATATTTACAGGGGGTTGTTTACAAAATCTTTAAACAACTTTCTCTTTTTTATCGAAACTTATATAAAGTTTATTTATGATTTTTGCAAAAGTTGCCTAATTTTTAGGTTTATCCTACTGTGGTTATTAACTAAATTTTTCCTAATTATCCTCATCTAGTCAGATTTGTTTTCAGCAGATTTACGGATATAATAATCAAGAAAATGTTTGACTTATCTTGGTTTTAACCTGCTTAATTATTCTCCCAAAGTTATAGTAAAAACCAACACAGTAAATATAACAAAATCTTAATTTATTACAAATCTTAACAATATGAAGTGTTGATGAAGAAGCGAGCTTACCTCTTGTCTTGTCAGACTAATGAGCTAGGATAAATGTATCAAGCAAGAAAAATATTCGATGAAGTCAAATTATTATGAAAACTTTTAAATCTTACCTTCCTATAGTATTAGCTACCTTAGGATTTGTTTCAATACCAACAGCAGCTAACGCGGTCAGTTTCAATGCAATGGGCGATAGCTTTACAGATACAGTCTTTAGGTCAGAAATAGAGTCAGGAAAGTTTACAGAATTATTTGTTGCTGAAAGTCGTATTGGTTTACAAGGTTCAGAACGTGAATTGGGAATTAATACTGCTACTGGTGCCAATGTTGCCGATGGTCAGTTCAACTGGGTTAATGGTCAAGCGGTAGACTTCTCTCTAAATTATGATGGTAGTCAGGTTACCTATACAGTCGGTGGCGTACAGTTAAATAGCACTGATTTTAGTGGGAATGTTGATAAAATCTATCTACGAACTACCGGATCTGGTGGAAACAAGGCAGGGTCTATGAGTTTAAGCAACCTGATGTTTAACGGTCAGTCATATTCTGGTTTGTCTTCAACTGGTATTGCTGGCGGCGATCGTGACGTAGACTATTTAGCAATTACTGCTATAAATTCTCCTTTCACATTTACTGGTACATCAACCATGAGTTGGACGGACAACAAACCCGCACGTAGTAATTTAGCTTATCAAATCAAAGTTGGTACATCAAATTCTGAGGAAGTACCCGAACCTTTAACTATTCTCGGTACAGTTGCAGCTTTGGGATTTGGAGTTGGTTTCAAAAAAAAGCATTCTGAGCAGAAAGAAAACAATTAACCGAAACATCAGTAATGAATATATCGTATAGGGTGTAAACTTTACACCCTAATTTTGTCTTTTTTTCAGTTGTTTAATTAGGGCTTATATCATGTCCGGTTGAATACTTATAAATAAACTACGGAGGAGTCAGCACTGCTGGAGTCAGGAGTCAGGAGGAAAGAAAGAAGAAAAAAGAATAAAGAATAAAGAGGAGGAAAAAAAAGAAGAAGAAAGAAAGAATAAAGAGAAGGAAAAGGAGAAAGTTTTTTTATCATTTCCCTTATGGGTTTAATACCCCACCGTCACCCGCGGTGCTCAAAATTGTTTGGGGTTAGAATCCCCATGCAATTTTCCCTCCTGACTCGGTCCTCCTGACTCCAGCAGTCCTTCTTCAACACGCTCTTATCCGAACATGATATTACCGATCTAATCTAAAAGTATTGAGATATAAAGAGTTTAGCCTTTTTGGGGTCGAATTGCAGTGCGCCTGTTTCAGTCATTAACGCTCAAAAAGGAGCGTATTTTAGGCAAGAGTTGGGCAGAAAAATCTTGGGATAATTCTTACTCCTACCTCCTCTATAATTCCCCGTTCCTCCAGACTCGGTGTCTCCAGACTCAGTGTCTCCTACCCCTACTAAAAGACTTTTAAGAGCATTCCCTAATTACTAGAAAATATTCCCCTTTCTCGTAATTGCTGCATAAAGAATTCTTCTAGACTAACTCTTTCTATATTCATTGTCATCAATTGAGCTTTCATTAATCCCAGACTCAGTAAAAATTCTTTCGGGTCTCCCTGCAAATGACCTTGCCAAAAATTGTTCTCAAATTCTAAGTCTGGTATCCATTGTTTAAGTACCTTCAAATTACCACTTTTACCTTTGACATAATAGGTTTCATTTGTACCTAATATTTCATCCAAAGTACCAATACAAATTAATTCTCCTTCTGCCAGAATAGCGATGCGATCGCAAATTTTTTCCACATCTGATAAAACATGACTATTAAAGAAAATTGTCTTGCCTTGTTTTTTCAGCGAGACAATAATTTCTCTGATTTGATAGCGACCCATGGGGTCTAAACCTGACATTGGTTCGTCTAAAAATACTACATCTGGGTCGTTAATTAAAGCTTGTGCCATGCCAACTCTTTGCAGCATTCCTTTGGAATATTGGCGCAGTTGCTTTCTAATAGCTGTTGATTTAGATAATCCCACTAAGTCTAATAATTCGGGAATTTTTTGTCGTTGGGTTGATTTAGGAATTTGAAATAATCCTGCTACAAATTCGAGAAATTCCCATCCAGTTAAGTAATCATAAAAATAGGGATTTTCTGGCAGATAGCCGATTTTTTCTTTAACTGCGCGATCGCCTATTGGCTGCCCTAATAACATGGCGGTTCCAGAGGTGCGGCGTACTATCCCTAATAAAGTTTTGAGTAAGGTAGTTTTGCCTGCACCATTTTGCCCCAAAAGTCCAAAAGTTTCTCCTTGATAAACTGTTAGGGTACAGCTTTTTAGGGATTCAATTTTTTGGTTCATCCAGAAACCAGTACGGTAGAATTTACCTAATTTGTTAGTTTGCACCACTGGTAATTTTTCTGGTGTCTCACCTTCAGTTGGAAATTTTACAACAGATTCCATAACTATTTAGTTTATATCTATAATTAGGATTATGATAAACTGATTTTGAAATTTTCTACAAATCCTGAATAGTTGACAAAAATATTATTTTCAGCTCTACTGATGTTTTGCAATTAATTCCCCTTTCCGTCGCCTTGTCTCAGCCCAAATAATACTAACGAAAGCGCCCATTCCGATGGTTGCTAACCATAAAAACCGCCATCAATTATCAAAGAAATTTAGAGCAAAGATAATTATCAATAATATTCCCAAAACCTGCATCAAGCCTATTCCGATCGGAGCGTACAACAAGTAAATTGATGCAAATGATAAAAATAATAAAAATCTAGACATAACTTTCAGCAATTAACAATGAACAATTAATAAGTAATAATTCCCCCTTCTTAAAACGGATAGGATTGACGCTCAAGGAAAATTTTTGATTTATCCCCTATTCAGGGGGAGGCTTTAAACCAAGGTGTTGAATGAATAATTATTGACTATCAACTCTTAATTATTAATTATTCAGTAATATTTACAGTCTCGCCTGTTCTAAGATTTTTTCCACAAATCGTACATGATGATGGGTTTCTAGGATTACTAATGAGGGAATTCTATCCTATATAACGGACGTTAAGTTGTTTACTGTAAAGACAGTGTATTTCTTCTCTTGCCATGATTTAAAGAAGGTCTAATCTGATAGCTCAACTCAATATTAATATTAGCCAAATTCATAGTTATCTTTTAATGGGTATAAGTTATCTAAAAATTATCATTTAGAGTTAATACAAAATTTCAAGATTCCAATAAGTTGACCAATGTTCACCACAAAATAATCATTCAAATCTACTTCGATAATTTGATTAGCTAGTTTGATAAATTTCCAGTTTGTTCTTGTAGTAACAGCACCATAAATTTCTTTAATCTGATTATTTGCTTTGTTGATTAAATAATTGTGCTGCTATCATTTCTGCTATACATTGGGGTAATCCAGTTTGGATATTATCATTTTTAGCCTCTACTAAGGCAACAACTGGTGCTTTAATTAGGAGTTGTTCGGAAGAACGACTAATGAGAAAGTCACAAAAACCAGTTAATCCCTTCTCTACATCAACATTAAATTCTTTGCCAGAAAATATACTAATTTGATATTTAAATTGTTTTCTTAGTTCTACTAAAATTGGGGTAACTATCAACTCAGAACGAGCTTTCTCTGTATTAATTGCTAAAGGAAGTGGAATATTTTCTTGTAGGGTTTGGGTAAGAAAGTCGCTATATTCAGATTCTGGTATATTTCCAAAAATGCCGATTTTGTCAGAAATAGTTATACCAAAGATGGTTTCTATTGTTTCTAAATTAGTAAATTAACTGTATGACATTTAATGACATTTTAATGGTTGTAATTATGCCTAAATTATACCAATCTTAAAAAAGAATGTTACGAATAATTTGGACGATTAAAAGACTTTATAGGAGATGTACTTTTGAGTACAAAGACAAGTTACCGAATAATTAATAATTAAATAATTAAACAATTTAGGTTAAAAGCCTCCCCTTTCAAGGGAAAAAAAGCGGTCGAGAGATGGCGATGATTCGGAGCTGCTCTGTTCGCTCCGCTCCTCCGGAGGAGGAAAGAGCCGGTCTCCTCGCCATATCTAATAGACCAAGACAGCGGACGCCCGGCGGAGCTTCCCGGAGGGTGAGATGGCGTTTGCTACCGCAAAGCTTTGCTAAACGCGCAAGCGTCCTGGAGGGAAAGGTTTCCTCGCTGGCCTCCAATCGACCAAGAGAATAAATTTTTTCGGCGTTGGTCAATCCTCTCCCTTTTAAGGAGAGGTAATTATCCATTATCCATTAATAAATACCTAATAAATAGTATCAAGGCTATTCATCCTGACTCGGTGAATCCTGAATTATAAGTCCTAATAAATAGCCTAGATATTTGTATCAATCATTCTTCAAAATGCTATTATACTTACTTGAAGAAGGACTGCTGGAGACAGCAATTCTGGAGTCAGAATCAATTAGTGGGAGATGCAGACCCGCCACTAATTGAATACCACCAAATCATCAAATTTGCTGGGGGTCTTAAACCCATTTATTCATCCGCCACTTGTACAGAATTCAATTCTTAATTCTGACTTGGTGACTTCTGAATTTTTTCTTGTTCAAATACCAAAAATTAACATCAAATAATCCCCCTGTTTTCACTAAGGATGGAAAAAAGTGATATTGCAAAATAGTACGCTTATAGATAATAAACTTGTCGCAAAAGAGATTAAAAAAACGCTAAAATCTATACAGGAAAATGATTTAAACTTTTCGCTTTTCTTGGTAACTAAAAGGTAAGCATTCAGCCGTCAGCCAGCCTCCTTCAGAGGAACTACGTTAACAGCTATTGTTTTTGGTTTTAGATAAAAGTTTATTAATAAACTTTCGCCACATTAGAGCTTACTACATAAACTGAGGAATAAGAATTAAATCAGAGCCAAAGTTTTTGTCTAGAAGTATTTCAGTACAATACTTCTGTGCAGGAAATCTGGAAGTTAATAAATCCTCATTCCTGAGCCTTATTGCTGAAGTTCGCAGTTCCTTGGCAGGAGGTTAGCTGACACCTAATAGCTGTTTGCGCAGCAGTCCGCAGGAAATGCTTACACTACAAGCTTCATACAGCAAAAATTTTCGCAATTTTTTACCTTATAAAACGACAAGTTTAATTTAGATAGTGTCTGTTAGTATCGTTAATGCAATAGACCTCTCCTAAAATACTAAAATACCTACCGTAACAAATGCTATTGAAGTAGTTTCAGCAATTAACAATTAATAATTACTCATTCTTAAAATAAGGGGATTGACGCTCAAGGAAAATTTTGGATTTCATCCCCTATCCAAGGAGAGACTTTCGACCAAGGCGTTGAATTATTAATTATTAACTATTGACTGGGCAGTACAAAGTTTTTTCATTAATATTTTAGATGACAAAACGTTCCAGATTCGACCGTCTTGTGAATGGCAAGCGAGCATTTAAGAATTTTGTTAAAAGTATATCTGACCTACTTTTTGCACCGTGTAATCATTATCAGATATACTTACTCTTAATAATTAGCATCAACCAGAACATCTTAATCAAAATAATTTATCTATATTTTAGGCTATTTTATTACTATAAAATAAACCTCTGTATTCGCAATCTAATCAGATTGAATCTTACCTGTTTTCATTAGACCAGCTGTCCCAGATAGCAAAATTACTTAAACCATTTATTTTTTGGTCTCCGTTCATCCAACTTCCGATATACATCTCGCAATTCAACATTATGCTGGGCTAAAGCAACCAAAGTATGGTAAAACAAATCTGCTACTTCCGAAGCGATCGCGTCCTTATCATCATCCTTACAAGCCATTACCACCTCCGCTGACTCCTCCCCTATTTTCTTCAGAATTTTATTATCTCCCCCGGCAAATAACTTACAAGTATAAGAACCCTCTTCAGGATGGTCGTGGCGATCGCAGATTGTATCAAAAAGCTGAGACAACATATCAGCCGGAGGCTTCACAACCTCCCCATCAACCTGATGAAAACAACTCCGTTCACCCTTATGACAGGCAATATCCCCCACCTGTTCAACCCCAATTAACAAAGTATCGCTATCGCAGTCGTAGCGTATCCACTTAATATTCTGAAAATGACCAGAAGTCGCCCCCTTATGCCAAAACTCTTGCCGGGAACGACTCCAAAAGCAAGTTTGCCCTGTTTCAAGAGTTTTTTGTAATGATTCCTGATTCATCCAGGCCATCATCAACACCGTACCATCTAAATAATCTTGGACTATAGCAGGCACAAGTCCCTTGTCATTATAACGAACCTGCTCCACTGGAATCAATTCACTTAAAGCTACTGGTTGGGAGGTAGACATATGTGCAAAAAAAATCTATTTGTATACTGGCAGTTTAGGGTATCTTTAATTAGTATTTTCTCAATGTTTAATTGAAAATTGTAATTTATTTTTTTATCATAGAACATATAAAATGTCAAAAAAAAGCTTCATAATTCTCCAAAATTCACCGCAAATATACATCCACTCCAATGATACAATTAGCCCAATTCTATATATAGTAGGTTTATTTTAATTTGGTGATAACATAAAATCCCCTGTAGGGATCGAAATAAACACAAATTTAAGGAGATTAAACTTGGTAGTTACTACACTAAACACCTCAAAATCTGAAGAAATTTTTACAGCAGCCCAGAAACTCATGCCTGGGGGAGTTAGTTCTCCGGTCAGAGCTTTCAAATCTGTTGGCGGCCAACCAATCGTATTTGACAGAGTTAAAGGAGCATATATATGGGATGTGGATGGCAACCAATATATTGACTACGTTGGCACTTGGGGGCCTGCTATTTGTGGTCATGCTCACCCAGATGTATTAAATGCCTTGAAAGAAGTTCTGGAAAAAGGCACCAGTTTCGGAGCGCCCTGTGCCTTAGAAAATATTCTGGCTGAAATGGTCGTTGATGCTGTACCTAGCATCGAAATGGTCCGCTTTGTCAACTCTGGTACGGAAGCTTGTATGTCTGTACTGCGTTTGATGAGAGCTTTCACTGGCAGAGACAAAGTAATAAAATTTGAGGGATGTTATCATGGCCACGCTGATATGTTCCTAGTCAAAGCTGGCTCCGGTGTGGCAACCCTTGGTCTACCTGACTCTCCAGGAGTGCCTAAGTCCGTAACTGGCAATACCCTAACTGCTCCCTACAATGACTTGGAAGCAGTTAAACAACTCTTTGCCGACAACCCTGACCAAATTTCTGGTGTTATCCTCGAACCTGTGGTCGGTAACTCTGGTTTTATTACTCCAGATGCAGGTTTCTTGGAAGGGTTACGGATGATTACCCAGGATAATGGTGCTTTGCTGGTGTTTGACGAAGTTATGACTGGGTTCCGTATTGCCTATGGTGGTGCTCAGGAAAAATTTAATGTTACTCCAGATTTGACGACTTTGGGCAAAATTATTGGTGGTGGTCTCCCTGTCGGAGCTTACGGCGGTCGGCAAGATATTATGTCGATGGTGGCTCCATCCGGCCCAATGTATCAAGCGGGAACTCTGTCTGGTAATCCTCTGGCTATGACTGCTGGTATTAAAACTCTGGAGTTACTACACAAACCAGGTACTTATGAACAGTTGGATAAGATTACTAAGAAGCTTGCTGATGGGTTATTGGCTATTGGTAAAGAAACTGGTCATGCTATTTGTGGCGGGCATATTAGTGCAATGTTTGGTACTTTTTTCAATAAAGGACCAGTCCACAATTATGAGGATGCTAAAAAGTCTGATTTGACTAAGTTTAGCAAGTTTCATCGGGGTATGCTGGAGCGTGGAATTTATTTGGCTCCTTCTCAGTTTGAGGCTGGGTTTACTTCTTTGGCTCATACAGAAGAAGACATTGACAAGACTTTGGCTGCTGCAAAAGAAGTGTTGTCTAGTCTTTAATAATTTCTGAATGGGTAATGGATGATTGTTCAGTTTTCTATTACCCATGAAAAAACTATAGTGCTAGAGTTGGAGGTAATTTTCCTCAGTGGTTTTTTACATCTACCTATCCCTATCCCTATCTAGAACTGAATAAAACATATTTTTCTTTTTTGATAAGGATTTTTCTGGCAAAAGAGTTTAGATGTGTAGAGCAAAAACTATAGTGCTAGAGTTGGAGGTAATTTTCCTCAGTGGTTTTTCACATCTACCTATCCTTATCTAGAACTAAATAAAATATATTTTTCTTTTTTGATAAGGATTTTTCTGGCAAAAGAGTTAGATGTGTAGAGCAAAAACTATAGTGCTAGAGTTAGAGGCGATTTTCCTAATTTATGATTTCTCCTTAAAATTGTACCTTAATTAAAAATGCTTCGCAGAATTTGGCAGCGTCTTAAAAGTTTATTTCAAAAATTTTTGAGGTTGTTTTCTCAGTCTCATCTAGACTCATCTGGGAAGACTCAAAGTCAGCCTGAGTCTCTTCCCCCACTTATAGATACGGATTATGATTTTTTGTTTGCTCAACTGTTAGAAGGAATTGCACAGGGTTGGCTACCTGACCGCGTGCAGAAGTTTTTTGATGAACTGGGAGAAAGGGGCAAACCTCAATTATGGCAAGAATGGTTGCAACGCTTTGGGGAAAGATTATTAGCATCCCCAACACCTAATGATGAGTTGGCCAATAGGATGGTCGGGTTTGCTAAGTTGACGCGATCGCTCCCTTCTCTAGAATCTTTGGGAGCTATGGCTGATAATATTGGCACTCAACTTTTGAGTCGGGATGATAGTGGAGCAATCTGGGAATATGATGGGCCTGATGTTGCTATCTCCCCACCTCTTCAATTATCTGTAGCTGAAGAGAAAGATAATGATGCTATGTCGGATTTGATTGTTAAACTTCAGGAAGACCCTAATTTACTGGCAACTGTAGCCCAACAGTTGGGGATTCAGACTAGCGACCCTAGGGTAGTTATTCAAACTATGGTGAGTCAGCTTGGGGTGGGAGTGGAACATAATCAACAGTCTCCTGATGCTGGTGCTGAGGTCTGGGCTAAAATTGGTTTGGAACAGGCTAAAGCTGGAGATTTAGTTGGGGCGGTTGACAGTTGGGAAAGTGCTCTAACTCTGAAGCCAGATTACCATCAAGTATGGTATAATCGGGGAAAAGCCTTTTTACAATTAGAAAGATGGGAAGAGGCGATCGCCAGCCATGACAAGGCTTTAGAAATTAAGCCTAATGATTATTTGGCTTGGAATAACCGGGCTGAAGCACTTGGCAAGTTAGGACAGTTCAAAGAGGCGATCGCTAGTTGTGGTAAATGTTTAGACATTAAGTCTGATTATTATTTGGCTTGGTATAATAAAGCTACTTTTTTGGTTAATTTAGGAAGTTTGTCAGAAGCGCTTGATTGTTATGAGAAGGCTATAGAAATTAAGCCTAATTTTTCTGATGCTTGGTATGAACGAGGGAATATTTTGAGAGATTTGGGTTTGACGGAGGAAGCTAATAAAAGTTGGGAGAAGGCGAAGGAAATTCAACCTGAGTAAGTTACCCCGATAATTTTTTCTTTTTGCCCTAATTTAAAAAGGTTGCCAAATTTTTACAGAGTTAAGAGTTATTTGTACCTAATTCGTCATCACTATAGCCATTACCAATTACTAGAAAGTTGCCATCATAACTAAATATCAGCTTTCTAATTGTACCTTGCTTGCTTGGAACAGTCACAATTTCCTCTTGAGAGGTCAAATTCCAAATTTTGATATTCGAGTATAGATATAGATATAGATGCTTATATCTTCTCAGGTCAATTAACCTTAATAAAAATTCGCTCAAATTAAGTGAAACCCAACTATAGTGTTTTCAAATGAGACCCGAAAATGCCTCGTACTTCTTTAGGTCAGGAAAATCAAATAAATTACACTCAACAAAAACTTCAAACATCTTCTTTATTATTGTGAAATTCTTGCCAAAGCGATAACATCTCCTAAGTAAATTTTTTAAGGATAGCCAGATCGCCTCAATTGGATTTTCTTCCGGGGCGTAAGGAGCAAGCAAATGACAAGTTATTTTCCAGTCTTCTGGAGCTAAATCTTGATTCAATTCTGCCAAGAATTCTCGCATCTTTTCTCCTCTGTGATCAGAAGCTCCATCCCAAAATATATGGTAAAGTCTCTATAGGGATTGTGGTTTTTAAGGTGTGTTCTATTTTTATGAAAACCGCTATAGTCAGACATGATATTAGTACAGCCTTTGATTTCATACATTCAGAGATTATCCTCATTTTCATCTTAATATGTCGTTAGTCAAAGGTTGTCGAAGAAACTGAATAGCACTGTAGTTAACGATAATTTGTAAATTGCAATGGCACTGGATAATCTTCTTCCTTCAACCGTTGAATGACTGTTTGTAAATCATCTTTTGACTTAGCCGAAATTCTCACAGAATCGCCTTGAATTGCTGCTTGTATTTTTTTAAATTCATCTTTAATCAACTTAGTAATTTTCTTAGCTATTTCCTGACTAATCCCTTTTTGCAGTTTAATTTCTTGTCTGACTCGACTACCACTGGCAGATTCCACTTTACCAAAATCAAATATTTTTAATGATAAATTTCGTTTAGCGGTCTTAGTTTGTAAAACAGTATGAACTGCATTCAATGTAAACTCACTATCAGTATTAACAGTGATTTTATCTTCTCCCAATTCTAAAGTAGTATTAGTATCTTTCAAGTCAAAGCGACTTTTAATTTCTCGTTGTGCTTGGTCTATAGCATTAACTAATTCTTGTCTATCAAAGTCGCTGACTATATCAAATGATAACGTAGATGCCATAATTCTTCCATATATTACTATTTACTATTAATGTACTTAAGTATTTTAACTGTGTTATCCAAAATCTGACGATTGCTAGGCTATTTACCCAAATCACCAAATCCCTAAATCCTAAATTTAGACAAATACTTTCACTTTTTTGAACATGAATTTAGTCAAGCTGATTTAGAGCTAATTTTTCAACAATTAATAATTAATAATTAACAATTACCTTTCCTTAAAAGGGATAGGATTGACTCAAAGGAAAATTTCTTCTTCTCTTGGTCGATTGGATATGGCGAGGAGACCCGCTCTTACAGAGCCGCTCCGCTTTACATGTCGCTCCGCGAAACGCCATCCCTCGACCGCTTGTTTCCCCTCTAAAGCAGAGGCTTTAAACCTTAATTATTCGGTAAACTAAGCTGAAATTGTTATATAAACTAACTCTCAGAATTTTAGTTGATCCGAATTTATATCAATTCAAACCCTTATCTTGTCAGGTATGCAGCCTCTTAATATTTACTTTGTAAATCAGATATTATGTATTACACCTAATTTAATCCAGTAACTATTTCTGTTCAAAATTCAACTAAAATCAACATTTAGATTAAAAATTATTCACACTAATTAAACTGAGAATAAATAAAATTGCCGTACCAGAAGAGCTAATTGCAAACATTAGCGAGCGCGCAATAGGAACATCCAAAATATAAAATATTGAGTACAAAAATCGCCCAATCAAAAAAGCAACTACTGCTCCCACTGCCAACACAGAATCTTGGTGTGTTAAATAAGCCATAAAAGAAGCTGAAGCAAACAAAATAAAAGTTTCAAAAGAATTTTGATGTGCCCAAGTTGCCCTCTTAGCATAATCAGGCAACTTTTCAAACATTGCCCTAGGCGCACCTAAATCATAGCCTACTTTCAAGCG
This sequence comes from Microcoleaceae cyanobacterium, assembly GCA_049647275.1. GTDB lineage: Bacteria > Cyanobacteriota > Cyanobacteriia > Cyanobacteriales > Microcoleaceae > JASJEE01. Next base: position 13,043 of record JBARXI010000436.1, read on the forward strand.
ACCGTAGGCTACTATTAAAAAAGGTGCATAGACTAGCATTGCTGCTATTGCCATACCATCAAGAAAAATTGATGATGCTGGTAACTCCCACAAACTCATTTTTATTAATTAATCAAGGTAGAACAGAGTTACTACTTTACGTTGCTCTTCTGCATCTTGACAAGTCTTCAATAAAGTACGACTTTCGTGAAAAGCAAAACATATTAACTGTTGACACCGAGAAACAATTTCTTGGTTGCATATCGAACTTGCTTCAGCTAAAGATAATTGATCATTTCTCGGATTTTCCACTAAATGAATTACCTTATCTAACTGTTGACGAGATTCCCGTGGTTGCCGTTTCATGCTTTGAGGTAAAATAACCGTAACGAGGTTAGGGTCAGCCCTCATTGCTCCCCTAACTACAGCTAAATTAGTACCTGTTGCACCTGATGTAATGATGTGGTTCGATCCCAAAACCAAGGCATAACTTAACAATTCAATTAATTGCTGATGAGTAATAGGAACATGACGAGAACCCAATAAACCAATTCGCTTAGAACCTGTTTGTTGGATTGCCAAAAGTTCCTCTAAGAAATCATCTACCTTTGGTATATCAATTGATTGACTCAAAGACTTTATCTATTGTATTAGAACTGCCTAAAGGATTATAACAAGTAAATCTGTTTTTGCACATTTTGTTTGTAGGAAATATGACAATTGATCGTTAAAAATCAATCAGTACAAACTCCAGCTTGGACAAAAGCTTTTGCCCAACCAGCTCAAGAATTTCCACCCACTTCCTTACCCATCATCTCCGGTACTGTGCCCCCTGGATTAAGGGGTTGTTTGTATCGAAATGGTCCTGGCCGGTTGTCACGAAATGGACAAAAAGTAGGACATTGGTTCGATGGAGATGGAGCAATTCTAGCAGTCCATTTTAATTCCTCTGCTCAGGAGGTTCAAAAACCCTGGGCTATGTACCGCTATGTGCAAACAGCAGGATATCAGGTTGAGACTGAGAAAGGAAGATTTATTTTTGGTGGTTATGGTATGAACCCACCAGGAAATCTGTGGGATAAATTGACTAAGCCCGTGAAAAATGCTGCTAATACTTCAGTTTTTGCCTTACCCCATAGGCTTTTAGCATTATGGGAAGGTGGACATCCCCACGGTCTTGATTTGCAGACATTAGAAACTTTTGGACTAGAAGATTTAGGGGGCTTGGAAAATTACCAAACCTATTCTGCCCATCCTAAGTGGGATACTGTTACAGGAGATATTTATAATTTTGGGGTAACACCTGGACTAAATGCCTCATTAAATATCTACCGCAGTAATAGTACCGGAAAAATTCAGCAACAAGCTGTTATCCCAGTATCGGGTGTGCCTCTAATTCATGATTTTGTCTTAGCAGGCCCGTATCTGATATTTTTTATTTCACCTGTACGTCTACAACTACTGCCAGCTTTTACGAAAGTCAAAACCTTTAGTGATGCTTTGACTTGGCAACCTGAGTTGGGTACACAGATTTTGGTATTCGATCGCTCATCCCTACAACTGATTAGTCGTCAGGAAGCTGACCCCTGGTTTCAGTGGCATTTTGGTAATGGTTATTTAGAGAAAGATGGCACAGTAGTAGTCAGCTTGATTCGCTATGAAGACTTTAACCAAACAAATGAGTATCTCCAAGAAGTAGCTAGTGGCCAAACTCACACTCTAGCAAAAGGCAGATTTTGGCAGATACGTCTTGACCCCAAATCTGGCAAAATTATTGATAGTCAGAAATTAATTGATTCTTTCTGTGAGTTTCCTATAGTTGCCCAAGCGGAAGTGGGAAAACCATCTCGCTTTACCTATCTCTCAGTACATAAGCCAGGAGTAGATATTAGCAGAGAAATGTTTGGAGCGATCGCTCGTTTTGACCATGAAACTGCAATTCTTACCACTGCCAATTTAGGCCCCAATTGCTACCCAATGGAACCTATTTATGCCCCTGATGCTGAAGATCCTGAGAAAGGATGGGTCTTAACTGTGGTCTTTGACGGCGATCGTAACTGTAGCGAGGTTTGGATATTTAATGCCTCCCATTTGGACGCCGAACCTTTTTGTCGATTAGCCTTGCCAGAAGTTGTACCGATGGGTTTTCACGGTACTTGGAATGGCTACAAATAATATTTAGCCTCCAATTAAGTCTAGATATATAGTTTACTTTTGTTCTTTGAGCGGAAAAATGAGGGCAGCGAGAGGCAGTATATTGTTAAACGCCCTCAGCTCAATGCGATAAATTTATTATTCCCTAGGCTTTTGCTTTTAGCTGAAAATGCTCAAGCAAGGGTTCAAAGTCAAAATCTTCAGCCATTAGTCTGTTGACACATTCAACTTTAATCGGTTCGTGCAAACGTACACTGCCAAAAGTTCGATCGATAATTTCCACTGTAGATAGGGTATCAAGGTCTACTGACAAAACAGGTACTTCCACATCCTCAGCACGTTGAAGCACTAATTCATCAGGAGGAAGCTGTCCAGTTAAAATGAGGCAATGAGTAGAAGTTTCTAAGGCTGCTAATTGAATATCTGTGCGATCGCCTCCCGTAACGACTGCCATATTCGTGGCCTTACGGAAATACTTAATAGCTGCACTAACATTCATTGCGCCAATTGTCAAGGTTTCTACCATTAAATCCAAGCGATCGGGCCGACACAAGACCTGAGCTTTTAACTGCTTCACCAGCTCTCTAACTGTGACACTGCGTAATAGACTGCTTCTTGGCAATATACCCAATACTGGAATATTTCTAGCTTCTAAAAAGGGTTTCACCAAGGTAGTCATCATTTCCTGTGCTGCTGATGGAACATCATTAATGACTACACCCACAAGTCTATCTCCCAAACGCTGTTTAGCTGAGAGTATAGAATCTACAAATGAATTTTTATTAGGACGTGCCACCAACATTACACCTGCATTGATGACTTCAGCTACCTGCGGTAGTGATAAATCAAACAGACAGCCCTCATCTAAAGTACTTGGTCCTTCTAATATAATTAAGTCTCCACCCTCTATCTCTAGATACTGGGCCAAAGATTGTTGGTAATTGGTCTTATCTTCTCCTACTAATCGCTTTTCGATGGTGGTTTGGTCAAGCATCAGCAGAGTTTGTCGAAGACAATTTTGTGATAGCTTTAGAGTCTCAGTGATAAAGCTTACATCTGCATCTGTAGTTGTAGTTGCTTGAGCTAAAGAGTTTCCTAATGGTTTTCCATAACCAATAGTTATTCCCTGTGCTTGTAGCTCATGAGCCACTCCTATAGTAATTGTAGACTTGCCACTGTAAGCTTCAGTCGATCCAATTAGTAAATAATTGGCAGATTTTGGCACACCCTCACTCCTGGAATCAAGAACTTATCAAAAAAAATTTGGGATTGACGATTATCGATTTGTTTCATACTTTGACATCCAACTGACGTTACGCTGAGGCGACAACGCGGGATTTTTCAACTCAATATTATATTGAAATTACTGTTCATACAACAGAGGTGACGAGCACCATCTGTGTTTAATATGATAGCATAGATTTGATGCCTGGGTTCTCCTGCAAGGGAAAGCAGGACTTACCGTTTGGCTGTAAAAATCAATAGTGTTAATTTGCTCTAAAGTTATTTAGAAATATTACTGAGATACATAATTTTTGTCAATTGATATTTTTAAGATACCATCCTACATTCAGCACTTCCTTCCAAAGATAGTATATAGTATATTAAAGATTCAGGAATCAGGATTCATCATGAAATGGTCGTCTGTCATAGTCTAAATAAATTGAATATTTATACTCTTATACTTAATATTTTCCTTCTTATTTGACTCTTAGCGAAGGCCAACGGAGATGATTTGCAGAGCAGAGTATAAGTATCATCACTTAGGCGATCGCCGATTTTTGTCATACATATTTTTATTATGTTACAACACCTATGGAATGTGAGTAATATTACTGAATATTATTGCTAAAAATTTAGAGTCTTTTAAGTTTAGTTGAATCACTAGTCATAAATAACTAGTCATAGCGCAGGAGCTTTCCATAAAAACTCTGGGAAAAATCTATTGTTCGAGTGCGATGATAAATCAGCAACACATCAATTAAAAAATCAACAAATTCATAAGTGGCCATCATCACTTCATAGCTGAGTTCTTGATTACCATCAAACTGCATTCGGCAACGAGTTATATCTGCAGGTAGCAGGGAGACATTCCAGGTAACAACGAAAGGAATATTTTCCCCTCCTTCAATAATTCTTGCTCCTTCTAAGCTTTTTTGCTTGTAGAGGCTAATAGCATGACCTAGATATCTACGTCTTTTCTCTGGATAATATGGAGTATAAACAGCTATTTCGCCTTTTTCTGCTGGTTTTAATTGATTGATTGACATCCTTAACTCTCCAGAATAACTATTATCAATTACCTAGATATTTTCAATTTGAGTAACTGAACAACTTTAGAGTACATTTAAAGTATATTTATAAATATAAATATTTTTTTTATAAAATCATTCAGACCGCAAATCATGGGATTAATTTGGGATTAATTTTAGTTCAAAACTATTTTTTTTTTCATTGCACATCTACATAGTATTCTAATAAGTGCTTAGGCAAAATTAATTACACAGTAATCAATATAATAAATCGCTGTATTCTTTATAGTCTAAGCTATTACAGCCTTTGTTGTTTTTTCTTTTGACAAGGTTACTAATTTTGCATGACTACTTATATGATAGATTAAGTTTTTCATAACTAATCCTAAGACCGATTAAATTAGAGTTATCTACCTGTTCTTAATGTTTAATTTTCTTAGACAAATTAGACAAAATAGAATATTTATTATAGAAGTCCAACTTAAGTTATGAGTTTTTTTTTAATAGTAGGCGGTAGGTAGAATACACAAACAAATAAATATACTAGAATTTATCACAATCGATAAACATATGGCAATATCAAAATTATTATATAATAAAGTTTAATCAATGATTTCAATTAATATTTTAATTCCTATTATCCCTATTTCACAACAAAGAAGATATTTACATTATCATTTTTTTGATGCTTAACTACCACAAAAACATTATGTGGCAATATTTTTCCAATTGGTATAAGATAATCAAATAATCTTTAAGAGATTAGAACAAAGTATATAGTAATTCCTATACTGGTGAAATACAACAAAATCCTAGGTTTTAGGCAACAGGGAATAGGGAATAAAAATACTACTCTACCTCACCAGCCTGAGAAACGTTATAATATAAATTTATTATACTTTGATGATGTTGAGAAAAAAAGTAAGTAATAAAAATATACTCAATAATTGCTCAGTGTTTGCTAGAGTGTCAATCATAAATTATCACGATTTGCTCAAAACTGTTAATACCTGGGTTAAGTCTTTGCCTCCTTTATAAAATACCCATCTGGGGTATAGTTGATTTCAAGAGTATAATCAAAAATTGGCAAGTCTGGTAAATTTTTAGTGTTAATCACCTAATATTGCAGTAGGGGGTTATATGCTCAGGACTTACTCAAAATCATCTATTATATTATACACTATCTGTGGTGTAAGATGGGTTAGAATACAGCCTACTCATATAATAGTTGCTGGGTAGTCCTAATACTCCTAATACTATTTATTATCTAAATGTATGGCTGATTTGATTATCAACTTACACCCAGATATTGATTTGATGGGAAATTAATAATAAAACTAGGGTCAATCAAATTTTAACACCAGATGATTGATCCACAAATGATAAAGGTTCAAAAACCACGCACCATAGTTTGAGTTTTTGAAGCTGGAATTAGGTTAGTCTCTTGAGATACTCCCAACGTTACCATGAGGCAACAAGGCGGAATTTTTCGACTAGATGATATATTGAAATCGCTGTTTATATTCCAGGTGATGCCCTCTCCCCTGTGTTTTTTATAGTATGGCTTTCATCCTAATATTCCCTGACTGGAGTTTGCGGGGCTTACCCCCTGATTATTAAACATAAGAAAATTATTAGTAGTAGTTGAATCTTTAAATTAGTTATGCCGGACAGATTTTGGCCCCCAAAAAAATATTATACAGAAACACAAGTTAATCAAAACCAAAACTTAGACAAAGAACAGCAAAATCATCAAGTTACAGAAACTGAGAAACCCTCAGATGCTATCCCACTAAAGCAACTAAAGGAGTTTAAAAAAACTACACTGAATCATCAAAAAAGTTACGATGGTCGCAGAAGTAAAGCAGCATTTGTGTTGACAATCATCTGGAGTGGTATAATCACTCTTCACCTAATTTCCTGGGGATATTGGATGATATTAGGTTTAACTGGTTTACTATCAGTTCAACTTTTGAGAATATTATTCGCTAAATCAAAACCAGCTCCACAACCTTTATCAGAAGAAAATTTGAATGAATGGCCCTATGTGTCTCTGTTGGTAGCAGCCAAAAATGAAGAAACTGTAATCACCAAGTTGGTGAAAAATATTTGTGCTATTGATTATCCGCCTAATAATTATGAACTTTGGGTAATAGATGACAATAGCATAGATCAAACACCTGTATTGTTAGAAGAATTGGCCAATAAATATCAACAGCTAAAAGTGATTAGAAGAGGTCCAGATGCAGGAGGTGGTAAATCAGGGGCATTAAATACTGTTATACCCCTAGTTAAAGGAGAAATTTTAGGGGTATTTGATGCAGATGCAGAAGTAACACCTGATTTACTAAGAAAGGTAGTACCACTTTTTGCGAAGGAAGAAGTCGGGGCAGTACAAGTTAGGAAAGCGATCGCCAATGCTAATCTGAATTTTTGGACAAAGGGACAATCAGCAGAAATGGCCGTAGATGGCTTTTTTCAGGAACAACGAATTGCAATTGGTGGGATTGGAGAGTTAAGAGGAAATGGTCAGTTTGTACGCCGGGATGCTTTGGAAGTTTGTGGCGGTTGGAATGAACAAACTATCACTGATGATTTAGATTTAACTATTCGCCTGCACTTAAACCAGTGGGATATTGATTTTCTGGCATCTCCGCCTGTGCTAGAGGAAGCAGTGACAACCCCTCTAGCTTTGTGGCATCAACGTTCTCGATGGGCGGAGGGTGGATATCAGCGCTATCTAGACTACTGGCGGTTGATCTGTAGTAACAAGATGGGATTTAGTAAAACCTGGGACTTACTGCAATTTTTGGTGACACAATATCTGTTATCTATTGCTGCTGTACCAGATTTTTTAATGTCAATTATTTTGCGTCGTTTACCAATTACTACTCCCTTGGCTGTTTTTACTGTGACAGTATCTCTGGTGGGAATGTTTATGGGTTTGCGTCGGAATCAAAAACGACAAAAGAGTTTGGTCGTAACGGAAAAATCATTGGACTCTTCTTCTGAGAAAGAATATCCATTATCTTTGTTGCTTACTTTCCTACAAAGCGTGCGAGGCACTCTATATATGTTGCATTGGTTTTTGGTAATGGGTATTACTATTGGCCGGATGTCTGTGCTACCTAAGCGACTAAAATGGGTAAAAACAGTTCACCAAGGGGATGGGGAAATTTAAAAGTTAGGTTATTATAATTCAATTACCCAAAAAAATGGTTGAAAGTCCCTAGATTCATCTATATATGGAAAGCAAAAAAAAGAATCTACCTAAATACACAAAGTCCCCAGTATTGGGAGAGAAACGCTTGGGGAGCATTCGTCAAATGCGTAGTTAATAAATCCCCAGACCGCCACGCTTGTCTAGTGGCAAGATTTATTTATGGAATTTACCTTCTGCCTTTAGCTGCTGCTAATTTTATAGATGACTTCTTTTATGACTGTGATAGTTATTCTGCCAATGACTATTATTAGCAATTATTATCAATATCAAATATTAGCATCTGATATCTATGTAGCAATTTTATTTTAATCGGTAAAATATTACATTTGTTCTATTTCATAAAAGCCTTGATAATCAGACTAATAGCTATGAAACTTTTTAACATATTAAGTGTATTTATTTGCGGATTTTACCTACTAACTATAATTAATAACTACCAAAAAATTCTAACTTAAATAAATTAGGATGGCTATAGACTCAATGACTATTAACTAAAAAATTAAACATTCAATTAGTATGGATTTATTAGAATATCAAGCAAAAGCATTATTTAGTGAGATGGGAATTCCAGTTTTACCATCTCAAAGGATAGACTATCCTCAAGATTTAAAAAAATTAAAGATACCTTATCCAGTAGTACTTAAATCTCAAGTTCATGCTGGAGAAAGAGGTAGATCGGGTGGAGTAAAATTTGTAGAAAATACAATTGATGCTGTGGCAGCAGCTCAGACAATTTTTAATTTGTCCATTCAAGATGAGTATCCAGAAGTTTTATTGGCAGAAGCAAAATATAACGCAGACCAAGAAATATATTTGGCAGTTTTTTTAGACCCCATAGCTCGTCGCCCCGTATTACTAGGCTCGAAACAAGGGGGTATTAATACAGAAACTGCGATGAAGAATATGCAACAGGTAATGGTTAATCAAGAATTTTCCCCATTCTATGCCCGTCGTTTGATGGTGAAAATTGGATTGCAAGGAAAACTGATAGAATCAGTGAGCTATATAGTAGAAAAAATGTATCAATTATTTATTGATAAGGATTTAGATTTAGTAGAAATTAATCCTCTTGGCATCAGCCCTATGGGAGAAGTAATGGCTTTAGATGGTAAAGTTAGTGTTAACGATTATGCTTTAGGTCGTCATCCAGACTTGGTAGAGCTACTAAGAAAAAATATTGACTACGACCGCGGAATTAAAAATAACAAACAAACAAGTACAGACAGAAATTATTTGTTAGTTAGAGATAATATTGGCACTGATATTAATCAAAAAATTATTCCAGATTATCAGCTTAAGTTGACTGAGTTAGACGGCAACATCGGAATTTTATGCAATGGTGAAGGCCTCACCATGGCTACTGTTGATTTAGTGATTCAAGCTCAGGGGAAACCAGCTAATTTTCTGAATATTAAATTAGGTGATTATTTAGAGGTAAAAGATACTCTCCGAGCACAAATGTTTACAGCTTTGGATTTAGTTAGTCAAGGGGAAAATGTGAAGGTAGTTTTGGTAAATCTTCTAGGTATTGTTCAGACAAGTGATGAGTTAATTACAATAATTCATGAGTATCTTAATCAGTTAAAAAATACTGGCAAAAATAAAACTCAGTTTGTCTTACGCTTATTAGGAGGTAAGGTAAGTAGAGCTAAAGAACGCTTATCAGACCTACCAGTAGAAGTTATGGAAAACTTAGAAGATGCAGTTGCTCAAGCCAGATATCTGGCTAAATAGTGGTAATAGAATAGTAAATCCCATATAATTTGAATCTCGAATATCATTTGGGTAATAAATAAAACCCCTCAAAGTATTAATAAATGCCTATATCAATAAAGGCTAAAGTCTTATGAATTTAACTCCAGATAGCAAAATCATAGTTCAAGGTGTAACAGAAAAGATATCTACCCAGATAGCCTTGATGATGAAGTCTTATGGCACAAATGTAGTGGCTGGTATTAGCCCTGGAGAGGGGGGTCAAGAGTGGCATGGTATTCCTGTGTTTAGCCTTGTAGAGCAAGCAGTGGCAAGGGTGGGTATTATTGATACGAGTGTGATAGTTATGCCTGCATATCATGTGCTAGATGCAGCTTTAGAGGCGATCGCCTCTGGTATTCAACAGATTGTCATTATTACAGAAGGAGTGCCTCCGCTGGATATGGTACGGCTACTCAGAAAAGCTGAGACCACAGAAACTCTCATTTTAGGGCCTAACTGTGCTGGTATTATTATACCCGATCAATTGTTATTGGGTACTCATCCGACTCAGTTTTACACTCCTGGCAGTATTGGTATTATTAGTCGCAGCAATACTCTTACTTATGAGGTAGCTTGGGAATTAACAAAGTCAAGGTTGGGGCAGTCTATTTGTGTCAGTATGGGCTGCGATCCAATTGTTGGCTCTTCTTTCCTTCAGTGGTTACAAATATTAGATGAAGATGACCGCACAGAATTGATTGTGTTAGTGGGAGAAATTGGTGGAGCAAGTGAGGAAGTTGCTGCTTCTTATATTGCCGAAACAATCGATAAACCAGTAGTTGCTTATATTGCTGGTACATATACCTCACTGAATCAAACTCATAGTCATGCTAGTAGCTTAGTTAGTGCCAGAGTAAGTGGAGGAAAATATGATTCTGATGGTAAAGTGGCCGCTTTTAGGGATTTTAAAATACCAGTAGCAGAACGACCTTCTGAAATTCCAATTTTGGTGAAAAATTCACTTAAAAAAAAGTCATATCAATAGACATAGGCGTGAAAAAAAATTTAGAGAACTTTCATAGAAGGTCTTTACCAAGGTTTTAAAAAACGGATATTTAGCTTCTGAAGATGTCTAATAAATTTCGATTGTGGTGCGTGTATGAAAAAACAGTAATATCAAATCCGGTAGCATTTGTATAATTAGATAGTTAATTAGGAGGAGGGGCGATTTCCTAACGGAATACTTTCCTACGTTATGCAAAGCATAACGTAAACGCGTTTGCGGAGCATTCCTTAGGAAATCGCCCGTACAGGAGGGAAGAGAATGCGCGAAATATTTGCGCTCTGGCTGAAGATTAAACATTTTTTTCTACCGAACCCGAGCGGATTTGATATAAAATATAAAAACTAAACTTACTTTTGAAATTTCAAAAACTAAGAAACAGTATAATTCCTGATGGATAAAAAGTTTTTTATTAGAGCTATTAATTTGTATATAGTTGTTCTACTAAACTTATACCAGACGCGATAAATGTTTGCTACAAATAGTTAGGCTATCTCTTATACCATTTATTAAAAATAATGCTACATTTGGAAAGTTGCAAAAAGAAGGATCTAAAGAACAAAAATCATTAAGTACTGGCATCACGTTAACAAATAGTATTCAGAAATAGAAAATTCAAATATAGCAAAGTTTTCGAGAATTTGTATTAGTACGGGTAATTTCCTCCGTAATGCTCCGCTTTCCATAAATTAACTGTACAGTAGGGAAGTTTTATATAGCATTTCTCAAATTGGTGAGATACAAAAGTTTTAGATTTTTGGCAATAGGGAATAGGGAATAGGGAATAGGGAATAGGGAATAGGCAACAGGGAATAGGGAATAGGAAATAGGAAATAGGAAATAGGAAATAGGGAATAGGAAATAGGAAATAGGGAATAGAAAAAATACTGTACTTCATAAAGGATGAGAACAGCTATATTACGTCAGCAAAACGGCCGTTTGTTTACCGAATAATTAATTATTAACTATTAATTATTAATTATTCAACAATTCAGGTTTAAAGCCGACCCTTTTAAGGGGATAAAATCAAAAAAATTCCTTAAGTGTCAATCCCCTTATTTTAACAAGAGGTAATTATTAATTGTTAATTGTTAATTGTTAATTGCTGAAGCATACTCCCGAACGCCCATACAGAAATAATAATGAATAGGTTCGACACCATTAGATATCTCCAGAAAAGAGGGAACACCTTAACTGGGAGAAATAATTGATAATTTATGGATAATAATTGATTTAATTGGGGATTTTTGGAGATGTCTATTGATTCGGTTGTAACTTATATTTTTATATTTTCACTCAAAGGAATATCTCCTGTAAAGTCTTTTAATTACCCAAATTATTCATAACATTCTTTGTTCACCCTTGGTATTACTCAGCCATGGTTTTGGAGCTAGCTTCGGTGCAACGTTCAGAACCACTGACCGTAGTCTGTAACCTATTTTCTCCACAGGCTTAAAATCAGTGATAAATCCACTTAATTTCTGCACATAATTTTTCAAAACGTTTTGATATAGTGACAGTTTGAACTGTTACAGAAGGTAGAATTTCATACATCCCCAGGTATGCGCGACCGAGGATAAATATATTAATATAATGTCCGTGGGAAATGGGAACTGGGAACTGGGGGAAAAATCAAGAAAAGGAGGGGAGGAAAGAAAATTTTTTGTTCTATTGAGCTATTAAGCGGACATGATATAAAAATTAATCTCACCTCTAAAGCAAACTATTCTAGGGGTGAGATGATTGGCAAAATTGGGGTAAATAGCTTCAAGTTTTAGCGATCGCTGAGAATTTCACCGTAGGCAAAACCAGGAGCTGCCAGAATAAACACCGTGCTAGGAAGACCTGCAGTTTTTAACTGTAAATCCTCATAATACTCGGTAAAATTCTCCCCTGGAGTCCGAATGCCTAGGAAAATTAAATCGGCATTCTGGGAAGACTCATGCAAGATATCGTAAAAAGGACGACCATTAGAAACCAAAACTTGAGATGTAGCACTGATGCGCAAATCTCGAATCACACCATCAACATTTGCCTGAGTTGGTTGAACTGCTGCTTGTTCGGGGACTACCAGTTTTAAATGAATTTCAGCATTACGCCAACCTATATCTGTGCGTAGCAGATAGGCCAAAATTAACATTAAGCCACCATTATTTTGTAAACCACCCCACCAAACATCAATACGACGACATTGACCAAAACCACGCTCGCTGTTTTCGCGAAAAATCACTACATTTTTCTTCGCTTTATGAATATGATCGATCAACTGACAGTAGCGATCGCGCCGAGAAGCTTCCTGACTATCCCCAAGTACGACAGTATTGGGAGTTAGTGGTCCAATTCCATAAGTTTCTACTAAAAGTTTAGCACCATCAAAAAAATCTGTAGCAGTAACAACTCGCACCAGAGCTTGTACTCCTCGCTTGTCCAAATACTCGCGAATCGTATCCTGCATATCACTCTGCTGAGAGACATCGCGAGACGCACTAGGCAAAACACTACAAATAGTAATCATGCCTCGGTTATGAGTCAGGTCATCTGCAAACTGAATCAACAGCCAACGTTTTTTCGGTATTCCAGACAAGACCAAAATATGTGGACGCCAGTTTTTAGTATCTTCTTCACCAATCTGAAAAATGCCTTCCCGTACTAAAGCCATCCATATTCCGCGTCTAGCATCTCCCCAAGTTGTTTCCAACTCCCGTCTTTGTAGCCAGATAAATATTGCCAGCACGATGGCAGCAGCAATAACTGTAGCCACAGCATTAATCAAAAACATCACTGCCAGACAACCTAGCGCTCCCATCATTGATAAAGACCAATGGACTTTAAATGTAGGACGAAAAGAGGGGCTTTGCAAAAAGCCTTCTATACCTGCTGAAACATTCAAAACCATATAGGTTGTCAAAAAAAACATTGTCAGCACTGGAGCAATAATATTTAAATCCCCAATACAGACTGTAGCAGTCGCAACTCCTAAAGTTACCGCTGTACCAATCCGAGGTTCATCATTAGGCCCACTACCATGGCCGAGGAAAGACAACCAACTAGGTAAAACTCCATCCCTTGCTAGGGCTTGTAAAACTCTTGGTGCTCCTAGAATACTACCGATCGCACTAGAAAGAGTTGCCCCCCAAACCCCTAACAAAATAGCTGGCCCCCAATAAGCCATTTCCTTCATTATTAGCGGCTGTTCAATTAAAGTAGTGGCATCTGCCCGCATAGCCAGTACAATTGGTAGTATCATATAAACTACATACCCTGTACCAACTGCTGCCAAAGTACCTACAGGAATTGAACGGCTAGGGTCTCGCAAGTCTCCAGACATACTGACCCCTGCCATAATACCTGTTACGGCGGGAAAGAAGACAGCAAATACTGTCCAAAATGGTTCTGATAGTCTCTCTGAAGCTCCCCACATTTCTATGGTTGTTGTTTCGAGGGGATGTCCGAATGCGAATGAAACTAGAGATAGAATTATCGCGCCCATAATAAAATACTGGGCCTTAATCGCAATTTCTGCTGAAGTTATGGCTAAGACTGCGACTGCTATAGTCGTAATCAGAGCTACATATAGTTGATTGAGGCCACCAAAGGCATCTACCAGGCTTTCTGCAAAACCAATAGTATAAAGAGCTACAGACAATGCCTGAGCAAAGTACAAAGGGATTCCCACTGCACCACCAGTTTCGATGCCTAGAGAGCGACTAATCATATAATATGCACCCCCACCTCTGACTATTCTGTCTGTGGCGATCGCGCTGACTGATAAAGAAGTGAGGAAGGTAATACCTGTGGACAGAGTTACGATAATTAGAGTCCCCAATAAACCCACATTACCGACAACCCATCCAAAACGGAGGTACATAATTACACCCAAGATGGTCAAAATTGAGGGAGTATATACACCGCTAAATGTCCCTAAACCTGTTTCATTACCATTGTCAGAAACAGCTTTTGGAGTTGCTACAGTTTCTTCTGGTGGTTTCGGACGTTTAAATAGATTCATACATACAAGATTTTAATAGTTAATTTCTAGTTTCAAATTATTTATCATTTAATTAGCGATCTATTCTCGATCCTTCGCCCCATCTTTATGTTTCCGTTTGCTCATATTAGACTTTAGATAATGTTCGGATGGCAAAATATTGCGTACAAAATAGATATTAAGGAGTCTTGAGGCTAATTTTCTTGACAATACAAATTGAGATTATACCTAAAATCAAAAAAATTCTGGTTTGATTGTTTAAAGAAACTCTTTCCCCCCAGACCAGACCTCATATTCTAGGGCTGTTTTATTATTTAGTATGTTTTTGAAGTTGGAGAGTAGGGGGAAGTGTTGACTAATAGTCATATATTTTTAATAAAACCGACTTTTTCCTTTACCCTCAAAATTTGTGAAGCTGACAACTTCTAATTTTATGGTTACGCAAGAAACAGCCTTATCTCAATCCGCTAAAGTTATTTTTGAGTTGAGAAAATGTCTACTTCCCGCTTGTTAACACTGATTCTTGGTTTTAGTCTTGTCTTGGGGCTGATGATTTGGCTAGTTACTTCTCTTTCGTGGCTATACAGTCAAATTTCATGGTCGGCTCCACCGCTTCTGGCCAACCTGCTGTTGCTACTATTAATCTTACTGATTGGAATTGTCATTTTTGCCTTTGTATATTATTTGAGATTATACACAACTCCAAAAAGTAAACGGCGACGGGACTCGAAAGCTAAGGTCAAGATTCCAGTTGTTAAATCTGAGGCTGCTTCGGAATCTCTGAAGGCAGTTAGGCAACAGGTAATCCAAATACAGGATGAAGTGGCCCGAAAGGAGTTATTAAGTCGTTCACAGCAAATGGAGGCTAGTTTAGCACGAGGTGATGTAAAAGTTGTAGTATTTGGCACGGGTTCGGCGGGTAAGACTTCTATGGTCAATGCACTGATTGGTCGAATGGTGGGTAGGGTGGAGGCACCTATGGGGTCAACACAGGCAGGAGAAACCTATGATTTAAAAATGCCAGGATTGGAACAAGAAATTTTAATTACTGATACTCCAGGAATTTTGGAAGCTGGAGTGGCAGGCACAGAAAGGGGTCAACTGGCACGAGTGCTGGCGACGGAAGCTAATCTATTATTGTTTGTGGTTGATAACGATTTACAGCAGTCGGAATATACTGCTCTGAGGAGTTTGGCTGAGATTGGTAAGCGCTCGCTTATAGTGTTTAACAAAACTGACCTTTACACTGAGGAAGATCGAGAGGTAATTATTGCTAGACTCAGGGAAAGATTAGTGGGAATAGTTAGCAAAATGGATATTGTGGCGATCGCTGCTAATCCACAATCAGTTAGACTTGACACTGGAGAAGTATATCAACCGGAAGCTGATATTATGCCTTTAATCAGACGTATGGCTGCAGTTTTGCGAGCTGAGGGGGAAGATTTGATAGCGGATAATATTTTATTACAATCCCAACGTTTGGGGGAAGAGGCAAGAAGGTTAATTGATGCTCAAAGACGACGACAAGCAGAAAAGGTTGTAGAAAGGTTTCAGTGGATCGGGGCGGGGGTGATTGCGGTTACTCCTTTACCTGTGGTGGATGTGTTGGCGACGGCTGCAGTTAATGCTCAAATGGTTGTAGAAATTGGTAAGGTTTATGGTTGCGAATTGAATTTTGAAAGAGGGCAAGAATTGGCGATGTCTTTGGCAAAAACTCTTGCTAGTTTGGGTATTGTTGAAGGGGCGATCAAATTAGTTTCGGCAGCTTTACAATTAACTGTAGCAACTTTTATCATTGGGAAAGCGATTCAAGGAGTAAGTGCAGCTTATTTAACTCGGATTGCTGGCAAGAGTTTTATTGAATATTTTCGTCATAATCAAGATTGGGGAGATGGTGGGATGACGGAAGTTGTACAAAAACAATTTCAACTTACAAAAAAAGATGAATTTGTCAAGTCTTTTGTGAAGGATGCGATCGCTAAAGTTGTTGAACCTTTAACTAATATTTATCCTCGTGATGAAGAGGCGCAAGAGGAGGAAGAATATTATGAGGAGTCAGAAATAAATTATCAACCTAGACCAAATATAAAAGTATACGATTATAATGATTGGGAAACAGAAAGTAGAACTAAAAGAGAAGATTGGTAATTGAATAAGTTAGGCAAGATAAGGGTTATTAACACTGATGTACAGAAGACATAGGCGTGGAAAATAAATAAACCTTTTAATTAGAGCGGAATCGGAAAGAAAAAGTCACTCTTAAAAATTTTTTTTCGTTCCTTTTTCGTGAAAATATCTTACCTGTTGCCTGTTGCCTACTCCTGCAAAAAATCTCTATCTTTTTCCCAGAGGTCTAGATAATTACAAGAAAGAATAATGTAAGACTAGTTGAGTTAAAAAATGCAGGGCAAACCCATCTAAATTATCTTTTCTTTCGCGGGTTTAATACCCCACCGTCTACACGTTGCTTACAGCGCTTTTCAAATCGATGAACCACATCGTCACGAGCAAAATATGGTAGGGACGTTCCATGGAATGTCCTGTGGTCTACTAATCATGAAAACCGCTGTAAAATTGGTTGGGGTTTGATTGAATCCCCATGCAATTTTCACATCACGCCTTCTGCCTTCTTCAAAAAATTCTTTCCTAGCAAGGAAAATTCATGTTAATAAGCAAAAATATTGTAAGTTATAATAAATTTCCAGCCAGTCTGCGATTTAAAAAAAAGTGTTTATCATATTAATAAATTAAAGCAATGAATAAAGATTTAGGAGATTAAGGGGTATTGAGCCGGATGAATGTTATTGTCTGTTTAGTAATAAAGATATTCCGGATTTAGCTATTGAGGTTGTAATTACTAGTGGAGGTATTAATGCTTTGGAAGTTTATCAAGGCTTGGGGGTTTCTGAAGTTTAGTTTTGGCAAAATGGAGGTTTTTCTATCTATTTTTTAAATGAGGGAAAATATGACCGGGTGGTTAGTAGTAATTTATTACCTGGATTGGATATAGATTTATTGACTAGTCATGTTGAATATGATGAACCTTTTCTTTCTGTAGTCTACTTACAGCGGTTTTCATTTCTGTAGACCAGAGTAGGGGCGAATCGCCATTCGCCGTGGTTCATCAATCTGAAAAGCGCTGTAAATCAAAAGTGCTGTAATTATTCGGTAAAAGTGTTGTTAAGCATAATTAAAGTTACCGAAACAGAAATATCTGCTTCAAAAAAATTAGAAGTAAAATCAGGTCAGTTTATTATTTCTAGAATTAACGCTCTTGATGGTACTTTTGCTTTAATTATAATAGACAGAGGCGTGGAAAATAAATAAACCTTTTAATTAGATCGGAATCGGAAAGAAAAAGTCACCCGAAAAAATCCTTTTTCGTGCCTTTTTCGTAAAAATATCTTACCTGTTGCCGTACGGATCTGTTGCCTACTCCTGCCAAAAATCTATATCTTTTTCGCAGAGGTCTAATTAAGACTTACGCACGAGAAACGCAAAATGTGGACTTGAGTTTCCTTATCGGTTGCTATCGCAAAACTGACGCTTTTAATGTCGCGGAGCGTTTTGCGATAGCAACATGTAAAACGCAGTTGTGCGCCTTTGCGCAGCATTCGGTAGGAAGCAAAACGCAATGACGGAAATACCTTCTTGTATTACCTAATATCATGTCCGGATGAGCAGTTATAAATAATTAGGGAGGAGTCAGGAGTCAGGAGGGATAAGAGGGAAAAAGAGGAGAAAGTTTTTTTATCACTAATTATCCAGACATGATATAACTACCTTTTTTAAATGTGGTATACAAATTTCTATTGTTACATACGCAATAAAGCCAACGACTCTCCTCCCCTAAAAGTCAAAACAACTAGTGCAGTGCGACAGAAATAACCTACCAGTAGTTAACAATAGACGAAAAATTAGATACCATAAACAAGTGCAGCCTTCTGCCTTTTCGCTTCTTAATACTAGCGATCGATTAAATAGATTCTATCTACTAAAAGCTTTAAAAATATGAAACTTTTTTTAAATTATCTGGCGATTTTCCTCAGTCTAACCACCTTGCCAAACCTAGCTTTAGCACAAACAACTACAGCAGAAAATAAACCAAAAACTTCTGAATCAGAAAAAGTCTTTCCTATCAACTCTCAACCTCAAACACTTGATGAAAAATTAGCCGAAGCAGACCGACTTTATTTAGCTGGAAAAAAATCAGCAGCCGAACAACTTTATCGACAAGTAAAAAAACCATTTGCAGAAAATATTGAAGCAAAAATTAATCGACCCAAACCAATTTATAAACCAACAGAATTACCAATAACTGCTCAAGTTTATTGGCGACAAGCACAGGAAGGTTTAGCCAAAAACCAAGAGACTCAAATATTTG
Source organism: Microcoleaceae cyanobacterium (assembly GCA_049647275.1). Lineage (GTDB taxonomy): Bacteria > Cyanobacteriota > Cyanobacteriia > Cyanobacteriales > Microcoleaceae > JASJEE01. Next base: position 31,781 of record JBARXI010000436.1, read on the forward strand.
TACCTTTAAAATTATTAGTTGCAGAATATCCCCAATTTATCCCTGCCCATATTCAACTTGCTGAAGCATTAAAAGCAGACGAACAATTAAAATTATCCTTAGAAGTATTAGATCGAGCAGCAAATTTATATCCAAGCGAACCAGAATTAGTCAAAGCTCAAATCTCGGCTCTAGCAGACGAAAAAAAATGGTTAGAAGCTGCTTTATCTGCTCAACAATTTGCTTTAATAAATCCCGAGCATTCCCAAGTAGAAGAATTTAATCAATTAGCAGAAATCTACAGGAAAAAATTTGAATCTAAGCTCAAATCAAAGTTAAGAGGAAATACGATCGCTAATGTTGTTACTGGAGCATTAGGTGTGGCTCTAACTGGTAATCCTTTTGCCGCTATGAATGCTGTTCAGGTAACAGCTTTTATGCTCCAAGGAGAATCAAAAATTGGCAAAAATATAGCCAAATCAGCTACAAAAAATTTACCCATGGTGGAGGATGAAGAAATTATTGAATATGTCAATAATTTAGGGGCAAAGTTAGCCAAGATGACAGGCAGAGATGAGTTTGAATATGAATTTTTTGTAGTTAACTATGAAAACCTGAATGCTTTTGCTTTACCAGGGGGAAAAATGTTTATTAATTTAGGGGCAATAATGAAAACAAATTCAGAAGCAGAATTAGCAGGTTTACTTGCCCATGAATTAGCTCATACTGTTTTATCTCATGGTTTTCAGTTAATGTCAGAAGGAAGTTTAATTACGAGCGTGACTCAATATATTCCTTATGCTGGCGGTACGATTAGTAATTTAATTGTGCTTAATTATAGCCGAGAAATGGAAACTCAAGCAGATGTATTAGGAACACGAATTTTAGTGTCTGCTGATTATGCTGCAGATGGAGTCAGAAATCTGATGGTTACTCTCAGTAAAGATAAAGAAGATAGAGGAATTCTTGCTTGGTTATCTACTCACCCAGAGACAAAAAAAAGAGTGCGTTATTTAGAAGAGTTAATAGTTAATAGTGGTTATAATCGTTATGCTTATGAAGGAGTGGTATCCCATAGTAAAATGAAGGCAAAAGCCAAAGCATTATTAGTAGAAAAGAAAAAAGATTTTTCTAAGATAAAATAATTACAGAAATTACAGAAAAGACTGAGACCATAATCTCACGGGTTGAATTAACCAAATAGACATCTGGAGATAATTCAGTTTAAATTCTTGTGAAAAGGTAGACAAGAGAGATTAGGCAGACGAGGGAGGTTTTCAACGGTTTGTATTTATGATTAAACCTCCTCAAGGCAGACGGGGTTTGATTAAACAGACTTGAGATTAAATCTTAATTTATACCAGAGGTCTAATGTAAATTTTTAGTTAAGAATCTTTGTCAAACCCACCCTCAATATTTGAGTGAAATTTTGTTAATTTTCCGCCAATCACTATTCAATTTAGTTAGATTTATATCTAGATAATCTGGGTTGCCTACCAACCCAGTTTTTTTTTAACAAATACAGCAGTTTCCAACTTTATGAAGTACATATATTTATGGTTTTAGGGAGTGTGGGGAGTAGGCAACAGGTAACAAATATTCACTCTTAAGCTTTACCAAATTAACCTGTAATCTGATGTATATAATAATAGATATCTCCTCAAAAGAATGTACAGATATTCTATGAAACGTCCTGACAATTCCCTACAAGAGTTTTCAAAAAGGCTGATGTAATTTATGGAGATGTCTCAGGATATTTAGTTTTGGATATTGTCACATTCTGACAGTAGATGTCTGAGTGAGGATATCTCTAGAAAAGCTGAATTTTATTAAACTTAATCAGTCAGTTAGGGAAAGTGTCACATAACTACTGTAGATATCTACAATCAAAGTATTAGTTTATAAGTAGAAACTTACAAATAATATTTACAGGAGTAAAATTACTATGATTGACAAAACCCTAGAAAAAGACCCCAAAGTTAAAGTAATTTCTGCTATCTGGGTTTGTGCCACTGGAATATTAGGAATATGCGTTCCTTTGACTGCTATTACCGACAGTGGGGCAGCTTTACCCTTAGCAATAATTTTAGGAGCAAGTGGTAGTTCGGTAGTAGTTTTGTCTGTTTCTGGAAATAATGAAAATCAGAAAAAACTCATCAATAATGTTCAAGACCTAGAAGAAAAAATTGTTAACTTAGAAGCTAGCAGTGGTTAACTAGATTTTCAACATCAACTATTACAATTAGAATCAAGAGTAAATATTTAGTTAATATTTTATCTTTAATTTTATCGATAAAAGTTACAGCACTCATTAAAATGATTAGGTACAGCTTAATCTTAATCTTAATCTTAATCTTATATGAAATCCGGTTATACAGTTATCGCAAAACTATCTCCACTCAATACAAACCTTCCATGAAATACCTATCCATAATTCCTACCTTCAAATTCTTCCTTTATCTTATACCTTGCCAAACCGTCGGCTCCCCTACCTGACTTTTAAACCATACAATTAATAATTATTAATTATTAATTGTATGGTAATGTTTTTAACGATTATAGGTATGAAGTGAAGATATATTATTCTTAATTTCCCCTCTCCCTGCTCCTAATAAGATAAGATATAGCAAAACCGATTTTTCCCTACGGGATGCTGCGTAAACGGGAACAGTAGCCGCGTTCGCCTTAGCGTTACGGAGTAATAGAGGAGTGTGGCGGTCAAGATTTGGTATTACCCGGATTTGATATTAATCACTGTTTCCGAATACCCTATAAATCTGTAACTCATCTACTTTGCAATTGCTGTAAAATAAATTTTAAGCTGTGGCGGATTTAGCAGAGGGTGTTAGGAAATATAATAAATAAATAAATATATGTTATTCGGCACTTACAACCCTTGTTTAAATAGTTGCGGAATTTTTGTTTTAGCTCTGTAGGTGTAAACAGTAAGTAATTAAAAGTAATTAAACTAATATTCGTGGAGATATATTGATGTTTAGAACAATTGCATTAGTATTATTAGGCACATCTTTCGGTTTTGGAATTTCTATGGTCAATGATGGTAATGGTTTTGCTATTAAAGTTCCTCAAATAAATGCCGGAAAATTAGAATGTCGTTGGCTACCTGAAAATCCCTCTACAGAATCTTTTAATGAAGACTTTTCTGTTCCGGATGCAGAAGGCAACTTTCTAGAGAGATATTAATATCATGTCCGGTTGAATACTTTAAAATCATATTGAATAGCTAGCAGGAATAAAAGAGGTGGCAAAATGTTTTTTATGATTAATTAACCTGATTTTATCTAAGTATCTGTTCAAAATTCATTTTGCATTTGTAACTATGGGGTAAGGAATAAAAAATATACTTGTGTGCTTGAGAAGTAGATATAAAAATAATTTTTACTACCTATTTGACCTGACAAATATGCAACTAATTTTGCTTACCTACTTAATAATTTATAACAGGGAGACAGGAGCATTCATTTTTTGCTCATCACTATTTATTTTATTTGCGAAGACAAGGAGGAGTTGGTAGAAAAAATAGGTGATAAAATGATATAAAAATTGAAAAAATTACCTTAGACTCTATACCATTCCGTGTAGGTGTTGCGAGAAATTTAGGTGTATTTATTTGTGGCTATTACCTACGCTCGACTAAGTAGCTAGGTAAAATTAGTTACCTAATTTGATTCCCTATAATTTTCATCAAATAATTAATAGAATAATTAATAGTTATTAATTAAGTTTTAAAGCCTTTCCTTTGCTGTCGCACGAGCTGTCGCTCTACAACGAGAAAAAAGAAAAATTATTCCTTTTAGTCAATTCTCTTTGTTTTAAGAAGAGGTAATTATTAATTGTTTTCCGTTTGTCATGCACTTGCATTCGGCACCTCGTCACATAAAAATTGTTAATTGTTGAAAACATCGGCTTTTTAGCTTGAAAGTATGTGCAATTACTGCACTTTTGAGGATAGTGAGGTACAGTTTAAAATTAATCTCTTCATCCCTGTTGCCTTCCGGAGCTGTTACCTCAAGTCGTAAATTGTTGTACCTCCAAAACTCGAAAACTCGAAAACTACTGTAATTTTGTATGACTGATTATCGAATACCCAATACCTAATTAAGCCTAATTGACAGAAAGATGCTGTTGAATGGCTTCATAACAATCATAAACAGATGCTCTTTTTGTCATCGCTTCCACTAATGCTTGATATGCAGACTGATGATTTTCTAGCAAAGTTCGAGCTTGCAAAGATGCCCAACTTTGTTTAAGTTTTGATTCAGCCGGACGTTTTAATTGTGTCAAAATAGCAGTAATCTTACCTCTATCTTCTCCGCCACCTTCGGCATTTCCATAAACTAAATCTTCCGCAGCAATACCTGCCATCCAGACAGTAAAATATCGATCCAGGAGTCCATCGGAAATTCTGCCTTTCTGTAACTGGGCAGCTAATTCTTGGTCTTCAAATCTTACCCCACCTTGGGCAGACTGACCTTGCCTAAATGCTTCCCATGCGCTCAGAGCATAACCACTGACAGGAATTTTTAATAAATAAGCTACCAAAAAATGTCCGGCTTCGTGACGAATAATGCGCTCGCGTCTAGCTGAGGATGTACCCTCAATTAAATCTATAATAATCGTACTTCCCTGACCCTGCCATCCCAGAGTATCTATAGTAGCCATTACTAGCAAAGAAAAAGTAGCGATCGCTGGTATAGCTGGAGATATATTAAATATCGGCCCCAATAAAGTAGACATAGTCATTATAAAGATACCGATAGCAATTAAATTCAGAGAAGTTTGTCTCATAATTAAATCTAATTTTGGTGTAATATTTTTAATATTTTTGCAGCAGGTGATTAAGTTGTCAGTATTAAAAAAAAGATTTTAAGAAATGAAGTATTGATTTTGTCCTAGCTTATCTATACTTAATTTTCTAATTTCGCCACTCGAACACCCCCTGTCATCTCGGCCAAGAAGACAAAGACTATCCTGAGCGAGTAAGTAAATAAGGTTTCAAGCCTCCCCTTGGCTGCGCAACGAGCTGTCGCCAGACAAGGGGATTAAAAGCGGTGCTGGCACACAACGCATCCTATCTCCTGCGGAGGAGCTGCGCTAAGGTCATGCTACGCAAACGCTTTTTGCTGGCGCATAACTGCGTTAACGGTTAGCCTTTTACAGAGGAGCTAAAGCTATCGCCGACTTGAATTGCGGAGCGAAAGAGTGCATTCTTCGGGTTTTCTCGATGGATGTCCAATCGACCAACAAGAGAAAAGAAAATTGGGAATTTTCTTGCCTATTGCGGGAAGTACTACTGATAACTGAAATGACCAATTGAGTTACTGGAGATAAAATTAATTCTCAGGCATAGTTAACTCCTGATTTTGTGTTTGCTGCTCTTTTTTTAGTGACTTAGCGCGATCGAAAGTTTCCTCACTATGGCTATCACCCACAAACCGCCAATGCCATGGCTCATAACTAATACCTTGAGGATTATCTCTAGGAAATGATAACTCAAAACCATACTTAGCAGCATTTTCTTGTAGCCATTGAAAAGCTCTAGTATTTTCAAAGCTCACCTTGAGGTGATTTCCTGGTGCTTTACCATCCCCGATATCAATAGCGTAGCCTGTATGATGTTCGCTATAACCAGGTGGCGCACTTACTTCTGCTCGTTGAGATGTCACCTGTCCTCGGTTGGCCTTAACTTCAAAAAATAAATACTCTTGATCTGCCAAAGTCCGAAACCCAGAAAGAGGTACTAAATTAATCCCCGCTGCCCAAGCTGCGTCTGCCATAGCATTAAATTGTTTGGCTGCACTAGAGCGTAGCCTCATATTTTGATTGCCAAACACTGGTTGTAGCTCTTGCCAAGATGCTTCTTCGTAGGGCAAATGTCCTAATATATTTTCCTTTTCTTGGATAGAGGGAGTTGTGGGAGTCGGAGATGGGGAATTTGTTTCTATAGGAGTAGGAGTCGATTCAGGTTTTATTTTTTCTAGACCTACATATTGTTTCAGTTGACTCACAAAAGCTGTTGCTTCAGTTTGGTTAAATTGGAAGTGCAAACCAATACCTATTGCCAGAGCGATCGCTCCTATGGCTAAAAATTTCCAAATCTGCCGTGTTTTTTGAAGCTGAATAGGTTGCTGTTTGGAATCTTCGTAGTTATCTCTAACAGCTTCAGGAATATCATCTACTGGCAACTTCGGAGTATTTTGTGATTTCTTTTTAAATAGACCCAGCTTATTCAAAATTTTCACTCCTGCACTTTAACTGAACCCAATTTTACAGCGCTTTTCACTCTAGACAATTGACAACAATAACCTCATAGCCGTCTAGAATGGCAAGGCTTTAAACCCAAATTTTCGGTAATTTTTGGGAATAGTTAGGAGTAGTATTTTATTTCCACCTAATTGCTGCTATTAGCCAACCTTGCCATCATCCTAGCTTCAGTTGCCAGTTGCTGATTCTGCACTCTTTACCCCATTTACCCCATTATTATTATTATCTATAATTTTTCTGGGCCTACCTGGTTTGCGCTTGTGCCGTTGACTAATTGACTTATCACTAGCCACGGCTAATTCTTCTGGAGTGCATTTTAAGATACCCAGAGTGTCCAAGTATTTTTGGGGGGTCATTGTTGGTTCAGTGCGCCCCGTTTCCCAGTTACGAACACTGGTTTCGCTAATTCCCAGACGATCTGCCACCTCTGCACGGGTAAGCCCCGTACGTTCTCTCAGGGCTTCCATATCCATACTTTTAATATTTCCTCCGCCAATCATCTAAATAGAACTTTTTTTTGAAAATTGATTGGATGATTAAATCAAACTACTCTATTCTAAACTCGTTAAAATAGAATTGTCTAGGTTTTTTTAAAAAAAGACTCAATTTATTTTATTCGCTTTCCGGTAATTTTTTTAAATATCTTATTTTAGGATAAAAGTCAAATATTTTTGTCTATAGCAGTCCTATTTTAGCCCTTGTAAAAATATCTCACAAAAAGGCAACAGCGGTGCGACCCCGCGTCGGCGACAGAGGTCGGAACGAAGCGCCACCTGCGGACTAAGAGCGCAAGCCGACCTAGCACCTGGTAGCGCACTCCTGTGAGGCAATAGAGTGTCAGATTTTTTATCTGTATTTTGATTTTTTACAAATGATTTAGGATTGCTATAGCTCCTCAAATAATTCTTCAGGCAGGGTTCAAATTCATCTTTAAAGCCTAATTTTTAACCACATATCTATTCAAGTATTTAAGCTTCTGTTTGCCATGAATTAGCCTGATTTTTCATTAGTTGAAAAATATTGTAAAAACCATTAGCACGAGAGGGGGTTAAACTGACTGTTAAGCCAGTATCTTGAATAAAATCTGGAGTTATTTGTGCAATTTCTTGGGGAGTTAATCCATTCAAACCTGCAATTAATAAAGCAACTAATCCTTTAACTAACTGAGCATCTGAATCACCCTGATACACAACCTTACCATCATCTAATTTAGAAGTAATATATACCTGAGATTGGCAACCATAAACTTTGTTATCTGGTATCTTTTCAGATTCCGGAAAATCAGGTAGTTTTTTGGCGTACCAAAGCAGTTGCTCATAGCGCAACTTATTAGAAGAGGCACGTTGAAATTTTTTAACGATACGTTCTAATGATGGTGGTAAAGACATAGATAGCGCTCAGAAAAATTAAAAAAGTAACTACACAGGTTATTTTAACATAAATCTGCTCGAAGGCTCAGAAAAAAAAATATTGGCAAGGTGTAAAATTTTATATTTTCGTTGGTAGGTATGAGAAAGAAAACTTGACTCAGTTGACATGAGCTGAACTGCGATCGCTGACTCAAATCTTAAACCAAATCGTAATTAAAATTTTAATTTTATATGTAGTGTCATATAGGAATTGCGATGAAAATCTACCTGTAGAGTACCTTCCAAAGCATATTAAAATACAGATAGCTCATAACAAAGAATTTGGCGTAAGTCCTGATAGACAAAAAACCTATTCAAATTAACCTTTTAATTAAACCAGTTTCCACTAAATTTGAACTCTACAAAAAAGTTTACTGCATTACCAGCTAAATTCAGGAAAAATTTAAAAAGCAAACAAACAAAATCGCACTTTCTGTCACTAAAAAATCTAAAAATATCAACAGTAAATTACATTACCTTTTCTTGGTCAATTCTAGTTTATCCTGGGGCTGGTTAAGCTAAAATATGATTATTCAACAATTGCTTTCCCATTTTTATATTCTATATATTTATTCCATCTAAGACTTGGGCATCTTTTGGGTGTAATTCCCCCAGTAAAATATTTAATGTACTGGCGAAATTTAAGTCTGTAAATCTTCAGACAATACTAAAAATTAAAAGCCTGAAAATTGAGATACCAAAAATAATGACTTATCAAGGTTTCCCTACTTCGGTATTTCTTCTTCCAATTTATTTAAGGGATGGAATTAATTTAGATTAACTTTAAAGAAATAGTTGGCACTGCTCATATTTCTGCCCAATCAGGTACAATAGTTAAAGAAACTTAACAGTAATATTCGTAACACAAACTTATTATGTCTCTTCCTATTCGCAACGTAGCCATCATAGCCCACGTTGACCACGGTAAAACCACCCTCGTTGACGCACTCCTCAAACAATCCGGTATCTTCCGCGAAGGGGAAGAGGTTCCTGATTGCGTCATGGACTCCAACGACCTCGAACGGGAACGTGGGATTACCATCCTCTCCAAAAATACCGCCGTAAAATACAAAGATACCTTAATAAATATAGTTGACACCCCTGGCCACGCCGACTTTGGTGGAGAAGTCGAACGAGTTCTTGGTATGGTAGATGGTTGTTTGCTAATTGTCGATGCCAATGAAGGCCCAATGCCTCAAACTCGCTTCGTCCTCAAAAAAGCCCTGGAAAAAGGTTTACGGCCCATTGTTATTGTCAACAAAATTGACCGTCCCCGAGCCGACCCTTATAGTGCAGTTGATAAAGTGCTAGACCTATTTATCGAACTTGGGGCAGATGATGACCAATGTGATTTTCCCTATCTTTTTGCCTCCGGCTTGGCAGGTTACGCCAAAAAAGAGCTGGATGTAGAATCAACAGATATGCAGTGTTTATTTGATGGTATTTTAGAGCACGTTCCACCACCAGTGGGAGACCCCGAAAAACCTCTACAATTACAGGTGACTACCCTAGATTATTCAGAATATGTAGGCAGAATCATAGTAGGTCGCATTCACAACGGTGTAATTAAATCTGGGCAACAAGCAGCGATAGTTAAAGAAGACGGCAGTGTCGTCAAGTCGAAAATCTCAAAATTAATGGGTTTTGAAGGTCTGGCACGCATCGATATTGAAGAAGCTTCTGCTGGTAATATTGTGGCAGTTGCTGGGTTTAGTGATGCTAATATTGGCGAAACTATTACCTGCCCTAACGAACCTCAAGCGCTACCTTTAATCAAAGTAGACGAACCTACTTTACAAATGACTTTCTCGGTAAATGACTCCCCATTTGCTGGTCAAGAAGGGCAGTTTGTGACTTCTCGACAACTGCGCGATCGTCTGATGCGAGAGTTAGAAACTAATGTTGCTCTGCGAGTTGAAGAAACTGATTCTCCAGATAAGTTTGCTGTTTCCGGTCGTGGGGAATTACATTTAGGCATTTTGATTGAAACTATGCGCCGAGAAGGTTATGAGTTTCAAGTTTCCCAACCCCAAGTTATTTACCGCGAAGTAAGCGGTCAACCATGCGAACCTTTTGAGTTGTTAGTGATGGATGTTCCTGAAGAAGCGGTTGGTGGTTGCATCGAAAGAATAGGTCAGCGCAAAGGGGAGATGCAAAATATGATGGTGGGTACAAATGGTCGTACTCAGTTAGATTTTTCTATTCCTGCTCGTGGTTTGATTGGTTTCCGGGGTGAGTTTATGCGTTTGACCCGCGGGGAAGGTATTATGAACCACAGTTTCTTAGATTATCGTCCGTTGATTGGTGATATTGAAGCCCGACGCAATGGGGTGATTATTGTGTTTGAGGAAGGTGTGGCGACTTTTTATGCGTTGAAGAATGCTGAAGACCGTGGGGTATTTTTTATTACGCCTGGCACTAAGGTTTATAAGGGTATGATTGTCGGAGAAAATAACCGCCCTCAAGATTTGGATTTGAATGTCTGCAAAACTAAGCAGTTGACTAACCATCGTTCTGCGACTGGGGATGAGTTGGTGCAGTTACAAGCTCCTATGGATATGAGTTTGGAACGGGCGTTGGAATATATCGGACCGGATGAGTTGGTGGAAATTACGCCGGAGTCTATTCGGTTGCGGAAGTTGAGTAAGAAGTTGGTGAAGCGTTAATTGATTTAGCTAAAATGGTGCGTGACGACGGATTGTTAAATACCCTTGACAGCTTATATTTTAGCCGTAATGGCGCACCCTACAATAATAAACTTTTTTAGCTTCTGGCTAGATTATTCAGATTTTTCCTTTTTTTTTTGCGCAGCATTGCGTAGGAAACGTTTATTTATACCCACCTACTTAGTAGGGGAGTAGGGAAGTAGGCAGCAGGGAAGCAAGAATAAAAAAAGCTTTCAGCAACTGCCGCGGGCGAGCGACCAAATAATAACTAATCAACCGGACTTGATATCATAAATATCAACAGGGAAGTCTAAAAATTACTACTCTTGTTTGATTAAATTGGTATAATTCCTATTCCATATTCCCAAAAACCAATAAATTTTTTTTGCTGTACTTATGTAAATATAACATTTCCCAAGAAGCGTGAGGTACAGTTATCTTTTTTATTCCTATTCCCTATTCCCTATTCCCTATTCCCTATTTCCTGTTGCCTAAAACCTAGAATTTTGTACCTCACCAGTATGAGAATTGCTAGATAGAGACTTTCAAGCATTTTTGTTTAGCACATTTTAGTAAGATCATGTGTCCCCGGAGGGGGAGCTACGCTTGCGGATAATCAGCTATCATAAACCTTTCCCTTTTTATTCGGAAGAATTTGCCTTATTCTCTTCCTGTTTCCTATTACCTATTTATAAGTATTATAAGTATTCACCAGAACACGAGCTAATGAATCAGCTAAAAAAATTGAAAATACCAACATTTAATCCCGAAAACAAATTTATTAAATTCTGGGAAGTACTAATTGCATTCGTCACCATTTACAATGCTTTTATTATCCCATTTAGAATCGCTTTTCAGAACAGATTTGATGGCCTCTGGGCTGTATTAGATATAGCAGGAGATTTAATTCTAATTACTGATATATTTTTGCAATTTCATATTGGATATTTTGCTCATGGAATATATATTGAAGACAAAAAAGAGATAGCTCAACGTTATCGCGCCAAAAATTCCAAACTACATTTAATAGCTAGTTTACCAGCAGACTTAATCGCACGACTTTTCGTACCAATATCTTTCCGATTTATCATCGGTCTGTTCAGATTACCACGTTTATTACGACTACCCGAATGTTATCGGATTTTTAGTAAATGGGAAACTAATATTTTAATTAATCCCACCTTCATTAGAATGTCTAAGTTAGTTATAGTGATTATTTTAATTAATCATTGGGTAGCTTGTGGATGGTTTCTGATTGGAAGTTGGGAAGCTACATCTGGAGATTCTTGGTTAATCAATAATTCACTACAATCAGCAGATAAAAGAACTCAATATATTAACTCACTTTATTGGGCAATCACAACTCTAACTACTGTCGGATATGGAGATATTACCCCCACTACAGAAATTGAAATAATATTCACATTAGGAATCATGTTTTTAGGAGTATCTATGTATGCTTATATTATTGGTAGTGTTTCCTCATTAATTTCTAACTTAGATGCAGATCAAGCAAGATATCGCGAAAAGTTAGACCAAATTCAAACCTATATGAGAGAGAACAAAATTCATCCTACTTTACAACAAAAAATTAGAGACTACTATCAATATAGATGGATAGAAAATCGGGATATTAGAGATTATCATATTCTCGAAGAATTGCCCTACCCTCTCAAAATGAAACTAGCACTACAATTACATAAAGAAGTAATTGAAAAAGTTCCCATTTTCCAAGGTGCAGCAGCTCATTTTATCGAAGAAATAGTCATGGCATTAAAACCCGAAATCTTGCCACCCAATGAATACATAATTCGTGAAAATAACTGGGGCCATGAAATGTATTTTATTAAGCGAGGAGTAGTGCAAGCTTTCTCCGAAAAAACTGGTACTATATATAGAAATATGACTGCTGGTACATTTTTTGGAGAGATTGCCTTAATATATGAAAAACGGCGGACAGCATCAGTTATAACTATGACCTACTGTGAGTTATTTGTACTAGATAAAAATGACTTTCAAAAAGTCTTAGAAAATCATCCAGACTTTGCAGCTCATGTCAGAAAAACAGCAAAAGAACGTTATGAAACCGAACACGAGGAATAAATATGCAACCATCAAAAACACAAACTATTAAATATATAAAACAACCCACATCACAAGCTTGGGTCGAACAAGCGATCGCCAACTTAGATATCATATTATTAGATCATTCTCACTGCGAACGCAAAGCAGCGGGAGTAGCTTTAAATTTAATGTTTCGCTATCCCTCCAGTACGAAACTTATCAAAATTTTACCAGCTATTGCCCGTGAAGAATTAGAACATTTTGAACAAGTAAACCAATGGTTAGAACGTCGCAATATTCCATTAGCTCCTCTGAATTCTCCCCCTTATGGAGCAGCTTTAAATAGTAAAGTCAGGCGGAATGAACCAGAAAGAATGTTAGATTTATTATTAGTTTACTGTTTAATTGAAGCCCGCAGTCACGAACGCTTAGGTTTACTTGCCGACCATTGCCCTGACCCAGAATTAGCAAAATTTTATCGTGGATTAATGGCATCTGAAGCCAGACATTATGGAGTTTATTGGATTTTAGCAACAACCTATTTTGAACAGGAAATTGTTGAGAAAAGATTAGAAGAATTAGCAATATTTGAAAGTGAATTACTGAACAATCTACATCCAGAGCCACGAATTCATAGTTAACTATCAGTACTTTGGCTAAAATTCAAGGACTAAAATCTCCCATAATATTATTTTGGTGGTGGTGCATAGTAATGGTAAAGCAAGTGTGGGGAGTGTGGGGAGTGTGGGGAGAAATTAAAAAATATATATCCTCACCATTACGGCTGCAGGACTACCATAATTTTTAACCAATATGAAAAAATATTATCGTAATTTCTTAATTCGAGATTGGCAACCAAATGACCGTCAAAGAGCAGCAAATATTATTAGTTCTGTTTTGACTGAATATGGTCTAAAATGGGAACCATTAGGTGCTGACCAAGATGTCTTAAAAGTAGAAGAATTTTATCAGAAAGTAGGAGGTGAATTTTGGGTACTAGAACAACAAGAAAAAATGTTAGGTACAGCAGCCTACTATCCAATTAAACGTAGTAATAATGCAGTCGAAATTCGTAAAATGTATCTATTACCAGAAGTGAGAGGCAAAGGTTTAGGAAAATTTTTGCTAAAAGAGTTAGAAAACAGAATCAAAGAGTGTAACTTTACAGAAATTTGGGTAGAAACAGCCACAGTCTTGCAAGAAGCTGTTAAATTATATGAAAGTAACGGTTATCAGTTAACAACAGGAGTAGAAACACAACGCTGCGATCGCGTTTATAAAAAAATTCTAGACACAAAATAAACAGTCAACTAATATTGAAGAAGATTGTAGTCGTAGATGACAAAAGTTTACCTCAAACCTACCACCTAAAACCTAAAACCTAACACCTACTACCTAATAATATGGATTTACGTTATCTAATACCTTTTTTTGACCCCAAAGTCCAAACATGGGCTATAGAAGCCAGAATATTACGATGGTTAACATTTCTTTGGTTATCTGTGGGGCTAGTCGTGTTATTTTCAGCTTCCTATCCCACTGGCACTACAGAATATGGAGATGGTCTCTACTTCTTTAAACGCCAATTAATCTGGGTTTTGGTAGGCATGGTGGGATTTAATATCATTGTCTACACCCGCCTATCTGTAATGCTGCAAACTGCCAAAGTCGGCCTAATATTTATACTCGTGCTGTTAATTTTAACTCTGATACCAGGAGTGGGAACAACTATTAATGGTGCAACTCGCTGGATATCTTTAGGCTCCATCGTAATTCAACCATCTGAACTAATGAAGCCTTTTCTCGTACTTCAGGCAGCTCATTTATTCGGTAAATGGAATCGCTTGAGTTGGGTTGTGAGAATAATTTGGTTATTGATTTTTTGTTTAGTGCTAGGAGCAATTCTGGTACAGCCCAACTTGAGTACTACTGCTTTATGCGGTCTAATTTTGTGGTTCATTTCCCTAGCTGCTGGATTACCTTACTTTTATCTAGGGGGAATAGCTTTGGCTGGATTTCTTTTAGCTACTATCAGTGTCAGCATCAATGATTATCAAAGAAAGCGAATCTTGTCTTTTACAAATCCTTGGGCAGATCCTATGGGTGACGGTTATCAGTTAGTTCAAAGTTTGCTGGCAGTCGGTTCAGGTGGTTTTTGGGGAAGCGGTCTTGGATTATCCCAACAAAAGTTACATTTTCTACCTATTCAATATAGCGATTTTATCTTTTCTGTGTATGCTGAAGAGTCTGGCTTTGTCGGGGGCTTGCTGTTATTCCTGTTATTAATTACATATAGCATTGTTGCCATGAGAGTTGCTTTTAAAGCTCGCTTGATGGAACATCAATTAGTAGCGATTGGAGTAATGACAGCTTTAGTCGGGCAGTCTATAATCAATGTCGCTGTTGCTACTGGGGTACTACCAACTACAGGTTTACCATTTCCAATGTTTAGCTACGGTGGTAGTTCGATGGTGGGAAGTTTGCTATTGGCTGGATTATTAATTCGAGTTGCTAGAGAGGAAAATCTGGCAGAAGTAGTTATCTTAAAACAACCTCGCTCGCGACGGCGACGGTATGTGCGATGATTTTCCCAACAGACATCTCCGATAATAAAAAATAAAATCAATTATCGCACAGAAATTATCAATTCTTTCCCCCTACTCCTGTACGGGTGGTTTCCTCCGGAATGCTGTCGCAAACGCG
>JBARXI010000437.1:0-2678 GCA_049647275.1 Microcoleaceae cyanobacterium
TGTTTAATAATTACTTGGTTAATTATTCCAAGCCTGATTTTGTAGAAATCAGACTTGGAAAAAATCATATAATCCTGCAAGATTTTCTTGATGTAACTTTCTCTATTGATGCTGTAGATGATAGTATAAAAACTATTATGTATAATTATCAATCTAAGCTTTCTAATGATTATATATATTTGAATAATGGAATGCGTTACATGGGTCGGGATACATTTGATAAATCAAAAATTAGTGAATTTAACAGTTCATTAACAAAATATTTCAGAGACCGGGATAAATTTAATGAATACAGATTTTCTAATACATCTCTCAGTGATTTTAAAAGAATTGTTGAAATATGCAAAGAAAAAAATATAGAGGTCAAGATATTTATTTCTCCAGTCCATGTAATTCATTGGGAAGTACTTTATGAATCAGGAATATGGTCAATATTTGAGAATTGGAAACGTGAAATTGTCAAGATAACTCCTATATGGGATTTTTCTAATTACAATAGTATTACCACTGAAGATATTAGTGAAGAAATGGAAAATTATTGGGATAGCCATCACTATAGTAAAGAAGTTGGTGATTTGATTCTAAATCGTTTGTTGTCTTATCAACAGGAGAGTGTTCCAGATGATTTTGGTATTTTGATGACTCCAGAAAATGTCGAATCTCACTTAGTTCAAATCCGCAACCAAAGAAAGCTATGGGTAAAAGGCAACCCAGAACTTGTTAAATTGGTTAAGGATTTAAAACAAAAAGTTGAAGATAATTAATAGAAATGTCTGCTATTATGCTTTTATATTGGTTATTGAGACTAGATAAAAACCAATAGGTAACAGTTAACAAGAAAGAAATTGAAGTATATTAGCTAATTTGAGAAAACCCAGTTTAATTGCGTCTTAACAGCCAATAAACACAAGGAAACACCAATAAGTTGTAGGGTGGGCAATGCCTATAAGTGTCTTTGTCTAAAGGTTTTAGCTTCCTGCACGCATTGCCCACATTATGCGTTTATTTATGCCGACCTACTTAAAAACCAATAGTTAACAGTTAACAGGAAAGAAATTGAAGTAGATTTAGCTAATTTGAGAAAACCCAGTTTAATTGCGTCTTAACAGCCAATAAACACAAGGAAACACAAATAAGATCAGGATAACAGATAAACTTTAGGTTACTTTTACTGAATTACCAAACTATTGCACCTCATGATTAGTTAACAGAAGTTTTTCTTGTTCTATGTTGACAATTAATTATATTTATTGATTTTTTGCATTACAGATTCGTACATTTTCATATTAGGTTGACAAATTTCTTCTACTCTACTTTTAATCTCATCTGTAATTTGTTCTTTTTGTTGTGATTTGGATAGAGGATTTTTGTTGTACATTTGCACAATCAGTTTAGCTCCAAAAAGGTTTTCATAATCTTTTTTAAAAATATTCATTCTTTCCAAAACCCCTACTAATGAAAATTTATCCAAGTTTTCAATTGCCTGATTAATCGCTGTATCACAAGCAGCTTCACTCCAAGAAATATGATCTGTGAGTCTCCAAATGTATGAACTACCCATACGAGCAGCATTTTCTGATTCTATAAAAGATTCCAAATCCTGATTAATCTTAAAGTGAGGAGAGGTTTTATATCTGTTGAAAAAATACACAGAAAACCAATGAAAAACTGGATGACGCAGAATAGTAATAAAATTCCAATACTTGCCAAATTCCTGCATAGCTTTCTCACTATATCGAAAATGACCACTTATGTATTTACAGTCACCATTTGAGAGATAATATAGTTGTAATTTTTTTCTGTAATTTTCTACTGTTTCATTATCAATGGAACTTGCTTTGAGAAGAGCGCTGTGGTTTTCTGTAAATAAAGCTCGTCCTCGCAGATTTTCATATAAGCCGTAGCTATTACGAATCGCAATATCAATCGCAGTACCCCCACATTTGGGTATGTGCAAGAAAAAAATTTTTTTCTTGACTTTTCTTTGAAACGATTGTTGTAAAAGAGGATATATGCGTTTGGCTCTTGATATTAACTTTGTCATAAAAAAAGGGGGGTTTTTGTACTAATTCTACTAACTACCTTTTTCAAATGTGGTATGAGTAGGGCTAAATTCAGGGTATTGCATAGCAATTTATCCTTAATTAATACCTATATATACCTAGATCATGGAACGCCGAAACTTCTATTTTAAACCTAATCTTAATTTTTCTGCTAATTTATGAACGAAAGGCTTTTTCATCATTGTTCTATGGCTACCAGGGACTAAATAAGTTTCCACTTTTCCTATAACTAATTTTTCCCATGCAGTTTGAGAACTATTAACCTCTTCTTTCAGACCTTCTTCAGCAATAAATAGAGTAACTATGCCCGAATAATTACTGGGAGAGTAGGAGCGCAAAGCTTTCATATTACTCTCAAATACCTTATTTTTAGCACCTTGAGGAGAATTCTTAATCATCAAACCCTTAGAATTATTACTACCATTATTATTGGTAGCAACTTGTTTCTTCTGAGAATTAACTATCTTTGTTTTACTCCGTACTTTTTTAGAATTACCCTTAACAAATTTGGATGTAATTTTCTCTGTGAGTTTATTAATTTGTCCTAAGATATAAGAGACTTTTTCTTGAGGACTGAGTTTAAGTAATTGGCGGGTATGATAGTTGAAACTGATA
>JBARXI010000438.1:0-24159 GCA_049647275.1 Microcoleaceae cyanobacterium
TTTAGGCTTGAGGGAACAGGGAACAGGGAACAGGGAACAGGGAACAGGGAACAGGGAACAGGGAACAGGGAACAGGGAACAGAAAAGAATAAAAACAACTGTACCTCTGTACCTCATAGCTTCGGAAACTGCTGTATGTATTAAGAGGAAGTAATTTTGCGATTACTGTATAACCGGATTTTATATTACATAAATAATCTCTTATCCTGCTGAGTAATATCATGTCCGTTTAATTAGTAGACCTCTCCGGAAATTACAATTTAAGAACCGTTTGACAAGGGTTTAAAATTAATTATCGGAGATGTCTAGTTATAAAAAATTTTCGGTCGTCCTGCAGCCGTAATGGTGAGGATATATATTTTTTAATTTCTACCACACTCCCCACACTCCCCACACTCCCCACACCTCCCACACTTCTCCCCTCCTGACTCCTGACTCCTGACTCCTCCGTTGTTATTTATAAGTATTCAACCGGACATGATATAACTTAACAAATAGCACTTATCTGTGATAATTGCAGCCATTTTTGTATTCCTTGTATCAGAGCTTCAGTGTGATGATAAGCTGCCATATTTCCGCCATCACAAAAACATTTTGAAGCTGCCTGTAAATCTTGAATAGCTGACTGATGAAGCCCTTGATGATGGTGCAATAGCCCCCGACTTAAATATGCTTGACCTTCATGGGGATTTAATTGTAGGGTTTTGCTAAAATCTCGCATTGCCCCTTCAATATTTCCCATCTGACGACAGACACAGCCTCGGTTATAATAAGCTCTAGAGTTACTCGAATCAATACTAATAACATAGGAAAAATCTGCCATTGCGCGGTGCATATTTTCTAGCATTAAATATGCTAAACCTCGGTCGTTATAAATATCTTCTCTACTAAAATTAGAAGTTGGCGGAATGTTGGCTAAAGCTAGATTGTAGTCTGCTATAGCTTCTTGATATTTTTGCAGTTCAAAATTAGCTAATCCTCGATTATATAGAGCGCGAATATCGCTTGGGTTTTGGTTTAGCACTTGGGTATATTCTGTAATTGCCTGTTGGTAATTACCGATTTTGTAGTAAGCTAAACCTACATTTAATTTTGCTTCTGTATTTTCTGGATTGAGTTTAAGTGCTTCGGTACAATCAGCGATCGCTTCGGAATATTTCTCTGAATGAAGATATACCAAACATCTATTACTATAAGCAGCAGCAAAGTTAGAATCAAGTTTTATTGCTTCGCTAAAATTCTTAACTGCTTGTTCATAGTTTTGGTTTTGAGTATTGTCTATACCTTCCTGGAGGAAATTTTTAGCACTTACTATATCTGAGTTAGCAGTTGCATTTTTCATTAGTGGGGAGAATGAAAAACATATTACTGAAACAACTATGGCAATTCTAAATAGAAGTCGATAAAAGCTATTCATTTGTAAAAATATCTACTTCAATATTAATATTGGGGTGAAGTCATAGAGCCACAAATTCAGCAAATTTTTTAGCTCTAATTTTCACCCCAACTGACTAATCAAAGGATATATTATCAAGATGAAAATACTTTCAACTGTAAAGTAGAAAACTTTTCTATCCTATCCTTATCCCAGCTTTCAATACAAATTATTACCAGCCATTTTCAGCTTGATCTAAAACATAAGCTACAACATCTTCAATGTCATTAGGCTTGAGACGACCCCCGAATTTTGGCATCGCACCCTTACCATTTGTTACCTGATAGGTGACTGCTGCTAAAGCATCATCATCAAAACCCTTAAGGTATTTTGATAAAGCATCCTGTTTGAGAGTTTTTGGAGCCATAATTGTATTCCTACCTCCCATGTGGCAGGCTGCACAATTAGCTCCGAATATCTGCTTTCCGTGAGCTATGTCAGCAGCAAAAGCTGGAGGTTGGATTGCGATTATCACAAATGTTATAGATAATAGCACAATTGACAGTAATTTTTTCAATGTTCTTCTCCTTCCTCTTAGTATATAGACAGGTTTGTTCAGTTTTCTGCACTTCTTATTTTTTATTAACCCATGTTTTCTGTCAAACGACAGTCTGTCAAACTTTAAAATAAAATAAATAGATTTAAATATATTTATGTCACTGACTGCCTCTTTTCAAACTTTTTTTCAGGTTAGGTATTAACTGAATCCCGATCGAAGTCTTTGTGACTTTGCTCACTATAAATAATGGCCAAATTTGTTGTTATCTAGGAATTTGATAAATAGTATTAAAAAATCAAATAATAATGTAGTGTTATTTTTGGAGGACTTACGCAGAAACTCTACCTGTAGGGTGCGTTGCCACCCATCTTGCACTACAGTTAGTGTATAATATAAGATTTTGCCTAAGTCCTATTTTGATTAAAACCAGAGAATATTAAACAGGTACACAAAATTAATTACACATTTAGCGAAACTTAATTCCTTATACTATAAGGATTACATATAATCAGAGTAGGTAATTAATTTTGTTTAGGTACTTATAATTAAATGTAGAAAAGTTATACAACCAGGGTAATGATTTATTGGTTTGAATAATTTGTCTTGTATAGTTATAATTTTTTTTAATCATTAAAATAATCCTCTCCCTAATAGAAAGCTAAACAATAACTTTTAGACTATCTAAAAAACTTGTAGCTAACTTTAAGAGAGAAGATTATTTAATAGAGTTTAATTAGATTCAAACTCAGATGAATTTAAGTATTATTCCACTTATTCCACAACTAGATGACCAACCATACCTGCACCACGGTGAGGACTACAGAAAAATGTGTAATCACCAGACGCGGCATCTTCTGGGATATTTATATCAAAGCTCTCTCCAGCTTTATATGCCAGCTTAGAGTGGGAAAGTGATTTGGCCAGACCTGCATCAGGTGAATTACCAGGATCGAACATTACATTATGAGGTGCGAGCATACCATTGTTAAATGTAACTGTATCACCAGGTTTTACACTCACTTTATTAGGACTAAATGATAGTCCACCAGCACCCATTGTTACTTCATAGTTTGCAGCTACTGCTGAAGAAGGAGAAAATACCAAAGTGCTAATAACTAGCATTGCTACGGAAACCAACAGTGCTACAGACCGAGAAAGAGAAGATATGAAACGCATATTTGTCCCTATTTTTTTAAACTTCATTGACTATTTTGTACCTAGAAACAATTATATAATTTGTTTCTAAATGGCGCTACCTTAAGCCTCATCTCAGCTTAATATAAATCTGACTAGACTCTGTGACATTCTATATCTAGCAAATTACATTTGTCATCTGTCTGAGAATATATAATTATTTTTCTCACAAAGTCTAATTGGATTACTCAATCATAATTTACCAGAAGATGGAGAAAATTTTAAATTTTCCGGCTTTTGACTAAACATTCAAACATAAAGTAATGAGCCCTCTACCAGATTACCGTCCACAACAAATGTCTCTTGGCCCTCTAGAAACAGAGATTTTGAATATTATTTGGGAATTCGGTTGTGCCACAGTCAAACAGGTACATGAACACATTCTCTCCGATCCAGACCGAGAATTGGCCTATACTTCAGTTACTACGGTGCTACGTCGCCTCGCTCAAAAGGGTTGGCTTACTTGTGACGAAAGTCAACGTGCTTTTGTCTGGCTACCTCTGATATCTCGGGAGCAGGCCAAAAGTCTCCAGGCTTATCAACAGTTAAATAAATTTCTGGCTATAGGAAACCCAGATGTTGTGGCTGCTTTTGCTGATAGTCTAGATTCTGCTAGTCTCGAGCAAATAGAAGCGATCGCCCAAAAGCTAAAAGCTATACGCCAAGTTAGGGAGGAGGAATCATAATGCACCTAATTATAATTTTGGGAGCTTTAGGGTTAGCATCTTGTCTCAGGCAGGCAAAAGTTGTTGGCTCTGATAATTGGGCTAAACGTTGGCAGCGATCGCTGTTATTATTTGCTTCCCCTCCCCTAATATTAATTACAACGGCCATAGCTGTCATTTGTATGGGTCCTCAAGGACAAATGTTAGGATTATCGGCTGGATGGTTTAGCTATATACTTGCTTGGGCCTTTTGTACATGGATAGCAATTTTGCTTGTAGTTTTGGCCTATCAAGCCTGGAGGTCACTACAAAAGATTTATGATTTTCCTCAAATAATAATTGATGGTAGATCGGTACGTTTGCTCGATAATCCAATTTTGTTTAGTGCCCAAATAGGTTTTTGGAAACCTGAATTAGTAGTTAGTAAAGGGATAATACAAAAATTAAGTTATGAGCAAATTCATGGAGTTTTAATTCACGAACAAGCTCATTATTATTATCGTGATACTTTTTGGTTTTTCTGGTTAGGTTGGTTAGCCAAAGTTACTCCTTGGTTGCCGAATACTAATAGTTTATGGCATGAACTTTTGACTCTCCGGGAAATGCGTGCCGACCAGTATGCGAAAAAACAAGTGGATGGGTTGTTGTTGGCGGAGACTTTGTTGTTGATGGTGAGCGATCGTGTGATTCGTTCAGCAAGTTTTTATGCAGCATTTAGTTGTACAACTCCTCCTAACCGTTTGACTGAAAGAATTGATGCTTTACTCGGGGAAGAAGATTATTCTATCCAACAAAATAATTACTGGTCTTGCAGTTGGGTATTATTGAATTTTTTGCCTTTAGTAACTATGTTTTTTCATCAATAATTTGACCATATCTAAATTTTAAAACAGGTCTTTTTTTTATGAGCTATTAATTTTTTCTAAGCCGCTGTTAGTAACTGCTGGTGCCTTTGTTGATGCTGTAAATTGTGCATATGTTCAAACAATTTCCAGCAGTATTCTTCTGATAATCTGCAAGTTGTAGCTCCTCGAAGTACGACATTAAAATACCAATCGTTAGGTGCTAATTCTTGGGGTAATTTATCTATAACTACATAGGTAAGTACCCCACTATATAATTTACCCTGACTATGTACTTCTACTGTTTCTGGTCGATAACCACCGCAATGAATTTGTTTGACTAAATCGAACTTTACAGTTTCTCTTTCATCTAGGCGATCGCGCAACCGCATTGGTAAATTATAAAGCACTCCTTCCACTGTACTCTTTGAGTCTTTTACTACATCTAATGCTCCACAGTTACGCAGTGCTGAATAACGATAAAAACCAATTTTGTATCCTTTTAGTTTGGCTGGGCCTATCACATAGGGATAAGTATTTTCGCCTAATGTTCGCTTTAAATCTGTCGGGCACATACAGGAGCCATAAGCGAAGTAGTAGAAGGTTTCTTCTGTAGAATTCAGCTTTGTCATTTTGATGTTTGATTTGAGAAATTGTTGAATTTGAGAAATAAGAAATATTAGTATACGTAATCAATGTATGATTTTTACAAATCCTACTCAAATTTTTTATTGGTGGCAACAAAAATATCGAAAAAGATATGAAGTTTGAGGTAATAAAACAAATCTTAACTTTGCAGTTATATTATGTCCGGTTGAATACTTATAAGTAGTCATGCAAAATTAATTACACATACTCTAAAGCTTGGAAGCCTATATTATAAAAGTCACAGGGAACAAAATTAGGTAATTAATGTTGCCTAGGCACTTAAATAATCAGGAAGTATTATTGAGTGATATTATGTCCGATTTCATACTCATAAGCGTTCGGGAATAGGTAATGGAGGAGACTTCCTAAACTCCCAGAAAAAGGAGTTTCTGGATGATTAGTTTAATAGACTCGATCTAACACCTGCCACCTACCACCTAATATTTTTATCATCACTAATTATCCCGAAATGATATTATTTAGAATCTACTCATTTCCGACAATCTAATATCAAGTTCGCTTGAATACTTATAATATCTGCGTACCGAAGGCAGAGGGCAGCAAGGTTTAGAGCAAGGTTATTGAGGGAGAAGGTTTTTTATGATGATCCGTTAGCGTAGCTCCCCTGGAAGGGGCACATGATATAACACATTTATTCCTATAATTTTTCACAACTCAAATAGGATTTTAAGTATTTTTAGAAACAAATTAAACAGAAATCCTTGAAGTAGCAACATATTTTTACAGTTCGTTCAAGTCAGATACAGATTTGTTGGCCTCCAATAATTTTCTGCTGTTGGTATCTTGAACTTCTATAGGTAAGTAAACGGTAAAAGTAGAACCAACACCAACTTTACTGTCAACCGTTATTTTACCACCCATCATTTTACATAAACGTTGACTAATAGCTAATCCCAAACCTGTTCCCTCATATTGGCGAGTAGTTGATTCATCAGCTTGTGTGAAAGGTCGAAATAAATACTTTATTTGATCTAAGCTCATACCGATACCATTATCAGTGACATAGAATACAATTTTATTCTCTTGACGAGTTACTCTTAATGTAATTTCACCTTGATGTGTAAATTTAGCAGCATTAGTAAGTAGATTTGATATAATTTGTTGCACCTTGATTGGATCTGCATACATGATACCAATCTCTTCTACTCCCTGGACTCTCAGAATGTTGCCATTTTTTATTACTAAATCTTGCACAGATTTTATGACATTATCAACCAAGGATGATAAGTAAAAATCTTCTAAGTATAACTTCATTTTATTTGACTCTATTTTAGAAAGATCGATAATTTCTTGAATCATTTTTAATAAATGATTACTCTCAGAACGAATCTTGTTCAAGTCATTTATCAAATCTCGGTCGGCCAACTCGATTATTTCTTCTGCTAATAGATCGCTATAGCCAATAATGGCGGTTAAAGGAGTTTTTAGTTCATGACTGATATTAGCTATGAATGCGCTTTTTGCTTGATTTGCTACGTCAGCAGCTTCTTTAGCTAACTGTAGTTCTAATTCTGTATGCCTACGTTCAGTAATATCACGAAATATGGAAACTATTGCTTCTATTTTTCCTTCCTGGTTGCTAACTGGACTGAGAATATATTCATAATCTCTTACCCCTTTTACGGTAGAAAAACAGGCTTCAGATTTTACGGCTTTACTTGTCGTTAAAACTTTTTTGATTTGCTGGTCAAATTCCTGAATAATCTCTTGTGAAAATCCTAAATCTTTTACTCTTTTGCCAATCATATCACTAGGCTTCTTTCCTAAAGCTTCTGCACCATTACGACTCACATAAGTATATTTTCCCGATAGATCGAAAAGGTATATTAGGTCTACTGACGCATTAATAATACTATCAACTGTTCTACTATGTTGTTCTAGTTCTATAGTCATTTTTTCGGATTTTTTGTTAGCCTTAATTTTTTCACCTATTTCCATTCTGAGCAGTTGATTAGCTTGTTTTAAGAAAGCAGTACGTTCTGCAACTCTGTTTTCTAGTTCTTCGTTCACGCTTGCTAATAATACCTGGATTTCTTTTCGATAATTGATGTTAGTAGAGATACTACCAATTGCATAAGGAACACCATCTACATCTTCTAGAGGAAATTTAATAGAAACATAAGAATTATATCCATCTTTTTTAGGTAAAATTTCTTCTATTGTCAAGGTTTTTTTTGCTTTAGCAACTATTTGATGTATTTCGCGACTACTGTCAGCTAGTTCTTTTGAGAAAAGTTCATAGTCTGTTTTACCTATAATTTCTTCTTTTTTAAGATTAAATATTTCTTCAAAATGCGGATTTACAAACAAATATTTTCCTTGCATATCTTGAATATAAATAACGGCTGTAGGATTATTTATAATTGCTTCTAGCATTACGTTATTTTTTTGAAATTCTATCTCTTCTTTGGGGTCTTCTCTAATTTTTTGCTGTAGTTTTAAGAAGTTGATGTTATTGAGTTTATCTGAACTTGGATATTCTGAATTAAAAGCATTAACAATAGCTCTATCTTCCCAGGTTTCTAAAGCTATCTTTTTGGCATTTGCAGGAGTTTTTGGATAATAATTAAGGTATTTTTGACCAATGATTATCAAAAGAATTTGTATTGTAATGAATAAACTTAAAACTGTTATTTTTAAGATGATTTTGTCACTTATCAAAGCATTGATTAATGATTCTGGAATTCCTCTAACTAAAATTGCTATTGGTTCGCCAGCATTATTATTAATTGATTTGGCAGCGATGGTATAAGTTTGATTTTCTACTAATATTCTGTAAGTAATTGGTTGACCGGCTGCTGCTTCGATCTGGTTTAATATAGAAGTATCAGAGATAGGGGAATTCTTGATTTTCAGTTGATTCTGTTTGATTAATTTGAAATTTGTTTCGAGTTCAGTTTGATTACTTAATAACTCAGAAAAATTGTTTTCATTTTGAAACGCTCTAGTAAAAATACCTATTTCATCAGGAGAATATATAGCACTATAACCACCATTCATAAATTTCAACATTGCCAGTTTTAATTGATGATGATTTGCTTGAGTATCTGAGGGATGAGGAATTCCTACCTCTTTGTTATTAAAATAAGTTCGATAATAAATTTCGAGCAGATTCAAATCTAATTGCGCTTGAGTGTGTAACTCGTTTTGCTGCTTACTAACTATTAACCAAATATCTATTCCTAAAATACCAGTTATAAAAATCATTTCTGAAACCAGTATCGTTATAATTAGTTTTTCTCTCATTAAAATATTCCTAAACCACCCAATCAGAGAGATTTTATCGGAAAAACAATTGTTATTTTTATTAATCGCCAATTTGTGTTTTGAAATGTTTTTTAACTTGGAAATAGCTTTTGATTTCCACAAAGCGGCTGACTGACTTTTATCCATGAGTTGATTTTAAATTTAGTAGGGAGTGACAAATACTTAATAATTTCCGATGGGATCATAAATCTATAGTAATACCATTCCTTAACTAGCTATCAGCTATTAGAATCTCAGCAATTAACTCAACAGTATTGCTGGCCTAAGTGCTGCAAATCTTGGGTTAAAATCCCTTTCAAAATTTGTTATTAATTTGTAATTACTGATATTTCATACCATTTTGAATAATGATTGCTACAAATAGGTGGGCTATTTATTAGGAGTCAGCGATTCAGGAGTCACAAAGTCAGAATGAATAGCTTAAATACCATTTATTAGGTCATAAATTATCTTTTAAATCAAAGGTAAATCTAATTTTAACTCTTTTAATCAACCAAATTATTCGTAACATTCTGTTTTCAAATTGGGAGAAATGCCCAGGGCTAATTAATAGTATTGCTACAAAATTGAGAATGAAAGAAGACCGAAGGAGCAAAGAAAAAAATTGTTAAAGATAAAACTCCATTCACTTGAAGCAACAACTTCTTTTCACCTACCGATGCCGACGCGCAACCCAGAGGAAAGAAGTTTCCTGTATTTTGTACATGATTTTTTCAAAATGGTATCAAGCTATATTTATGCACATTTTTTTTGATTCGAGTTAATGATTAATTATTGATATATGCACAAAAAACTATTCCACATCTGGTCTAAATAATATGAACCTTCTTTAGCTAAAAAAACTGTCTGAATTCAACAGTAAAAATTTTTTCCAAATTAAACGTAGAATTCTATCCAGTCTTCAGTAAATCAGAGTATTTACGGAGTACTGCTAGTATCTGAATTGACAAAAGTCTCGGATACAAACTTTTTTAGCGGGACTAAAATCAATCGCTAATAAATTTTGTATCTTAAACTTAACTGTAGAGATGCACCTGATTGAGTTAATCTAATATTAACAATATCCCAAACATAATTACAAAATTTAGCCCCACAGTCTACGACCAAAAAAACCTTTTAGCCTTTGATGAGTATCCTTCAATAAATCTGGAATATCTAATTTTTCCGGACATCTGGGTAAGCACTCCCCACAGTCAGTGCATCGGTTGGCCTTGTTGCCGGGAAACCAATGACCTGCATTTTCAAACATCCCATATCGATATTTACCAAATTCTGTCATCTCATAAGCTACTGCCAGATTTCTTAATCTCAAAACTTCTGGAATATTAATGTTTTCTGGGCATGGTAAACAGCCATAGCATTGGCTACATTTATTTGTTCCTAACTCTTTAGAAGCATGAGTTTCCAGCCTCTGAAATATCTCCATTTCTTGAGCCGTCAGAGGTTTTGTGCGATCGCCACTCCTCAGAGGCCATTCTAATTCTGTTGGGTTAGCAGCACCCACGCTAAGAGTTGTAATTCTGGGGTCACTTAGCAAAAATCGATAATTTAATTCCAATGGGGAAAAAGGTTGACACAACTTTTGAAGAGTGGGGGATGGTGTATACAACTGTCCACCTTTATCCGCTGGGGAAATAATAAAAATGCCCATATCTTTTTGATGGGCCAATTCTACTGCTGGAGCGTTATGTTGGAAAAAGTAGCAGTAGTGTAAATTAATAAATTCAAATAAGTCGGTATTAATGGTCGCTAATATCAATTCCAAAGGGCCATGAGTTGAGAAACCAATATGTTTAACTCGCCCATCATCCACAGCTTTATGTATTGCTTTAATTCCATATTGGGTAGTTTCTAGATGTTCCCAAGTATTGATACCATGAAGAGCCAGACAGTCTAGATAGTCTATGTTAAGATTTTCTAAGGAGCGATCGATGGAGCGTTCGAGCGCCCCGATATCCTTAATCGGTGAAATTTTTGTGGTTATATGAAATTGGGAACGCTCCCATAGGCCAGATAATAGAGCTGTACCGAGATACTTTTCACTATTGCCATAACCTGTAGCTGTTTCTATGTGATTAACTCCCATACTCACAGCTTGGTTTATTGTTCGTACAGCATTTTCCTCAGAGGCCAAATATCGCATTGTTCCCAAGGAAAAAACTGATAGATTTAGATTAGTTTTGCCAAATCTACGGTAATGCACCTGTATTGTTTAGTTCTGAGTTTTTGGTAAATATACAAATCATTTTGCATATTTATTATAGTAATCAGGAATGATTTATGAGACTAGGTGTAGCTGCTTGATTGAGCTTCATCGGCGGAACTAATTCTTACAACTGATTCCTGATGGCTATATACCGACCTATTCTCAATTTGACTTTTTGTAAACTGAAATACTAAGCTATGAGATATACATTTTTTGGGCGTTGCGCATTGATGGGATAATTTTAGATTTTGGATGCGCGGATTTTGGATTAATGGAATTTATTTAATATTGAGTTTTTTTGAGTTTCTTCAGTAATTGATTATTTGCAGTAAGCTGCCAGCGCATTTAAACCATATATCCAATTTTTGGGGGAGGTAACAGGCAACAAGGAATATACAATTCTTTATGATTATTTGCAGTATTATCCCAGGACTTTGCCAGCCCATTTTTTGAGTCTCTAAATGGATACCTATACTTTTTTTTGTATCAAAGTTGTTTCAAGATAGTTCACCACTGCTAAACCCACCACGTTTAATTAAATCTTCAGGGCGAAGCTTAGAAACAAAGTCCCTAAATTCTTGTCTTTCTGCCTCATCTGCATCTCTATCTACTGGAATAGAGGCATCCGCTACCACTTCTTCCATCACCCAGATTGGGCTATTTGTACGCAGGGCTATAGAGATCGCATCACTTGGGCGTGCATCAATCTCTTTTCTAGTTTCCCCTTGCTTTACAATCAGCACTGCATAGAATGTATTATCCTGCAATGAATGAATTACTACTTTTTCCAGAACCCCATTCAACGACTCCAGAATGCTGACCATCAGGTCATGAGTCAGAGGTCGGGGTGGCTGATGGTTTTCGAGAGCGCTGATAATTGCCTTGGCCTGATCTTGACCTATATAGATAGGCAAGGCACGTCGCTCAGTACCATCTCTTAACAGAACAATGGGATTGCGTGTAGCTGCATCCAATGCTATTCCAGCGACTTTCATTTCAATCATCGGCTCTGCCTCATTTTATAATAGTTTTTGTCAAGCTGTTTAGGATGTTAGTGATTATAGGTAAGAATTAACTGCATTTTAGTATGCCTTAATATTTACCTACATGAGTTATTGTTACATTTATTATCTTCTATCTTAATTGAATTCTGAATTATACCTTGACTAATGACTCGCCACATGATATTGATTACCTCACACCTAAAGGCTACCATGGCTGAAAAAAGCAGATTATCTCATTAATCTATAGATGTTCTGTTCATAAAACTTAACTAAACTTTAATAATTAATTCAGAGGAAAAACATTGTTTACAGGATTAGTTCAAGCTTTGGGAAAAATTAAGCTTTTAGGAGATAGCCAAGTCCAAATCTCCTGTATTTCATCTAGTAAAAGCCACCTAATATTGGAAAATTTGGCCATCGGTGATAGTGTAGCCGTAGATGGTGTTTGTCTAACAGTTATAGACATTCTAACTCAAGGTTTTGTTGCGATCGTATCCCCTGAGACTTTACGACGCAGTACATTAGGCCAGTTGTCAGATGGTTATGTAAATCTTGAGACCTCATTACGGGCAGGTAGTAAACTGGGGGGCCATTTTGTCACGGGACATATTGATGGAATTGGACGTTTACAAATATCTAGTGAAACTACGAATGCTTGGGAAATAAAATTTACAGCGCCAGAAACAGCAGACAAAGTGTGGCAACGTCAGATAGCACCATATATTGTTTCCAAAGGAAGTATAGCGGTTAACGGTATTAGTTTAACTGTGGCTGATTGCGATGCGGATGGCAACTGGTTTCAAGTAGCAGTTATTCCCCACAGTTTTCATGAGACAAACTTGGGTTATTTGAAACCAGGAAGTTTAGTGAATATTGAGGCTGATATTCTGGGGAAATATGTAGGGAAGTTTCTCCGCATGGGGTCTAATAGTTATTCTGTTTTACCACCAGCTTTAACTGAGAATGCTACAGCGAATGGTCAAGAAGATATTACTCCAGAATTTTTGGCTGAACATGGTTTTATTTAGATGAGAAGTGAAGCTAGAATCAAAAGTTTTCGGAAGAACGAAATATTTTATTGTTTCATTGATTTTCCAACAGTAACTAGGAATTTTGGGAAGCGATAAAAAGCTGTTTTTTTACGAGTGCTAGTTTTTGATCTGAACCAAAATTTTATATCATATCGGACTGATTATCTATAGTAGAAATGGGGGTTGCTGAATGAAGATATGAATTTTCATTTGGTGAGTTATTAAAGACCCTATGACGTGAGGTTTTTCAGTTGTTCAATTCCTGGGATTCATACCCAGTTTCAGCAACGCCAAGAAATCTATATTTGTAGGTTGGGTTGAGGCAATTAAACCCAAAAAATATGATCGTTATAAGTACGTAGGCACGAAAAAACCAAAGTATATAACGAAAAGTAAAATAGTTTAAAAACCTCTTCCCTTCTGCCTCCTACCTCCTGACTTTTGCCTTATCATAACGATATATTTTAACGCCGACCTACTTAGTTATACCATTTTGAATAATATCATGTCCGGTTGAATACTTACAGCAGTTTCCAACTTTATGAAGTACATATATTTATGGTTTTAGGGGGTGGGGAGTGTGGGAAAGTGTGGTCCGTCTTGGAGTAGGCAACAGATGAAACAGACTCACCCCGTTTGCTGTAGCACATTAATCTGGAATCTGCTGTATAAAGGAGTAGGGAGTAGGGAGAATAAAGAGATTTGCCCTGTATAGACAGTTCGGGTTTTTTTCATCTTTCAAAAAAGAAGGTTAAAAATAGTGTGGGTAAGGAATAACGAAGAGGGAAGAAGGGATAAGTAAGAAAAAACAATAAACAATAAAATGATATATGTTTTCGCTCAATTAGTTAGTTAGATAAATAAGTTTTGACAAGAAAGAGAGCTATTACAATCAAAATCCTCTATTATTTGTAGCTAAAATGTATTGAAGTGGTATATTCCTGCAAAGGTCTAACCTTTCTGAGATAGACTTGTAAGCACTGATTTGTAACAAATGTTTATCGGGCAAAGAATCTCGAAAATTTCCTCCTACTCCCTACTCCCTCACAGCTTTTATTGTGGGTATTTAGAGAGACATAATATTATACCAAGCGTGAAAAAAGAATGTTTAGAATAATTTGGGTCATTAAAATATTTTTGGTAAAATGTCTCTTTAAACCCCGCCCTTAAGGGCGGGGTCTTAAAAATGGATATTAACTATAATAAATGATATTTAAGCTACAAATTGCTGACTCCTATAAAAAGTCTAACTATATTGTAGTAAACATTGATAAAACTGGTATTAGGTATTATTTCGTTCTACCCAGCCGATTTTCCTAAAGGTTAATGACCGGACATAATATTTAATCAAAAGTTCTAATTTTCATCCTCATATAAAACCTTACTCTGCATGAACAAAACCCCCACCTATTCCAGCAGATGGATTACGCAATTTAATATTATGCTTAATTGGAACTGCTGCACAAGGTAAATCTGCTGCCCAACATCTTGCAGTCCAGTTATCGGGATAAACATATTTAACATCATTAACTTGTTCATATATCGGTTTAGCAGTTGGTAACTCAGGCGGTAAAAGTAAACGATTTTTACCACTACCACTTACTACTATTACTATAGTTAACCCCACTAAAAAAAGTGGAACTAATAACATAGCTTGAGAGAGCATTCCCTGAGATATTAAAGAAAGTCGATTGCTAAGTTGTGGCTTTAACTTATCAAAAATTGTCTGACAAAAATATCCAGTTATGAAAGACGGAACCAGAATAAAATATCCCAATCCAAATCTGAGCAGAGGACTTTGAGTCAGAATAAAAGTTATTCCTAATAATCCCAATCCCATTAACCATCTTTCTCCAGGAATTTGCTGATTATTTGATTTTTTGAAACTCCAGGCAGTACCAACAATTGAAATGATAGTTAGCAAAGTCATTACTTTAGCTTTTGCCGTCTGTTTAAACCAATTCCATAATGGTGTAATGGCAGCACTTATACCTGTTGAATCAGAGTCACTTAATTTACCCCAAAACTTAATTTCATTTACCTCGTTTGTAACTGTTGTAAATGTTTCTTTTGTGATTGACCAAGGCACATCAAAACACATAAATGTTGATGGGTATAGAGGACATCCAGAGGTAGTAATTGCAAATATTAGCATTGGTAATAATATTACAGCTACTATACAAATTCCCCAAACTAAACGCTGGATTCTCCAGGGCTTCCCACAAATATAATAAAGTAATCCTATAGCCAAAATTGGCAAAGCTGAGAGTTTAATTGTCACAGCTCCTGCAGATAAGATTAATGAAATAATTCTGGCATCGAAAGCATAAAAATTCTGATTCTCTTGATTGATCTTTCGATGATTTTCATGGGAAATAATTAAAAAACTCCAAGCTGTAATTATGATGAGTAAAGTGACAGCTACATCAGCCGAAAATGATAGAACAATTGGGGAGCCTGCTAGGGCTGTGATGGTATAAATTGAGAGAACTATACCAGAAGTAATGGTGAGAAACCAGTCAGAAAAACGAGAGTTATTTTTCCAGAGGTGAGTAAGAGTAATTAAAAATTGACAAGTAGCAATTAAAAATATAAAGCCATTAGTAATCGCGCCTACTTTTCCACCCAAAATTTTAGGGGTTAATGGTGCTGCCAAGGCAAACCAAGAAGAGGTAAATCCAAATTTAGGGTTAACTAAAGCCACTCCGGGAACGGCACCATATTCTGATAACCAGCGAATCGAACCTAAGTGATAAAGACCTGTGTCAAACCAGATAATTTTTTGGCTGGTAAAGGCAGCAATAATTACAGCTAAACTGAGAAATCCAATAATAATTTTTGGAGAAATAATTGACCGAAATTGACTTAATTCTTTCCGTGTACTTGGGGAAAGTAAAGATAAGGAAACTAGAAAGATAGCAAGAGCACTTCCCACTAAAGTTGATAATGGTAAAATTAGTGATGTTGCTAATAGAGAAACGCACAGAGTAACTATTCCTAACCAAAGGGAAATAATCAGGCGATCGCCTACTCTATCAAAACAATCTGCTTTTAATATATTTAGTAAACCAGTGCCGATAGTTAGGCAAGTAATTGTTAGGAAAATCCAAACAATAATGAAATAGAGCATTTTTTAAAAAAAAAATATATTAAGTAGGAAAAATTTATGAAAATGTATAATTTTCACTAAAGTAATGTTAGGGCAGTTTTGGGTTTCGTTGTAGGAAAGAAAAGCAATCTCACAGATTATTGTTATGTATACCCTCTTTGCCTAAGTTCTGATTTTTTTAGGCTGATTTCTAAGTTAGATTACGTTCGCATAATCAGTTATATAGTCATTTCAGTTTAGATTGAGATGAGCTTTTCTTGCCGTGAAAGAGTTTTAGCCAAAAAAGTGTTTCATTCTTATTTGAAATGACTATAAAAAACCTTCTACCTTCAACCTTGCTGTTTCCCTTCTGCTTCCTACCTTTCTTCAACAGATATTATAAGTATTCAACCAAGCATGATATTTTTATTCACAAATTGGTAGCTTTACTCCAGAAAGCTCCCAATATAGCAGTGGTAAATAATTATCCTCCTGATTAGTTAGACCAGTATTAGAACAAATCTCTAATTGGTAGATCTGCCAGTGATAGTCATAGGTAAAAAACCAATTTCGTTCATAAATGCCAACATTGACAAAGTAATTACCAACCCTTAAATCTGGATACTCAACATAAAGTTTAATTTGACCACTATCTTTGATTATAGGCAATGGTGAGTTTGTTTTTTTGGTATTAATATCCAAAAATATTTGCTCATTTTCATCAGTAATTTTGACTCCAAAAATAGGAGCATAGAGCTGTTTCTTAGCTTGGTAACTAATTTCAATAGCAAAAGATTCTCTTTCATAGATTTTGGCAGCAGGTAAAATTTTCAGATCGGTAATTTCTATTTCTAAGGAGCCGAAACGATTTTGATTACTCCGCAATTCAATACCTGAGCTGGTTAAGATGGCAGGTTTGCTTGGAGTTGTTTGCTGTTGGTGAGAAATTTTACTCAGGTAAATTTTTGGATGAATAATTGCCAGATGTGATGAATTAGTATTCTGATATTCTCTAAATAATAACGGATATTTTTCTAGATAGTCATCTTTAATAAAAACTAGAATATTTTGTGCATACCAGGGTTCTACTCGGTCATTTTCCCATATTTTTTTTCTTAAACAGTCAATAACTAGATATTCTTTTCGTTTAAAACGATCGACCCAATAATTAGGCCACTGCTCATTAATGTGTTCTTCTCCTCCTTGGCCTGGAATTGCTGCTGAAAAAACTATGATTTTACCAAGATTAACTAGAGATTCTACAAATGTATCAGCACATTCAAATGGTAGATGTTCTGCAACCTCTAGCGATAAAACTAAATCAAATTTCTGATTAATTTCTAAGGGAAGTGTTAGGTCTTTTGACAAAAATTCTGATGGTGAAATTTGCAATAAATCAGGAGTTACATAATCACCATCTATTCCCAGACATTTTTTAAAACCATAATCCTTAAATACTGATAACCAAGTACCATCTCCACAACCTACATCAACAATAGAAATCTCCGAGAATTCACCTGAAACCCCTGTCAAAAAATTTTTAAATCTTAATTTCCAGAGAGGTCTAATGCTATGAGGTTTGATTAATTCCATAATTAAGGGAACAATTACCTGTGCTGATTGTCGAGAGCCAGGTTGTAGATTCTCAAAAAAGTCTTTGCCATAAGAGTGAGTCATGAATTTACTTAAATTAGTAATAACTAGTCAGCTTGAAACTCAATTAAAATTGCTGCATTAGGGAGAATTTCGAGGCTAGCATGACCTCGAACGACAATTACATTGTCAACAATTTCATCCATTACTTTAGCACTGAACTCCCAAATTTTGCCAGTTCCTTTGAGTATTAACTCAGAAATATCAGTATCTACACTATAAGATATTTTTCCACTGTTAGTTACAAGTAAGTCAATTTTACCCTGATTATCTTGAGTAGTAATTGCTGTGAGATCGGGATTGCTAACTGAAGTCAAAAAAGTTGGACGACCACCTTGCAAAGCACGAATTCCCATCCTCAAGGCGTAGTAACTAATACTCCGCTTACCATTAGCTCCTAGAATTCCCTTGAACCCACCATCTTTTCCCCAATCATATAAAGAGAAGATGTGACTACCATAAATGTAATTATTTCCAGGTTGGGAACCACGAATCATATTTTTAATTAGGTTAATAGCAAAATTAAGGTCATCATACCCAGTCGTATAAGTTCCCCATTCCCCCAACCAAATGGGAGACTTATAATGAATAGTACCATTCATCCAAGTATGTACTTTTTGGGTATACTCAGAAATATCTGCAGCATAGTCGTGGATATTCATACTGTCAAAGTATGTAGGAATTTCGCGCAAGGTATCCCCAGGCCAGCGACTGCCGCCTACTGTCGTTGGTGCATGAATATGATAAATTCGACCAGGCAAGTAGGTTTTGTAAACATAATCAATGGCATCTTCTGCTACCCTAACTAATTCAAAATAGTCAGCCTGAGTGCCACCCCAACCCTGGTCTCGATTATCAGGTTCATTGTGGATTTCAAAATCATTGACTTGATAATCGTTACGCACATTGAGCCAATAGACAGTAGCAAAAACGTGTTCCCACCATTCATTCCAATCTTCCTCAGTTCGTGGTGGGTTAAGTTGTAGTGCCCAAGAAGGATTCCAGTTATTATCCGCATTGCGAATAGTGAGAATGGGTCGGATATTAGCTTGCTTGAGATTACTGAAAATTGTTTGAGCATTGCCTTGCCAAACATCACTAGCGCTTCCTGACCACCAATAATCACTACCATTGGGTGGGTTAATCATCACCTTGTTCCACCACTCCCAATTAATTATATTAGGGTTAGTTTTAATTTCAGCAATTGATGGCAAACCATATTTACCATCATCATCTTCATACTCCCAACGAGACATACCACCGTAGATACGATAAGTATTCATTCCTAAGTCTTGTAGATCGTCTAGGTCAAAATTAACGTTACCTTCACAAGCACCAATATAATGAGTACTAATACCCGATTGAAAATTTTTTACTGTAATTGTTGGGATTTCTTGAGCTTGAGCTATTATCCCTTTAAACAGGTAAATACTTAGAACAATTGCAAGAGTCATCAGACTCAGAATTATTTTTTTTGAAATCATTTTGCTCCGATCTATAACTTCCACTCAGCCACTAATTTGTATAAAACTACCAAAGTTAGATTACAGACAGTTCACTTTATTATTTATAATATAAAGTGAAATTGAAAATAACCATTTATCATGTTTAAGCAAAAGAAATGAAGAATTTAAGATATATAAAATTATTGTTACTTTTAGTGATAATCATGATATTAATGATTGAAATTAATCATGCCCAAGCTTACATTAGCTTAGAGCCAGAGCAGGAACAAACAGATACTATTAGCCTATATGAATCTAATTACTATCTCCACAAAAAAAGTCAGTTTGAAATCATCCCCAACCGATATGCACGAATTGTATTTTTAGGGGATAGCATAACAGATGAATGTGAGTGGAAAGAATTATTAGCACATCCGAGAGTAATCAATCGCGGTATCGCTGGTGATACAACTGATGGAGTATTAAATCGTCTCGATCAAATTCTCAAATTCCAACCAGAAAAAATTTTTCTGATGATTGGTATTAATGATTTAATCAAAGGTAGGTCTATTACAGAAGTATACAACTTTTACAATCGTATTTTGATAGAAATTCAGAAAAAATCCCCTAATACTAGAGTCTGGATTCAAAGCGTTTTGCCCATCAATCAAAAAAGAGATGCTTATGGTTTAAATTTAGATAATGAGTCTGTAAAAGCATTTAATTCAAAACTTATAACTTTAGCAAAAGATTTTCAATTTACTTACATAGATTTATTTTCCATTTTAGCTAACGAACAGAATCAACTGGATGAGCAGTATACCTTAGATGGTCTTCACTTAAATGGGCAAGGCTACTTGGTTTGGAAACAAGTTATTAAAGAGTTTGTTTGGAATTAAATTGTATTGATTTAACTATCATTTTGGTTGATTTTTGTAAAAGTAAAGCGCTAGCTACACTAATTTCCATAACTAATAAAAACAGTAAAATCCCCCTTAAAGACATTGTTAGTGAAGATTCTCCAGGAATAATAATTGTAAATAATTCTGAGACTGCAAATAAACTAATGAACTGTGTTAAATATAACTCATAGGATATTTTAGACATGAAAATAAATAGTTCCTCTATGTAGCTAGATAAATAGATGATTAGTCTAGATAAATTAAAAATAATCACAAAGATACCAAAACCAATAAAAGCATCATATAGAGAAACTCCTAATGGCAAGTTTATTCCCAAAAACATGATTTCATTAGTGAATTTAAATGTACCTAGAATACCAATAATCTCACAAATAATAGCGAGGATAATAGTGCTAGGTTTACTTAGGTATGAAATTAACTGATTAGGGTTATTCAGATAAACTTTAGCCATTACCATTCCTAAAGAAAATTCAAATAATCTTGATATTGCTATATATCCAGGATAAGCATTATTACCTAATAAAAAAGGTGTAAAATTGTAGCTTAATATCAGAATAATTAAGGTATATAAAAACTTGATAATAAAACTATAAATCAAGAATGATTTTATTGATAATTTTTGGAAAATTTTAAATAAAATAAAGAAAAGTAAATAAAATTGAACTAGTGGAAACATAAACCAAGAGTATGGTATTGCTTTATCCAGCAACAAGAAGCTTCTCCAAAGTGATGACCAATCAAAATACCCAAAGAAAAGTTCTTGCCTGAGCCAGGGAACTAGAAGAGAAAATAATAAAAGCACCCAATAAGTAGGGTAGATCCGAAAAAACTTTTTTTGGATAAAAGTAAACCACTTTTCTTCTGGCTTCAATAATCTTGAATACGTCAAGCTAAAACCACTAAGCACAAAGAAAATATGTACTCCTTGGTATCCTAGAACAAAGAAAGAATTCAAAAAATTGAAAAGTACATTACTAGGATATTAAAAGGAAAAAGGGAATAACCTTTGTAGGCTGAAACTGTCACCTACTGCTTGTATATAGTCAAAAAAGTGTTCATATCCAAATAGTGTTGGTATTAAATGAACAAACCAAAAGTGTAAACCAATTACCCAGCAAGCAGCAAATCCTCTAACAATATCTAGCTCTTTAAATCTCATAATCTTGATAATAAAAACAATCGATCGATTCCACAATTCAAAAAAAACGGCATCTCTAGTTTGGAGATGTACCTGTTCCTAGCTGATTCATCTTTGAATTTACCAACACTGTCAGAGTAAAATCACGAAGAGTTTTTTATCGGCAATTGTAATTCACCAATTTCCCAATGAAGCGGTGGCTGAATAATACCTTTATTACTCTCATTAGAATTGACTAATAAAGGATAAACGTGCCAATGGTAATCATAAGCATAATGCCAATTTTGCTCATAGACTCCCACATTAACAAAATACTTACCACCAATTAAATCCAAACGTTTTAAATCAAGTTTAATTTGTCCTCTGCCTTGAATAGTTGGTAGTGCGACTCCCTCCGCCATCGTATTATTGTCTAATAAAATTTCACCTGCTTCGTTGGTAATGCTGACACTAAAAATTGGCGAAGTAACTGCTTGATTTGACAAATAATCAATTTCAATACACAGAGAGTCTCCTCCATTAATTTTTGGGGTTGGCTGCAGTCGCACATCAGTAATTTCCATTTCTAGAGAACCAAACCGATTCTCATTGACTCTGAGTTCAACTCCTGAAGTAGTTAATTCAGGAGGGCGATCAGGAGTAAGTTTATCAGTTTCCGAACGCATTTCGCTCACATATTGACCAGCTACAACTTCTGGTTCACCATAAGCAACAATTTGGCCTTGACGTAACCATATAACTCGATCGCAAAGTTGCTGGACTTGTTCAGCACTATGGGAAATTAAGACAATAGCACAGCCTTGAGATTTTAACTGGGCAATTCTGTCCAAACACTTAGCTTGAAACGCCAAATCTCCCACTGATAAAAACTCATCCACTAGCATTACGTCTGGATCGGTGTGAACAGCAATAGAAAAGGCTAACCGCATCTGCATTCCAGTACTGTAAATTCGCAGCGGATTATCAATAAACTCTTCAAGTTCGGCAAATTCCACAATCATCCCTAAGCGTCGCGCTGCTTCTCGACGAGTAAGTCCTGCAACTATAGCACAAACAAATAGATTTTCCCTTCCTGTTAAGTCTGGACTAAAACCAGCTCCTAAGTCTAGTAATGCCCCTATTCGTCCGTTAACCCTAATTCTACCTTCATCTGGAGACCCTACACCACCAATTAACTGTAATAGGGTCGATTTACCAGCCCCATTTTTGCCAATAATCCCTAACATTTCTCCTGGTGAGACAGTGAAGTTGATATTACGCAGTGCCCAAAAATGCTCTACTACTCTCATCTTCCCTAGACCAGATAGGGCTGCTTCCATAATAGTACGTGGTCGTTCCGCATGGTAGCGACTGTAGCGTTTACCTAAGTTTTCTACAATAATTGCTTCTACCATTTACAATTCCTCCACAAAGTGATTGCTCTGGTGCTTAAAATAGAAATAACCGATTGGTAAAAGCACTAATGTAAATACTGCAACAATTAACAATGCTAACCAATTAGGCTGTACTCCTTCGATCAAAATATCGCGATAAGCATTAACAATATTCACCATTGGATTCAGAGAGTAGATAAATTGATACTTAGCCGGAACACTAGCTCCATCATAAAAAATCGGAGTCAGATAGAAAAATAACTGTAGCAACACACCGAGAGTATGTTGGGTATCTCGAAAAGTAACATTCAAAGCAGCCAGAAAATAAGACAAGCTAACTGTTAGACCAAATTGGATAATCTGTAATAATGGCAACAATAGGGCCACGGATTTTAACTCGGTACCATCAATCACTAGAAAGATGATTAACACAGGAAGCGCTAGCAAAAAGTGAATCAAGCCTGTAGTGACAATTACTACAGGCAAGATAGCATTAGGAAAGCCTGGTTGTCTAATCAAAGGACGATTGGCAATAATTACTCCAGTTGCCTGAAATAGAGAGTTTTGAAACCAATTCCAAACTAATAAACCAGTAAAGACAAAGGAAGCATAGTGCTCTATTTGAACTGGTAGGACCAACTGAAATACAAAAGCAAAAACAGCTAGTTGCATTAGTGGGCTGATTAGTGTCCAAGCCACCCCCAAAACTGAACGTTTGTAAAGCAACTTCATATCACGAGCAACTAGCTCCCTCAGAAGATCGTAAAGATAGGAAGGTCGCCACTTAGGCAGCAGGATTTGAGATTTTCTCTTAGATACCATTTAGCTTCCACTCCCTTAGCTTAATTCAGTAGTTGCTGAATCCTTTGATGCTTCAATAACAATTGATTGCTGTATAGGAACCTGACGTTGTGCAACTGGAACATAGCGATCGCTATGACCTTCTCTCCTGACCCGTTGACGTGACTGCCACAGAGACAAAGGTCCAGCTAAATTGCCTCTGATTTCCAGGAGTATTAAAGATAATGGGTATTCACTCTTACCCCTAAGCCAAATCAGAATTCGCTTTAAATGATATCCTGGCATGATAACTAATATTCGCCATAACCCCCGCCAATCATTATCGTACAACCAAGTAGTGAGATGATAGGAAACATGACCTTTACTGTAGCCGTAGATTTGACGGCGCAAGGCTGAAAGGTCTCGGCGATGCTTATGCCAGACATAAGCAGTTGGTTCATACACTAGTGTATAGTCAGCTTTGATAACCTTATAAAATAAATAGGTATCTTCACCAACTCCTGATGGCATTCCTGGACCAAGAGCCTCATCCATAAGACCAATCTCAGGATGAGTAAACATACTTGCCCGAAAGGCAGCATTTGCTGTTGCTCCTAACTTCCAAGTTGGGGCTGCATCTCGTGGAAATGATTCAAACCAATCACTATTAACCTCAAATGGCTCAAAACCACGACCCAAGCCACCATATCTTTCAAAGAAACGCTGGTAAATAGTTTCCAACTCGATTGGTAAAACATTGCCTGTGACAATCATTACTTCTGGTCTAGCAAAGGGAGCTACTAGTTTTTCTAACCAATCAGGAGGTAAAGTAACATCATCATCAGTAGCAATAACAATATCACCTGTACTGGCAACAAA
This sequence comes from Microcoleaceae cyanobacterium, assembly GCA_049647275.1. Taxonomy (GTDB): domain Bacteria; phylum Cyanobacteriota; class Cyanobacteriia; order Cyanobacteriales; family Microcoleaceae; genus JASJEE01. Next base: position 24,092 of record JBARXI010000438.1, read on the forward strand.
GCCTGCATTGCGAGCATAAGCAAGCCCTTGACGTGACTCACTAATTAGTTTGACACTAGGAAATTCTG
>JBARXI010000439.1:0-21438 GCA_049647275.1 Microcoleaceae cyanobacterium
GTTCACCAGAGTAGACCACAAGGTCAGCCTAAGATTGTAGGGGGAGCAGTTGAGTCCCTACAACCTACAACCTACAACCTACAACCTAACTTTTTAACTGTGGTTTACCCATCTGAAAACTGCTGTAATATTCGGTATGTTCAGTGGGTTACGGCGGACAACTTTCAGCGGGAGTGAGCAAGAGGATGTCTTCGCGTCTAACCCACATCTTTTCCCTCTTCCCGACAAATGTAGCGAAACCTAATCTCCTAACCAAACCTTTTCTATGACAAACAAAATTTTAGCTCTTGATTTTGGTGGTACAAAGTTAGCAGCAGCAGTCTTAAATGCTGGCGAAAGAGATTGGCAAAAATATCAGAAAACTCTTTCACCTCCTAATGCTTCTGCTCAAACGGATATTGACATTATGCAAACTCTCTCCCATAACCTCCTCAACGGAGAAAAACCTGCTGCTATAGGAGTTAGTTTTGGTGGCCCTGTTGATGCCAATACAGGTAAAGTTCGTTTATCCCACCATGTCAAAGGTTGGGAAAATATTGCTCTGAAGGAAATCTTGGAAACCGAATTTAATGCTCCTACTGTGGTTGATAATGATGCCAATGTAGCAGCAGTGGGAGAACATCGTTTTGGTGCTGGTCAGGGTTATGATAGCTTACTTTATATTACTGTTAGCACTGGTGTGGGTGGCGGTTGGATTTTTAATGGGAAGCCCTGGCGCGGTGCCCAAAGTATGGCGGGGGAAATAGGTCATGTTACTGTCGATCCTGTGGGTCCTCTTTGTCTTTGTGGTAAGCGCGGTTGTGTGGAAAGATTGGCATCGGGTCCTTATATCGCCCAACAGGCAAAGGAATGGTTGCAGTCTCAACCTCAAAATGGGCAAATTTTGCGGAGTTTGGTAAATAATGATTTGGAGGCGATAACTGCTCAGAAAGTTAGTGAGGCTGGTATCGAAGGTGATGAAGTTGCTATCAAAGCTATTGAGTTAGCTGGTTGGGCGTTGGGGGTTGGTATTGGGAATGTGGCTAATTTAGTTAATCCCGAACGGTTTATTTTAGGGGGTGGGGTGACGAAGGCGGGTAAGTTATTATGGGAAACTATGCAACGGGTTGCTAGGGAAACTGCTTTACCAGAAGTGAGTTTTGAGATTGTATCTGCAGCATTGGGTGATGAAGCGCCGTTGTGGGGGGCGGTGGCGTTGGCGGAGGATTTGTTGTTGACAAAATAATCCGAATAGAAGTTTAATTAATTCTGATAGGTTGGTATTTTTCCATCAAATTAGGATTAAATTAGAAGCAAAAATGATTGTTTATCAAGTTCGTTTAGTCAATTCAGAAATTGGTTTAGATAAAACTATTGAGGTACCGGAAGATGAATATATATTTGATATTGCTCAAGATTATGGGATTCATTTACCTTCTGGATGTAGGCAAGGAAATTGTTCGGCTTGTATGGGTAAGTTGGTGAGTGGTGAAGTTGACCAAAGTGAGCAAAAGTTTTTGCGTTCGGAGGAAAAGGAAGTTGGTTATATTCTTACTTGTGTAGCTATTCCTTTATCTGATTGTACTGTTTATACTCACCAAGAACAGGTTTTGTATAAATCCTCTCTTTATTATCAAAATAATCACCATGATTGAGGTTTGAGGGGAAAAATTTAGGAATCAGGATTCAGATTTAGGCATAAATTATTTGACTTGATAGTATCTGGATTATGATTCAATAATATTCAAATAACATCTAAAATTTATAAGTATGATGAATAGATTTATTTACGAAAATTCGGTTTCCTATCAAGGTTATTTGATGATTCCTTATTTATTAGCGATCGCTAACGATAATCCAATTTATTCCTATCAGTTATTATCGGAGTTAGGACATGAGGGGAATTTTCACAGAGCGGAAAATCTTACTGGTCTTTATTCTAATAGCATTGAGAAAATAATTAAAGTTGCGAAATCACATTTGTATGAAAATTCAGATGTGGTATCTCACAATGATTATTTTAAGTTGAGATACGTTTATAGCGATGATTTAATTATTCTTCATCAAGAGGCTGATAAATTTTTCTACGACCATTATAAACCCCGTAATTTGACTAATGTTGCTGCTCCGAAAATTTTTCAGTCTGATTACGAGTGTATTAACTGGGTGAAAGCTGGATTGGATCGAACAAAAATGTCTGGTTAATCAGTAGACATCTCTTAGGAATATTTAATTTCTATGCCTATGTATACTGATATAGCAATGAGCAGTTAGCTATTAGCTAAGAGGAAAGCTTTTTCTATAATTAGCTGTTTCTATTTTTTGCTGTCAAATACTTTTGATTCATTTTCTATCCTATGGGAGAAAGAAAAAATAGGGGGATTATCCCAGGAATTAGTATCTTGAAAAATTTGAGATAATATCATGTCCGGTTGAATACTTATAAATCACGAGGCAGGAGGGAAGAAGAAGGAAGAGGAGAAGAACATTTTTTATCACTAGACATAGGCGTGGAAAATAAATAAACCTTTTAATTATATCAGCTAAGGAAAGAAAAAATTACCCTAAACAATCCTTTTTTGTGCCTTCGCGCGTAAAAATATCTTATTTGTTGCCTGACGGAGCTGTTGCCTACTCCTGCCAAAAATCTATATCTTTATTCGGAGATGTCTACTAATTAAACGGACATGATATAATTCCACAAATAGTTCTTAGTAATAAAAATCCGGTTAGTTTAATAAATAAATACTCCAGAGCCAGATGCAGATTTATCGAAATTACTCCGATTATCTACTCAATCAGATCAATCAGAAGCAGATATCATTGCTCAATTTTCCGAGCGGGAAATAGAGGTACATAATGAACTATTAACAATAACTGACAACCGAAATACAGCTCAAACAGAAGTAGAAAAAATCACAGGGATGGCTAGAGATAAATATTTTGTATTATAGCAAATTTATTGAATAATTGTTAAATATTTAGGTTTTTCTTAAGTAAGATTAAACAACGAAGAAGTTGTTTATTAAATAACATCAACAGAATTGTAATAAAATGTAAATTAACTTCTCCTAGAAAACTGCAATATGTCACAATAGAGAGGAAGCAAAATAGTAACTGAACTTGTAAAGAAACAGGTCGTAAGTATTAGGTAAATATCAGCTATGATCGAAAGTAAATAGCAACAACAAGTTTAAGGACATTAAGATATGGAAACTGCCACGAAAGACACAAAAAGTAATAATTTACAACAAGCAAAAAAGGATCATCCCAGTGGTGATAAACGCTTCAAACAGTTGGATATTACCATGAAGCGGAATCAATATCGTCAAGATTCTTTGATTGAGGTATTACATAAAGCACAATCAGCATTTGGCTATTTAGAAGCAGATGTTTTGACCTATGTAGCGCGAGGTTTAAAACTACCATTAAGTCGAGTTTATGGAGTAGCAACTTTTTATCATCTATTTTCACTTAAGCCAAATGGCGTTCATACTTGTGTGATATGTATGGGTACCGCTTGTTATGTAAAAGGTGGTGGAGAAGTAATTAAGGCACTCGAAAAAGAACTAGAAATAAAAGTAGGAGAAACTACTCCAGATAATCAAATTTCTTTGATGGCTGCCCGTTGTTTAGGAGCTTGTGGAATTGCCCCGGCAGTAGTATTTGATGGTAGTGTCGCAGGCAAACAAACTTCAGAAGTAGTAATGCAAAAAATTAAAGGTTGGCAAAAATAAATTTAACTCAAAAGTCAAAAGTTAAAAGTTAAAAGTTAAAATTAATAGTACTTGATAGATTAAGCAATTTTTGCATCGTAAATGTAAATGATGAGTAGACCCAGAGAGTGAGGGAAAGTTTTGTTTGCTTGAAAGTTTATATTTTTTGATTGTAGAAATGCTTAAAGCTAGAAAAAAAATGCAGTTGTCACGGTGGAATATTTAGTAATACCATGTCTGCTTGAATGCCAATAAATAATAGGTAGTAGAGAACAGGAAAATTTGGGAAATTTGGGAGATTTTGCAGCAGAGAAAGGAGAATATTTTTATTATGCTATTGGTAGCTATTGGTAGGGTGTGTTTTTGCGCTTTGCAAAGCTCCGCTTTATATGTCGCGGAGCGTAACTGAGCAAAACCCTATATCTATAGTAGTGGACCGACACATATTCAATGGTGTCCTGCGACGGATTTTTAAATACCTTTTACAGCTTATATTTTCGCCGTAATGGCGCACCCTACAATAATGACTTTCTATTTTTACTAACTGAAAAGCAAAGTCAGAAAAACAAAAAAAGCTGACTGCTGATATACCAATCCTAAATGAGTTGTAAAAAATCCAAAAATGGATAAAAAAATCTGAAGCTTTTACTCATGTTGCCTTTTTCAAGGGTATTTTTTAGATAACAAAAATAGGACTGCTATAGCTGAGTTAATCGCTATAAAAATCAAGGAGAAAAATATATGGACTATCAAGATTTGCTCGATATTGCCGAAGCAGAAAAAAACAGACAAAAAAGCATTCGAGTTCACTGCTGCACGTCTACAGGTTGTCAAGCTGCTAACTCTGTAGATGTAATGAAAAATATGAAGAATGCAGTAAAAACAGCAGGGTTGGAAGAAAGTGTTGAAGTAGTAGGAGTAGGTTGTATGGGATTTTGCGGACGCGGACCCCTGGTACAAATAGACCCCGATGACACCCTCTACGAAGAAGTAAAACCAGAAAACGCTGCAACCATTATCGATGCACTCAACGGCGGTACAACCGAAATAATTAAAGGCGACTCCCAACATCCATTCTTTTCTCGGCAACTCCGCATCGTTAGGGAACACACTGGCAAAGTTGACCCCGAACGTATTGAAGAATATATTGCCGTTGGTGGATATCAATCTCTATACCACGCCCTACATGAAATGACCTCCAGTGAAGTCGTGGACGAAATTACTCGCAGTGGTTTGCGAGGTAGAGGCGGTGGCGGTTATCCCACTGGTTTGAAATGGGCAACAGTTGCCAAAATGCCAGAAGGTCAGAAATATATTATCTGCAACGGTGATGAAGGAGACCCAGGGGCATTTATGGATCGGAGCGTATTAGAAAGCGACCCCCATTTAATTTTAGAAGGAATGGCGATCGCTGGTTATGCTGTGGGAGCAAATCACGGTTTCATTTACGTCCGTGCCGAATATCCCCTCGCCATCCAACGGCTACAAAAAGCTATTCAACAAGCCAAAAAATACGGACTCCTCGGCAGTCAAATATTCGACTGTCCTTTTGACTTCAAAATTGACATCCGCATCGGTGCTGGTGCATTTGTTTGTGGGGAAGAAACCGCTCTAATTCAATCAGTGGAAGGTAAACGTGGCAACCCCGTCCCCCGTCCGCCATATCCAGCTCAATCTGGACTTTGGGGATGTCCGACCCTAATTAATAATGTGGAAACTTTTGCCAACATTGCCCCTATTATAAAAAAAGGAGCAGACTGGTATGCAAGTATTGGCACTGAAAATAGTAAAGGCACAAAAATATTTGCCCTCACAGGTAAAGTTAGAAATAACGGTTTAATTGAAGTACCGATGGGAATAACTCTGCGGGAAATTGTTGAGGAAATGGGAGGTGGTGTTCCCGGAGGGGAAGTTAAAGCGGTACAAACAGGGGGACCTTCTGGTGGTTGTATTCCTGTTTCAATGCTCGATACTCCTGTAGACTACGACTCTCTCAGCAAAGTGGGTTCGATGATGGGGTCGGGTGGCATGGTAATTATGGATAAGGAAACTAGCATGGTAGAGGTGGCGCAGTTTTACATGGAATTTTGTCGTGGTGAAACTTGTGGCAAATGTGTTCCCTGTCGCACTGGCACTGTGCAGTTATATGCTTTGCTGACCAAGATTTTGAATAAACAGGCGACTGCTATGGATCTAGAAAGGTTGGAGGAGTTGTCATATTTGGTGAAGGAGACTAGCTTGTGTGGTTTGGGGATGACTGCACCTAATCCTGTTTTGAGTACGTTGCAATATTTTAAGCAAGAATATCTGGAGCTATTGCAAGAATCAGAATTTTCTAGCAACGGTAAGGTTGTAACTGAGGAGTCAGTAGTCAGTAGTCAGTAGTCAGTAGTCAGGAGAATGTAGAAGATGGCGATCGCCTTGCTACAGAAGTCAACGAACAGGGAATTTGGATGAGAGAGTAACCAAAATACTGATTCCCTAAATATTTAAGTGATTTATAAGAGTTTAAAAGCTCTGTAATTTTACTTTTACCGAAAAATTAAGGTTTAAAGCCTCTCATGAGCAAGGAGAAAAAGCGGTCTAGGGATGGCAAGGTTTCCTCGCCATATCCAATCGACCAAGAGAAATAAAAACATTCTTTTAATCAATCCTCTTTCTTTTAAGAAGAGGTAATTATTAATTATTAATTGTTAATTATTAATTGTTAATTATTAATTGTTGAAAAGATGTCTAATATTAGGAGAAGCAAAATATGTCAGTAAAAACGTTAACTATTGATGGCAATCAAATTGCAGTTGAGGAGGGAACTACTATTCTCCAAGCTGCTAAAGAAACTGGTGTTCATATTCCTACTCTCTGTCATTTGGAGGGAGTGACGGATATTGGTGCTTGTCGGTTGTGTCTGGTAGAAATTTCTGGCACAAAAAAATTATTACCTGCTTGCGTAACTCAGGTTGCCGAGGGAATGGAAATACAAACTCAAACTCAGAAGTTGCAAGAATATCGGCGGATGTTGGTGGAGTTGCTGTTTTCTGAGGGTAATCACGTTTGTGCGGTTTGTGTTGCGAATGGAAACTGCGAATTACAAAATATGGCAGTAGAGGTGGGGATGGATCATACTCGGTTTCCCTATCGTTTCCCAGACCGAGGAATGGATCTATCTCACAAGCAGTTTGGTATAGACCATAATCGTTGTATTTTGTGTACTCGTTGCGTGCGTGTTTGTGATGAAATAGAGGGAGCACACGTTTGGGATGTGGGCAGTCGTGGGGCAGATTGTTTTATTGTTTCTGGTTTAGACCAACCTTGGGGAGCGGTTGATGCTTGTACTGCTTGCGGTAAATGTGTGGATGCTTGTCCAACTGGCGCAATTTTCCGTAAGGGGGCAACGGTGGCTGAGATGGAGCGCGATCGCTCTAAGTTGGAATTTTTGGTCAATGCGAGGGAAAATAAACAATGGACGAGGTAAGTATGAGGTTGTAGGTGTTAGGTGTTAGGTTGTAGGTAGTGAATAAGGATTTTTATTATGTCAAACAAGATAAAATTTGCCACAGTTTGGTTGGCTGGATGTTCTGGTTGTCATATGTCGTTTCTCGACTTAGATGAATGGTTGTTTGAATTGGCTAATCATGTTGATGTTGTTTATAGTCCGGTGGGAAGTGATATTAAAGAATATCCAGAAAATGTAGATGTTTGTTTGGTGGAAGGAGGTATTGCTAATCAGGATAATTTAGAACAGATTATTGAGGTGAGGAAAAAGACTAAAACATTAATTTCTTTTGGTGATTGTGCAGTAACAGCTAATGTGCCAGCTATGCGAAATATGCTTGGTGGTGCTAAACCTGTTTTAGAAAGAAGTTATTTAGAATTGGCGGATGAAAATAAACAATTACCAAATGCGCCGGGGATTGTACCAGAATTACTTGACAAAGTTCTACCAGTACATGAAGTTGTTCCTGTGGATATTTTTATGCCTGGATGTCCGCCTTCTGCCGATAGAATTAAGGCGACTTTAGAACCTTTATTAAAAGGTCAAATGCCAAAAATGCAAGGTCGGGAAATGATTAAGTTTGGGTAAAAGAAGAAGGAGTCAGGAGACAGAATTAAGCTAGGGTAGGTTGGGTTAAGCGGTAGCGCAACCCAACAGAAAATTCTGCCAAACAAGCAAGTTTAGGTATCTGGAATTCTCGACAACCTTGGCAAAAAGTCCGCACTTGTAATTAGAAATAAATTCATTAACAAAGTAGAGGCAGGTTTGACAGATAAATTTTATAATATTCTCAAAACCTAGAGTTTAATTTTAATAGCTTGGGTTTTGTTTCCTCAAGCAAAACTACTAAAATTACTTTCCTATTTCCTTTTAATTAAGGACAAATTTTAACTCTAAACTACACATCTTTTTTGTTGGGTTGCGCTCTCGCTTAACCCAACCTACTAAAAAAAATATGATGAAAAAACATAAAAATAGTCTAATTTTAGCTGTCGTATCCTGTGGAATTTTTGTACTTTTATCTATGCTAAATACTCCAGTATCTTTTGCTAATCAACAGGCGAGTATTGCCAATATTGTTGATGGGGACACTGTAGACATTACTATGTCACAATGTCGAGTTCCTTGGAAAGGAAATGCAGAACTTTGTAGAATTCGTCTAGCTTGTATCGATACTCCAGAAAGAGGAGAAAAACCTTTTTTTGATGATTCCAAAAAGAGAATTACAGAATTGCTACCTATAGGAACAAAAATTACTATTAGAGATACAGGTAATACTAGCTACTATCGCATGGTAGCAGAAATATTTAAAGATAATACTTCCATTAATTTACAAATGGTTAGTGAAGGTCAAGCTGGCCTGTTCTGTAAATATTTGAATAATACTTGCCCTAGTTCTAAAAATGCCTACTTGAATGCTCAAAATACTGCTAAAAAAGCAGGTTTAGGCATCTGGAATTCTCAACAACCTTGGGTAAATTCTCGCACTTGTAATTAGAAACAAATTCATCAGTTGAATTTTAGTATAGCGTTTCTCACTCTCGTGAGGTACAAAAGTTTGAGATTTTAGGGAATAGGAAATAGGGAATAGGGAATGGGGAATAGGGAGAAAAAAAATACTGTACCTTATTAGCTTGGGAAATCCTATAGTTGAATTTTAGTAGGTTGGGTTGAGGAAACGATCTTCGGAGCTTATCCGGAGGATAAACCCAAAATAAACTAAAAATTACTTTCCTATTGCCTTCTAATCAAAGACAATTTTTAACGCCTACCTATACATATTTTTGTTAGGTTGCGAGATACGCTTAACCCAACCTAAAGTAGTTGCTTACTCAAACAAATAGCTTTGACAAATTTATCAAAATCTAGAGATTATTTATTCAATAAAAGGAAAAACAAACCATGTCTAAAACAATAGTAATCGACCCCGTAACTAGAATAGAAGGTCATGCCAAAATATCGGTAATATTAGATGATGCTGGAGAAGTCTCCGACTGTAGATTTCATGTCGTAGAATATCGTGGTTTTGAAAAATTTTGTGAAGGGCGACCCTTTACAGAAATGGCAGGAATAACAGCCAGAATTTGTGGCATTTGCCCAGTCAGCCATTTATTAGCATCTGCCAAAACAGGGGATAAAATTCTCGCAGTGCAAGTTCCACCAGCCGGAGAAAAATTGCGCCGAATGATGAATTTAGGGCAGATAACTCAATCCCATGCTTTAAGTTTTTTCCATCTTAGTAGCCCCGATTTTTTATTAGGTTGGGATAGCGACCCAGCTAAACGAAATGTCTTTGGTTTAATGGAGGCAAATCCCGATTTAGCCAGGGCAGGAATTCGACTTAGGCAGTTCGGTCAAACTGTCATAGAATTGTTAGGAGCTAAAAAAATTCATGCTGCTTGGGCGGTGCCTGGTGGTGTACGTTCTCCCTTATCTGAAGAAGGGCGAGAATGGATAAAAAATCGTCTGCCAGAATCTTTTGAAACTGCTAATATTGCCCTTAGTTTATTTAAAGGTTTGTTGGATGAACAATTAAAAACAGAAGCCGAAGTTTTTGGTAAATTTCCATCTTTATTTATGGGATTAGTTGGCGCAAATGGTGACTGGGAACATTACGGCGGAAAGCTCAGGTTTACTGATAGTAAAGGTAATATTGTTGCGGATAATTTAAGCGAAGATAATTATCAAGAATTTTTAGGGGAAGCGGTAGAAAGTTGGTCTTATTTGAAATTTCCCTATTACAAACCAATGGGTTATCCTAATGGAATTTATCGCGTCGGACCTCTTGCTCGCTTAAATGTTTGTTCCCAGATAGGTACAGAAAAAGCCGATAGAGAATTAAAAGAAATGCAAGAGCGGGTAGGTGGTGTTCCTACTTCTTCTTTCTTCTATCATTATGCTCGTTTGATAGAAATTATTGCTTGTTTAGAAAGAATTGAACAATTGATAGACGACCCGGATATTGTTTCTCCGCGCACTCGCGCCACGGCTGGTATTAACTGTCTAGAAGGAGTGGGAGTTAGTGAAGCGCCAAGAGGTACTTTATTCCATCATTATCAAGTAGATGAAAATGGGATTATTCAGAAAGTAAATATGATTATTGCCACTGGTCAAAATAATCTGGCAATGAATCAAACCGTCACTCAAATTGCCAAACATTATATTCACAATAATCAAATTCCAGAGGGAATGTTAAATAGGGTTGAAGCAGGTATTCGAGCTTTCGATCCTTGTCTGAGTTGTTCGACTCATGCAGCAGGTCAAATGCCATTACATATTCAATTAATTTCTGCCAATGGCAAAGTTTTGGATGAAGTTTACAGAAATTAAAAGGTAGGGTGGGCAAATTTAAACAAGTTCAATATAAGTATCTATAAATCAACATTTGCCTACCCGATCAACTGCCTAAATTATCCACAAAATTTTGATGTATCGCAATTAAAAGGTAGGGTGGGCAAATTTAAACAGATTGAATATTAATGTAGATAAACCAACATTTGCTCACCTGATTAATTGCTCAAATTATCCACAAATTTTTGATGTTCTGCTGTAGCTAATCCCATTTGTACAACTTCAATGACTTTGATTAAATTTCCCGTTAATAAAGCAGCTTTATCTAACCATAAACCAGGAAAAAATTTACTACAAATTATTCCTTCAGAATTTAGTTTAAGCTGAATATATTCACCATTTTTTGTTCAGCAAAACCAATCAATCTCTCCATCCTCAACCCGCCAAACTAAATATTATTGAACTTGATTACGACCATAGACTTTCAGTTTTTCATGCACATCAATAGAAACAGTATTAGCAGCAATTTCTACAATTAATTCTGGCGCTCCTTCCACATAGCCATCCTCGCTAATAATTGACCGCCCACCATTTTCAATGCGGAGTAAAGCATCCGGTTGAGGTTCATTATCTCCATCCAAACGAACAGTAGAATTATCACATCAATAGGGGTAGGGGTAAAAAGTTTCAAAATTATCGTCGCATTTCTAGTTTGAAAGAATATGTTTTGATTGATAGTCCACAGATAATAATTGAATGTTTTCGACTCAACGAAAAAGGCGTTTGAGAACTTTATAATTATGGTGAAGGAGATGAGATAAATTTAACTTCTGTAGATTTAAGTTTTCCTATTGATATGCTTGATGAAGATGTAATTTTGGAAGGGATGGAAACAGAGGTTAAGTAAATAATAAATTTCCTATTGTAGGGTGCGCCATTACGGCTACAATATAAGCTCTCAAAGGTATTCAACAATCCGTCGCAGGACACCATTTTAGCAAAAGTAGGGTGGGCAAATTTTATTTGATATTAGATTAAGTCTGATACACTGAAGACTTACCCACCTGGCAAGCTAGCGGAAAAAACTTAGGTGGGCAAATTTTTATTGATTTACTACTGACCTCTACTACTTCAGGTTTGCCCACCCTACAACTAAAATTTTACAATATAGGATTTTCAGCTTTAGAATATGTGTAATTAATTTTGCATAACTACTTACCAAAATTGATAATAATTTGTTAGGTTGTTTCAACTAAAGAACGAACAGACAAAATTTCGTTATGTTTTAAAGGTTTAACAGCAAAGATAGGTACGATAATTACATTAATAGATTCTCCTATGGCATTAAATACTTCTAAAACATAACCATTTGTCTCCTTTTATCCAAACTTTTCCCATAATAGAATAACTGAAAATATTTATGGTACTGTAACAACTGGTCGTGTCTGGCGCTTTCTTAAGCTTTCTGCTCAAAATGTCGCCATTGATAATGATGAGTTAGTGATTAAAAATTCAGAAGATATAAATATTTCTAAGATTTTAGCAATTTTAAGTTTGCCGATTAAACAACTCAACAGTTAAATTTGTTGATTAATCATAATTTGACTAATATTTTTTAATCCTGCTAAAACTTGCTCAAGTTCGTTGTCACGTTCCATAGATAAAGCATAAGAACGACTATATTGGGGAATTTCTGCCTGAATAAGTTTAACAAATACAAATTCTCGCCCATTCACTAAAAACCCAAATATCGGTTTATCAGTATTAGGACTATCCAACATATAAACTAATGCTTGGGGTAATGCCTCCATCACATCAAATTTTGTACTTTTAGATTCAATAACTAATACCCAAAGTTGTTGAGTAATTACTAAGACATCGATTTTTCCTCTGACAATTACTTCCTCATCTTCCGCCTGAATTTCAATTGATGTTTCTGTTTTTATAAAAAAAGGAGCTTGGTAAAATCCAGCTAAGTCTAATAAAAAAGATAGTACTACCATTTTTACAGCTTCTTCTGATAAATTACCGCTATTTGCCAAATTGAAATAATTGTTTTTAACTCGGTTGAGAATTTGCTTTTCTGCTGCTGTTACTGGCGCTAAATTTTCTCGCCATTCTGGAAAAAAGTTCGGCTCAGTAGTTTGTTCGAGTCGGAAATGTTGTTGTATTTCTGCTAAAGTTAAATCTTGGGCTTGGAGAGTTTCTACCATAATAATTTGAATTAAAATTAGATGAGTTACTGTTATTATAATCAGAACTTAAGCAAAATTCAGGCGTTATACCCAAGTCTTGGTGTCGGTGCGTGGTAACTGAGCGTACAAGTAAAGTTGCTGATAAATGATAACTGTTAACTGAAATGGCTGAAATATTAATCATAGGTTACGGTAATACCCTCCGCAGTGATGATGGTGCTGGTCAACGGGTGGCAGAATTAGTAGCAGAGTGGAATTTGCCAAATGTACGATCGCTCCCGGTGCATCAACTTACTCCTGAATTGGCGGAAGCTATATCTGAAGCTGAATTAGTTATTTTTGTTGATGCTTATCCTGCTACTGCCGAACAAGGTTTACAGGTGCATCAACTCTGTGACTATCCCCCCTATCCCCCCTTAGAAAGGGGGGGACTTGGGCATACGGGAGACCCGCGATCGCTACTTAGCCTCAGTCAACTTGTCTACAATAATGCGCCCCCGGCTTGGTGGATATTAATACCCGCAGTTAATTTTGAATTTGGGGAAGAATTTTCTCCAGAAACAGCCCAAGGTATTACAGATGCTTTATCACAAATTCGACAAATTCTTGTTAAATAAAGTTTAAATTTATTAATTAAAAAATGTTTGAATTAATGCAGTTATTTTCTACATATTTGTTAAAATACAAGCCAAAGTAGAGTTTTGTAAAAAAATTTTAAGTCCTAGTCCGATCTGCAAAGAATATATCCGATAATAGAAGTAAGATATTTAAAGAAAATATTTAGTCCAAATCTGCTAATATCCTATGCAAAAAAGAGTTTTCAGTAAATTCTATCCCAAACAGCTTTAGGGATAAAACAACACAGAAGTTGTTGAGAGAATTCCTTAAAATTAGGAATTGTTGTGATGTAGAAAACAAAAATATTGGTAAATTTAGCACAGAGGAAAAACGAAGTTTAACTAAAGGCAGGTCTAGCCACTCGACTCTATACTTTGTAATTGAAATATGTTGGCAAAACCAGCAGAAATAGAGCATTTAGCTATGCAATAAAATAACTAAAGAAATCCACAATTTCTGTAAATAACCAGAGAATTAAAACAGGAGAACATCTATGAGTGACAAAACTTTTGCAACACTAGACGGTAACGAAGCAGTTGCTCGTGTTGCGCACAAACTGAATGAAGTCATCGCCATCTATCCTATCACTCCCTCCTCACCAATGGGTGAATGGGCGGATGCTTGGTCATCCATTGGCACGCCGAATATTTGGGGTACAGTTCCCAGTGTGATTGAGATGCAGAGTGAGGGTGGGGCTGCCGGAGCAGTACATGGTTCCCTACAAACAGGCTCCCTAACCACCACATTTACAGCATCTCAGGGATTATTATTAATGATTCCTAACCTTTACAAAATCGCTGGGGAGCTTACCTGTTGTGTTATTCACGTTGCCGCTCGTTCGCTGGCAGCTCAAGGTCTCTCTATATTTGGCGACCACAGTGATGTGATGGCTGCTCGTGCTACTGGTTTTGCGATGTTGTGTTCGGCATCGGTACAAGAAGCTCACGACTTGGCACTTATTTCCCAAGCAGCAACTTTAGAGACAAGGTTACCATTTATTCATTTTTTTGATGGTTTCCGCACTTCCCACGAAGTACAGAAAATTGAACTTCTGCCAGAAACGGTTTTGCGAGAAATGATCGATGATGAATTGGTATTTGCTCACCGTGCCCGTGGGTTAACTCCTGACCGACCAGTTTTACGGGGTACTGCTCAAAACCCTGATGTTTATTTCCAAGCTAGGGAAAGTGTCAACCCTTTTTACACTGCAACTCCGGATATTGTTCAGAAAGCAATGGATAAATTTGGGAAACTTACGGGGCGACAATATCAATGCTTTGAATACCACGGCGCACCCGATGTCGATCGCCTCATTATTCTGATGGGGTCTGGTTGTGAAACGGTTCACGAAACTGTAGACTACCTGACAGCTAATGGGGAAAAGGTAGGGGTACTCAAAGTTAGATTATATCGACCTTTTGATGCCAGACGGTTAGTCGCAGCATTACCTGAAACAGTGAACAAAATTGCTGTGCTAGACCGAACGAAAGAACCCGGTGCAACAGGCGAACCTCTTTACCAAGACATAGTGACTGCCCTCAATGAAGAATGGTCAGGCGCAATGCCAAAAATAGTAGGCGGTCGTTATGGTTTATCTTCCAAAGAATTCAACCCGGCAATGGTGAAAAGCGTTTTTGACAACCTCAGCGCTGATAAACCAAAAAATCATTTTACCGTTGGCATTAACGATGACCTCTCTCACACATCCCTGCCATTCGACCCCAGTTTTTCCATCGAACCAGATAATGTTGTGCGGGCAATGTTTTACGGTTTGGGTTCCGATGGTACGGTCGGTGCGAATAAAAACTCAATTAAAATTATTGGGGGAGAAACTGACAACTACGCCCAAGGTTATTTTGTCTACGACTCCAAAAAATCTGGTGCTGTTACTGTCTCCCATCTACGCTTCGGTGCTAACCCCATTCGTTCCACTTATCTCATCGACCAAGCAAATTTTGTCGGTTGTCACCAATGGAGTTTTCTAGAAAAATTAGACGTTCTCACCTCCGCAGCTAATGGTTCTATTTTTCTGATGAATAGCCCCTACAGTGCTGAAGAAGTTTGGCAACAGTTGCCTGTAGAAATTCAAGAACAAATTATCCGCAAGAATTTAAAAGTCTACGTCATTGATGCGAATAAAGTTGCTAGTGACAGTGGAATGAGGGGACGCATTAATACAGTGATGCAAACCTGTTTCTTTGCCTTAGCTAATGTTTTGCCAAGGGAAGAGGCGATCGCTCAAATTAAAAAATACATCGAAAAAACCTACGGCAAAAAAGGTCAAGAAATTGTCAATATGAACTTACAAGCGGTTGACAATACTTTGGATAATCTCCACGAAGTTAAAATTCCGACCGAAGTTAGCAGCACTCTCCACCGTTTACCACCTGTTCCCGACACAGCGCCAGAATTTGTCCGGGATGTTTTGGGCAAAATGATTTCTCGGGAAGGAGACCTACTCCCCGTCAGCGCTCTACCTTGCGACGGCACCTACCCCACCGGAACAACTAAATGGGAAAAACGAAATGTTACCCTAGAAATTCCAGCTTGGGACCCCGATGTCTGCGTGCAATGTGGTAAATGTATTATGGTTTGCCCCCATTCGGTCATCCGTGGTAAAGCTTATGATGAGACTCAGTTAAATAATGCTCCGGCAACTTTCAAATCTACAAATGTCAAGGATAAAGATTTTGCCGGACAGAAATTTACTATCCAAGTCGCGCCGGAAGACTGTACTGGTTGTGGTATTTGTGTTGATATTTGCCCGGCTAAAAATAAATCCATGCCATCCCGCAAAGCAATAAATATGGAAGCTCAGTTACCATTGCGGGAACAGGAAAAGGAAAATTGGGATTTCTTCTTGAGTCTACCTAACCCCGACCGTCGCGAACTACATCTCGACCGCATCCGTCAACAACAATGGCAAGAACCCTTATTTGAATTTTCCGGCGCTTGTGCTGGTTGTGGGGAAACTCCCTACATTAAATTAGTGAGTCAGTTATTTGGCGATCGCTCGGTTGTGGCAAATGCTACGGGATGTTCGTCTATTTACGGCGGTAACTTACCCACAACTCCTTGGACAAAAAATGCCGATGGTCGCGGCCCCGCTTGGTCAAATAGTTTGTTTGAGGATAACGCCGAATTTGGTTTAGGTTTCCGCCTTTCCCTAGATAAACATAGTCAGTTTGCTGCCGAGCTGTTACAAAAAGTGGCGGGAAGCGTGGGAGATAATTTAGTTTCTGCCATTCTGAACGCCTCCCAGAAATCTGAAGCTGATATTTGGGAACAACGGGAGCGAGTCGCCCAAGTCAAGGAAAAATTGCAAGGTGTAGATTCGCCCGAAGCCAAGCAAATGTTAAGTTTAGCAGATTATTTGGTGAAAAAATCAGTCTGGATAGTTGGCGGTGACGGTTGGGCCTATGATATTGGTTTTGGAGGTTTAGACCATGTTATAGCTAGCGGTCGAAATGTGAATATTTTGGTTATGGATACGGAGGTTTATTCTAATACTGGCGGTCAGTCTTCCAAAGCGACTCCCCGCGCAGCAGTTGCCAAATTTGCAGCAGGAGGAAAACCAGCGCCCAAGAAAGATTTAGGTTTAATTGCCATGACTTACGGCAATGTATATGTTGCCAGCGTCGCCATGGGAGCGAGAGACGAACATACCCTCAAAGCATTTTTGGAAGCAGAAGCTTATGAAGGTCCGTCGTTAATTATTGCTTATAGTCATTGTATTGCTCATGGAATTAATATGACCACTGCCATGAGTCATCAAAAGGCACTGGTAGAAAGTGGTCGGTGGTTATTGTATCGGTATAACCCAGACTTGGTAAAACAAGGGAAAAATCCTTTGCAACTAGATATGCGATCGCCCAAGAAACCTGTAGGTGACTCAATGTATCAGGAGAATAGATTCAAAATGCTAACCAAGAGCAAACCTGCTAATGCTAAACAACTATTAGCACAAGCCCAGGAAGATGTTAATACTCGTTATGCGATGTATGAATATTTGGCAGCTCGCCAACTTAACAGTTAACAGTTAACAGTTCAGTCTAGTAGGGTGCGTTAGACGGCTAAAATTTAAGTTGTTAAAGGTATTTAGGAATCCGTCGTAACGCACCATTTCAGTCTAGTAGGGTGCGTTAGACAGCTAAATTTAAGCTGTTAAAGGTATTTAGGAATCCGTCGTAACGCACCATTTCAGTCTAGTAGGGTGCGTTAGACAGCTAAAATTTAAGCTGTTAAAGGTATTTAGGAATCCGTCGTAACGCACCATTGAGAGGTGTAGCTAAAATGGTGCGTTACGGCGCAACGCAATATTTAACAGTTAAACCGTAGTTTGGAGTAAGCGCCTAACGCACCCTACTGGAGTTGCTATTTCTTGTATAAGGTGCGTTGCAACACACCCTACTTTTTCTACCCTTTCTTCCCTCTTCCTTCCCATTCAAAATAACAGGAAAAAACACTATGGATATCACAACAAATTACTTAGGATTACAATTACGTTCCCCCCTAGTTGTGGGAGCTGCCGCACCTTTAACCGAAGACTTAGATAATCTCAAACGGATGGAAGATGCAGGTGCTGCTGCAGTAGTTTTACATTCTTTATTTGAAGAACAACTTCGTGAAGAACGTTTAGAATTACAACATCATTTAGAATACGGCACAGAAAGTTTTGCCGAAGCTCTAACTTATTTTCCCGAACCAGAAGTATTTCATGTCGGTGCTTCGGAATATTTAAAGCATATTAGTCAGGCCAAAAAAATGGTAAATATGCCAATTATTGCCAGTTTAAATGGTTCAACTCTTGGTGGTTGGACTCATTATGCCAAAGAATTAGAAGCTGCAGGTGCAGATGCTTTAGAGTTAAATATCTACAATATTCCTACTAATATGGATATGACCGGGGAACAAGTAGAACAGAATTACATTAGTATTCTGCAAGCTGTTAAATCCGAGGTAAATATTCCGGTGGCAATTAAACTTAGCCCCTTCTTTAGTAACATGGCAAATATGTCGAAAAGGTTAGTAGAAGCAGGGGTAAATGGATTAGTTTTATTTAACCGTTTCTATCAGCCAGATATTGATATTGAAGAGCTAGAAGTGGTAACTAATGTATTATTAAGTACGCCACAAGCAATGCGTTTACCTATGCGTTGGATAGCGATTCTTTATGGTAAATTAGAAGTTGATTTTGCAGCAACTAGCGGTGTTCAAAAAGGGCAAGATGTAATTAAAATGATGATGGCTGGTGCTAATGTCACTCAGCTAGTAGGTACTTTATTACGTCATGGAATTAATCATATTAAAGTTATCGAAAATGAGATGATTAATTGGATGGAAGAACATGAATATGAATCAATTGCACAAATGCGTGGTAGTATGAGTCAAATTAATTGTCCTGATGCAAGTGAATTTGAACGGGCGCAATATATGAAAGCCATTCAAAGTTATAAACCTGCGGAGAGTTTAGTTTAATTAGCAGTAGTAGTAGCACGTCCAGGCTAAAATTGTGAGTAAAGTCAATCAGGGGTTTATACTTTTAAATTTTTGTCTTTTAGCCAGCCCACTAAATTAGTCTAGACGCGCTAGTAGAGTGGGTAAATATCATGCCTGTTTAGCATTGATGCAAGTAGATAGAATTTGCCCACCTTACCTATAAAATTTCCGATCACTATTATCAAATAAAATTTTGCATAAGTTCTGCTTATTTTCATTCAATAAATGTTATAATAAGGTTGATTATCATACTAAATTTAATGATTGAAATAAAGATTAAGACTCTGAATTTTAGGATATGAGGAGGATTTAAAATGATAAAAACACTTAGAATGTCTGACCTCTATACTAAACTTTCCAGACTCGGTTTAAACCGTAAGTATGTCAGAGAAAATGGTTTACCGAGTTGGTGGGACGATCGGCTTAATAGTAAACCATTTGCAGTTTTAGAAGGTGCAGGTTATATTGCCGATCGCCTTAACCTTGACTTAAAAACCTTGTTAGATGAAGAAGAAGTTAGGTTTAATCCTCTGCCACATACTAATTTTAAGCAATGTAGTAGTAAAAATAAGGAACGTCCTCATGCGGCTCAAGCCTTAGCAAGTCGGGTAGCTGACTTAATTGCATCTGCTACAGAATTGGATTTTTCTATTTTACCTACAGATGTTAAAGAAATTAGGACAGAAATTTTAACAATCTCTACAACCATTAATTTAACTTCTTTACTAAAGTATTGTTGGAGTAAGGGGATTGTTGTTGCTTATTTTAATCACGTTCCTAAGTCAACAAAGAAATCGGTAAATTTATAAATAGTTGCTTTCTTAAAAAGAGTAAATCAAAGCTAATTTAACAAATATCTTGGTTATTACTGAGGGTATTTTTGATGATTTACATAAAAAAATTAGGAGTATGAAGATTTATAATAATTACTGGCTATGCTTCCCTAAATAAAATTATTGATTTTCTTGCAGATAGTTATCATAAATTAGATACAAAATCAGATGCTTTTACAGAAATTCCTTATTATCTATGGGATAATAATTTTGCTTTTTATATCATCTTATACTGATTAGTAAAAGCATAGAAGTGGGTGAAATCAGAAATTAAAACCCTACATTCTATGCTTTAATCTTTGCTTCGATCTTCTCTTCTAGCTGTTAGCGTTTGGGCTATCGCCGATATGTTTGCGCAGCATAACCTAGGAAAAAGCGTGAATGTTACTCCTATGGAAGAGACACCCACGGAGATTCTTAGAGCTAATTCCAAGGTTTCTTCCTAAGGATTATCTCAGAATAAAGTTGTCTGCTTCTAAAGGAACAGCTACATTAGCAAACTCAGCGCCATTACCTAAACCATCTGCACTACCATTTGGATTGTAGAACAAACTGCCAGTTGCTTCACTGTGAACAATTATAGCCTCAGAGGTATCAACATCGTTATCTGTTGCAACTAACTCAAATTCAGTTGCATCGCTAAATCCAGGATTATTTCTGTTACTTGAGTCACTTGTAATAGCAGCAAAAGTAGTTTTATCAAGGAGTATAAAGTCTCGCGTTGTATCGAAATCAGTAATTGTATCTATACCCACATCATCGGTACTAAATCCCTCATTAGTATTGAACACAAAGAAATCAATACTAGCACCACCAGTGAGAGTATCGTCACCACTACCACCATTCATGCGATCGCGACCTATGCCACCGCTCAATACATCATCACCATCACCTCCAAGCAAAATATCAAACCCAGGGCGACCTTCCAAAATGTCGTCACCATCGCCACCTACGAGTAAGTCATCCCCAAAACCACCGATTAAACTGTCATCCTCATCTAGCCCATTGAGAGTATCATCACCCCCGCGACCATTGATAGTGTCTGCCTCATCAGTACCATTGAGAGGCTCGCCATCTCCCGTACCGACAATTCCATCAGTTACAGAAAAAGAGATGCGGGCTATTTGATAATCTTCCCCATCATTCTCTGTTGTAAAATCAGCCTCAGAGAAGTCATCAGAACTCAAAATATTTCCCAGTTCATCACTACCTTCTCGCACACTGCCAATAAAACCGGGGTGTAGTTCCACAGTTCCATTTTCATCCTCGCCTGTATTTGGAGCTGCCTGACCCAGTGCTGCAGTATTTTCTGGAATTTCATCATTTACTTCCGTTCCCGCATCCCAGACTCTTGCTCCAGAAACAATAATATCATCTTCTAGGACAAAATTCCCATCTTCATCAAAAATCTCAAATGCAACGGGGTCTCCATTAGCAATAAAAGCATCATTACTGGGGAGAATCATTGACCCATAGCTGAAATAGCGATCGCTTCCATCGTCCACAATGAATTGTGCAGAAGCAGTATCACCCGATATAAAGTCGTTCAAGTCACCTGTGGGGCCCGGTATTGTTTGTTGAACGCCAGCACCACTATCAGCGAAGGCAGTAGTTATATCAGCAGTATTAGCGTCTTCGGCTAATCCCTCTAGAAAAGCTTCTCCAGCTTCACCTGGGTTAAAAATATCAAAACTGCCATCATGAAAGGCAGCCCAAGTCGAGGAAAAGAATGCACCATTTTCTGGAGCTGAGTTCTCAATAGTGACTGTAACTGTTTTTTGGGCCATAAGAAGATTTTTTCCTTAGTAATTGCC
>JBARXI010000440.1:0-6524 GCA_049647275.1 Microcoleaceae cyanobacterium
AGTATCTTTAACAGTTAAAAGTAAACCACATTTAGTAGGGCACAAATCCGAAACAAATGATTCTGTTACCATGAAAAGGCAAAAAAATATTGCTCCCAAGGTAGAAAAAGTTAAGGGTCAAACTGAAGTTACTACCGACTTGATATTTGGGATCGAAGACACAGGTGTTGGTATTGCTAATGATGAAATAGAAATACTATTTGAACCGTTTGTGCAAACTCAATCTGGTCAAGAATCTAATGAAGGTACAGGTTTGGGTTTGTCTATTAGTCGTTCATTTGTGGAATTAATGGGGGGTCAAATTACTGTCAGTAGCATAGTTGGTGTTGGTAGTATTTTTAGATTTAATTTACCTGTAAACTGCGTAAAATTACTAGATACAAATTCTCACACTACGGATATTACTGTCACTCCGAATCTATATCGTGTTTTAATTGTGGATGCTGAATGGAGCAACCGTCAACTGTTGTATAAAATTTTGTCCCCATTAGGTTTTGAATTGCGAGAAGCAAGTAATGGTTTAGAAGCTGTGGAAGTCTCGAAGGAGTGGGAAGCATCTTTGATTTTGATGGATATGCAGATATCTGTGATGGATGGATATGAGGCAACTAGGAATATTAAAGCTTCGTTAAAAGGTGAAGCTACAACGATTATTGCGATGATTGGAAGTAATTCAGAGGAGGAGGTTGGTCTTGCATTGTCTTGTGGTTGTGATGACTTTGTAGAAAAGCCTTTTCAAGAGCAGATAATTCTTGATAAAATATTAGAATATCTAAAAATAAGCAATATGTCAGAAGATTTAACTTCAGTATCATCAATTGTAAATTCTACAGGAGGGTCTATTCAGTTGGATTTTTTGGCAGCATCTTTAGCTGTTATGTCTAAAGAGTGGATTTCTCAACTTTATGAAGCTGCTGAATTAATTGATAATCAACAGATTATGGAGTTAATTTCACAAATTCCTGCCGAGCAAATTACTCTAATTCAAACTCTAAATGATGGGGTTAATAATTTTCGTTGCGACCAAATTATTGACTTAATTGAAAACACAGGATTATTATCAAAAGATTTCCCAAAATCATAGCGATCGAGTTATATTATGTTGGGTTAATTATTATCAGGCGCGATAAATGTGTACTACAAATAGCTAGATTTTTGTTAGGAGTCTGTAGGGGCAATTCATCAAGATTCGGTACAGGAGTCATATCATGTCCGGTTGAATAGTTATAAGTAAGCACAGAGGAGTCAGGAGTTGTAGGGGCGAATGGCCATTCGCCCCTACAGGAGTCAGGAGGGAAGAAGCGGTGCGACCCCGCGTCGGCGACAGACGCAAGCGGTCGATCTTCGGAGCTTCCCGCAGGGTTGGATGGCGCAGGTTTCCTGCGCCATATCCAATCGACCAAGAGAGGGAATGCTGACCAAGAGAGGGAATGCGGACCAAGAGAGGGAATGCGCACCAAGAGAAAAAGTAAGAAGAAGAGGAGAAAAGAAGAAGAAGAGGAGAAAGTTTTTTTATCACTAATTATCCGGACATAATATCAGAATAAATAGCTTCAATATTATTTATACTATGTTCGGATGATTAATATACTTCTCCGATAATTAATATCAAACCTTTGTAATTCCTGGAGAAAAACTTAGTTTCCGCAGATGTCTAATAGACATCTCCAATAATAAAAAATATGATAAATTATCATACAGGAATAATCAATTATTTCCCCCTACTCCTGTACGGGTGGTTTCCTCCGGAATGCTGTCGCAAACGCGAACCACTCCTACTCCTTACTCCCTCTTTTCCGCAGATATCTAATGATAAAAAAACCTATTCTTTCACTTGAGTTGGAAAATCTACCTATTATCCTCCCTACTCCCTACTCCCTACAGTTTCTGAAAACTTTCTTTTTCCCCTAATCTGATTCTCTCCTACCATCTAAATGATTGATTTATAACACCAGGCGCGATAAATATGTGCTAGAAATAATTAGACTTTTTATAGGAGTCAGTAAAGGCAATTTTCTACGGAATACTGCTTCTTATATTATGTCCGGTTGAACAGTTGTAAATAAGCACAGAGAGAGGAGTCAGGAGGGAACAAGAAGCAACAGGAGAAGAAAATTTTTTATCACTAATTAAACGGACATGATATTACAGAGGAGCTGCGCTAACGCAAACATGTTTGCTCCGCATTCCGCAGGAAATTGCCCGTACAGGAGTCACCTAGTCAGCAATTTATAACTTAAATATAATGTATTAAAGTGAATATCTCTTTTTAAGAGAATAGATATCTGACCAAAATCTTTTAAGTCCCCTGATTATTCGTAATATTATTTTTTTTAAATGGTATAAGTACCTAAGCCAAATTAATTACCACTATTTATTCAGTGTAATTTTCAGAATATAGGCTTTTTAGCTTTAGAGTATGTGTAATTAATTTTGCATGACTACTTAATTGGATACAATATTACTTAATTATGGAGTTTTCTCTGTCAATATTTACTGAATATAATTAATAAAAATACACTATGAACATCAACAAAGGCAATATTTTAATTGTAGATGATATCTTAGCCAATCTACAACTATTATCTAATACTTTATCAGAGCAAGGCTACAAAGTTAGAGGTGCTGCTAAAGGAAAAATGGCTATTAGAACTGCAATATCATCTCCACCAGATTTAATTTTGCTGGATATTAAAATGCCAGAAATGAATGGTTATGAAGTTTGTCAACAGTTAAAATTATCTCCCAAAACCGCAGAAATTCCCATAATTTTCATTAGTGCTTTAGATGAATATTTTGACAAAGTGAAAGCTTTTAAAATCGGAGGGGTTGACTATATTACTAAACCGTTTCAAATAGAAGAAGTTTTAGCCAGAATCGAACACCAACTGACGATTAAATGCCTGCAAGAACAACTACTGAATCAACAAAAAAAATTGCAAAAACAAAATCAAACACTACAAAAGGAAATAGAAAAAAGAAAGCAAGCTGAAACAGAAGCTCAAGCAGCTTCCATCGCTAAAAGTAAATTTATTGCTAGGGTTAGTCACGGATTTAGAACTCCGATGAATTCAATTTTAGGATTTACTGAACTGATGCTACGCCATCCTGGCATTAATGAGGAACATCAGGAATATTTGAGAATTGTTAATCATAGTGGCGAGCATTTATTAGACTTAATTAATGAAGTATTAAACTTTTCTAAAATAGAAGCAGGGGTAATAGAGTTTAAGGAGGATAATATTAATCTATATCGGCTAATTGATAATCTGGAAGAAATGTTCAAAATTAAAGCAGTAGAAAAAAATATAGAACTTTTTTTTCAGATATCCCCTCAAATTTCCCAAAATATAAAAACTGATGAACATAAATTACGAGTTTGCTTAATTAATCTCTTGGGAAATGCCATTAAGTTTACAAATTACGGTAGCGTGACTCTCACAGTAACGATAGAATCAAAAGAATCAGAAGAATCAAAAGCGGAAAAAAAATCTACAAAATTAGTATCAGAGGGCAAAAATTACCTCTGTTTTTCTATATGCGATACAGGTCCAGGTATAGCTCCAGAAGAAATGGATAATTTGTTTAAAGAATTTAGACAAACATCCTTAGGAATGGCAGCTATGTCAGGAACAGGTTTAGGTTTAGCAATTACCAAAAAATTTGTGGAAATAATGGGTGGTAAAATTACGGCTAGCAGTGTTTTACAAGAAGGCACAACCTTTAAAATTTTTCTTCCTTTAAACTTAGGAGAAAAATCAGTAGAATATCAAGAATTAAATCAACAAGTCATTGGTTTAGAAGCAGGTAAAAATCCGAATAAAATTTTAGTAGTAGACGATAATAAAGACAATTGTATTCTAATAGTTGAATTATTAGAGTCCGTTGGTTTTGAGGTTAAGGGAGCAGAAAACGGTCAAGCAGGATTAGAGATTTGGAAAAATTGGCAGCCAGATTTAATTTTCACAGATATACGAATGCCTATAATGGGAGGATTAGAGTTAACAAAAGAAATTAGGGCCATTGAAAATAAAATCGACATCGAAGAACATATAAAAGATTGTAAGTCTTCCCAAACAGTAATCATAGCTCTAACTGCTAGTATGTTTGCTCAAGGCCAAGAAGATATTACTTCTGCACTCTGGGATGATTTGCTGCCTAAACCTTTAACTGCAAAAACTATCTTTAATACTATCAGCAAACATTTGAGAGTATCATATATTTACCCTGACTTATCTGAATCCTATCTTGACAGCCAGGCTACAAACTTGGATAGTGTTAAACAACCTGATTTATGTTGGCAAAAACAACTAGGGGCCATGCCAAAAAATTGGGTTAAACAACTTCAAGAAGCTGCATATGAACTAAATGAAGATTTGATTATTCAACTAATTGAACAGATTCCAGCACCACAAGAATCTCTAGCAAAAACCTTGAGAGAATTAGTATACAATTATCGTATGGACTTGATTATAATAGGAATAAAAACTATAATTAACTAAAAAAAACTATAGGGTTAAAATCGAGCATTTTTTATCAAATATAGAGAAAAATAAGCTGATGATAAATGACACTAGAATCACAATATTAATTATAGACGACCAATCTAATAATTTACGTTTTCTTTCTGAGATTTTGAGTCAAGAAGGATATAAAGTTAAACGAGCTATTTCTGGAGAGTTGGGATTAAATGCTGCAATTATCAGTCAGCCAGATTTGATATTACTAGATATTCTGATGCCAGAAATGGATGGGTATCAAGTGTGTAATTTTCTCAAAGCTAATCCAAAAACTCAGGGTATTCCAGTGATTTTTTTAAGTGCATTATCAGAAGTTTCTGATAAAGTAAAAGGATTTCAAGTGGGAGGAGTAGATTATGTTACTAAGCCATTTAAAGCAGAAGAAGTTTTAGCAAGAATTACAAATCAAATCACAATTAAAAAACTGCATCTACAATTAGAAGAGCAAAATAAACAACTACAGCAGGAAATAGAAATCAGGAAAAAGACAGAAAATAATCTATCGACAATTATCTCGAATATGTCGGAAGGTCTGATGATTATTGATGGGGAAGGTAAGATAGTTTTTGTTAATCCTTCAACGGAATTGTTGTGGGAAAAAACAGCAGAAAATTTGATAGGTGAAGAAATAGGTTTACCCCTGATAGATGGCAATCAAACAGAAATATATATTAGACAAAAATCTGGTAATATTTTATTTTTAGAAACACGGATAGGTGAAATTATTTGGGCAAAGAAAAGGGCATATCTCCTAACTCTTAAAGACGTAACAGCAAGACGCGAAGAACAAGAACATTTAAAGTTACTACAAAGAGCGATCGAGACTACTCCCCAAGGCATCACGATTTGTGATGTTAGTAAAAAAAATCAACCTTTATTATATGTAAATTCAGGCTTTGAAAAAATCACAGGTTACTCAAGTTCAGAAGTCATAGGGAGAAACTGTCACTTCTTACAAGGAGATGACCAAGAACAACCAGAAGTTCAGGAGATGAGACAGGCGATCGCTACAGGAAAAAACTGCCAGGTAGTATTGCAAAATACCCGCAAAAATGGTAGCAAATTCTGGAATGAAGTGACAATTTCTCCGGTAGATGATAAATATGGTAGCTTGACTCACTATGTAGGAGTGCAAGTAGATATTAGCGATCGCATTGCGGCCGAACAAGCTTTGCGGGAAAGTGAAGCCCGTTTTAGATCGATGGCAGATAGTACGACCATGATGATCTGCGTAACAGATAGCAAGAATAATTGCACATTTTTTAATAAAACTTGGTTAGAATTTACCGGCTCTAATTTTTCTGAAGCTTTAGAGCGGGGATGGTTAGAATGTGTTCACCCAGAGGAGCGAGCACATTGTGAGCAAACTTATGCCCAGAGTCAAGAAACTAAGGAAAATTTTCAGCTCGAATATCGTATGTGTCGATTTGATGGGGAATATCGATGGGTACTGGATACAGGTAGACCAAGATTTACCCCTAATGGTACTTTTGCGGGTTACATTAGTGCTGCTATTGATATTACAGACCGCAAAGCAACAGAAACTCAACTACAATTAGTCAACGAACGTCTAAAGTTTTTACTTGTTTCTAGTCCTGCTATCATTTATAGTTGTAAAGTGACTGGTAATTACGGAGCAACTTGGATTAGTGATAATGTTACCTCAGTCACGGGTTATCAACCACGAGAATTTACGGAAAATTCTGGATTTTGGCTAAATCATATTCATCCAGATGATGTGGCAAAAGTGTCGGCAGAAACATCAAAAATTATGGAGTCAGGATACCTGTGCCATGAATATCGCTTTTTGCACAAGAATGGTAGTTATATCTGGTTCCATGACGAACTAAAAGTAGTTTACAATCATGATGGGATGCCCATAGAAGCAGTAGGTTATTGGTTAGATATTACAGAGCGCAAACAAGCAGAAATAGAATTGTCTAGAGCAAAAATTTCTTTGGAGAGACAAATACAAAGAGCGTTAGTACTCGGAGAAATTACCGA
>JBARXI010000441.1:0-37955 GCA_049647275.1 Microcoleaceae cyanobacterium
CATAGTAGGACGATCGTAACACAACCCTACACACTTGTGTAGGGTACTACGGGATCGATCCCGTGGCTCATATTTCACCCAGGGGTTAAAACCGCCTGGCTCTCATCTTCAACTCAAACTTTTGTAGCATAATCCTAATTCAGTTCAGAAGTTATGAGTCATAAGACTTAGCTTGGAGTGAAATTGAATTTTATTCGGCCTCAAGGCGCGCTCCACCATCTGAGACTGCTACTCCTGTGGCCTAAAGAGGAAAAGGCAAAAATTCTTCTAAATTATTTATCAGTATTCAACCAGACAATGATATTAACACAAATTTCAGCTATCTTAGGTACGATGGTCAAACATAAGTTCAACAAAAAAAAGTGCTATCTAAACATTATGACCGAAACACCCCAAAACTCCCCCAACTCTCAAGAAAAGTCAATAAATTCAGTAGATTTAGAAAACTTAATTGGTTTGCTACGTCGCAAAGAAGGTAGTTGGGTAGAGTGGGGACAAGCTTGTGCTACTCTGCAAAAAGCTGGATATAATTCTCAGCAAATATTTGAGGAAACAGGATTTGAACCTGTACAGCAAAATCAGGTGATTGTTGGGTCTCAAGTTTATACCAGTATGATTAGTGCTAATGTTAAAGAAAATGTAAGCTCGCACTTTCAGCGTTCGGGTAGTGATATACTTTATGAACTTAGAATTTTGACCCAGCCACAGAGAGCGATCGCTGCTGAGTTTATCGTTTCCCAGAATCTCGACGCTGATGATGCGAAAGATTTAGCCAAAGCTATCAAAGATTTCGCCCGGATGAAAACAATACCAGAAGGATTTTCTGATCGCCCTGGAGATATCGTAGCTTATCAATGTTGGAAGGTTGCTAGGCAACAAAATGACTTACAACAAAGGTCTCGTCTCATTGCCAAAGGTCTAAGATTAGCTGATTCTGCCACAGCTAGGAAACAGCTAGAAAAATTATTAACGGACTTTACTGTTGTTTCCCAGAGACCAGCTCCCCGTCTGCCAGTTTATCGACTTGAGGTTGAAGAAGAGTTACCTCGTATTTTACCAGTGGTGGGAAAATTTCCGATCGAGACAGAAGACTTAAAAGCTGTGCCACTAGTTGAGGCAATAGAGCCGTTTGGAATAGTTAAATTTTCTGGGGGAGCTGGTGCTTGGGTGGCTATCCCTGGATGGCAAGTGGTAATGCAAGCAGAAGACCCAGTAGTTATAATTGAAAATAGCGATCGCCTTCCTACGCCCATACCTGGTGAAACTGAAGAAGTTTTATTAGTAATAGATCGAGCCCAACGGCAATGGTTAGAAGATGGTTATTTTATCGTAGACCAAGCAGGAAAGCTAGACATCTTATGGTTTGAAGAAGCTCCTGTTATCCCCTTACTTGGGCGAGTTTTGTTAGCATTAAGACCTAAAAAGATTATCGACCACCAACTTATTAAAGACCTCTGGCAAATTGAGGAGTAGCAAGAGGAAGATAATTTTAGGTTTTAGGTGGTAAAAACGGTTATTTATGTCATTAACCCCGACGCGCTCTTTATAGCAGAGCGCGGGTCTTCTGAGTAAGGTTTGTTCAATAATTGATAATTGATAATTGATAATTGATAATTACCTCTTCCTTATTAGGGAGAGGATTGAATAAAAGGAAAATTTTTTCTTCTCTTGGTCGAGGGATGGCGAGGTCTCCTCGCCATCCCTCGACCGCTTGTTTCTCCTTTAAAGGAGAAGCTTTTTACCTTAATTATTCGGTAAAATTTTTTTCTGAATTTAAATGCGGATGAAAGGACTTGAACCTTCACTTCCGAAGAAACTAGAACCTAAATCTAGCGCGTCTACCAATTCCGCCACATCCGCATAATTTAAATATAACACAGAAGTTGAATATTTTTAAAACAATCCCCATTTTTTTATTATAACTCTTTCTTGCCCTTCAAAATATAAGCTTTCATCTCTCCCTTACCCTTAATCGAAATCAGTCCTCGCTCTTCAAACAAAAACTGGTCTTGCAAAACCTGATAAGTTGTCTCTGTCACCTGGATAGAGCCGGGGATGCCATGAGACTCCATCCGACTAGCAATATTTACTGTATCACCCCACAAATCGTAAATAAACTTTTTACGACCAATCACACCAGCCACTACTGGGCCAGTATTTATACCAATACGGATGCGTAACGGCTGTTCCTCTTTTTCGGCAAAGTTGGCCACTTCCTCCAAAATATCTATAGCCATTAAAGCGATCGCCTTACCATGATTTGGCATTGGGTTTGGCAACCCACCCACAACCATATAAGCATCTCCAATAGTTTTAATTTTCTCCAAACCGTATTTTTCTGCTAGTAAATCAAATCTAGAAAATATCTCATTTAACCAATAAACTAATTTCTCAGGAGAAGCGCGACCTGCTAATTCTGTAAATCCAACTAAATCTGCAAATAAAACTGTAACTTCAGCAAACCCTTCTGCGATTGTGCCATGATTTTCTTTCAATTTATCGGCAATAGGTTTCGGCAGAATATTTAATAACAATTTCTCGGACTTTTCTTGTTCGTGACGCAAAATCTCTTCTGCCTTTTTCCGTTCAGTTATATCGCGACAAAGAGCCAATATTAATTTACCATTTCCTGATTTTAATAAACCCAATCTTACCTCTACAGGAAAAGTTTTACCATCTTTACGTTGATGAATTCCATCAATAGTTATTGGTACGCCAGGAATCATTTTTTGCCACTGTTTAGTAATCTCTTCCGAAGCAAAATTTTTCTCAATATCTTCAACATATAAATCTAATAATTCTTCGCGTTTATATCCTAAAGTTTGACAGGTACTTTGATTTATATCTACTATTTTGCCATTCATATCGTGGAGAATAAAAGCATCTGCAGCCTGTTCCATTACAGCTCTAAATCTTTCCTCACTTTCTCGCAAAGCTGCCTCTGCTAGTTTCCGTTCAGTAATATCTCTTAAAGCTGCTACCCTATTTTGATTACCTCGGTGTAAAAAAACCTTAGCCTCTATTTCCAAAGGAAAAGTAGAACCATCTTTTCTGACTCCCACTACTTCATAGGGTTTTTCCGATCCAGAAGTCATTTTTTCAAGTAGTAAATCGTGATATTCTGGGGCGATTAAATTAAACCCATTCATGCCAATCATTTCTGAAGATTCATATCTAAACATTTGAGCAGCAGATAGATTTGTATCCACAATATTCCCTTGTTCATGGATAATAATTCCTTCAAAGGTAGCTCTGGACAAACTCCGGAATCTTTGTTCATTTTCTTTTAAAGCTACTTCTGATTGCTTTCTTTTTGTAATATCTCGAAAAGTACCCGTATAAAAATATTTTTTATTTATTTTTGCTTCCCTGACGGCAATTTCGATTGGAAACATAGAATTATCGGCACGAATACCAACTAATTCATATAAAATTCCACTCTGAGCAATTTTAGATATCAGTGATTCTATAAACTGTTTTTTTTGATCTACTTCTTTTCCCCCATCATCTAACTCTATTTTATTCTCAGATAAATTTGTCTCTAATAAATTCAAAAAATCCAAACTGGGAAAAGCATACTGCCAATTTTCTGGTTGAATATTTAGCTCGTCAAATACATAACAAGAAGTTTTTATTTCTGGATTTCCCTCAACAATCAAACCGGGATTAACCCAAAAATTGAATAATTCTACTTCTGAACTTTCTGAACTTTCTAATTTTTCGACTTTTTCTAAAAATTCAATCCCATCAATCTCTTCCATAGTTAACGGATTGATTGTAAAGCTGATTAATTTATCTATAGGTAAACCAAGCAAATCTTGACTCTTGTAGCCAAAAATTCGTTCAGTACTAGGGTTAATACTAATAACTTCAAGCCCTGGTTTTGTAAAAGTAATAATTGCATCGGTTGCTACTTTGACAATGGCATCATTTCTAGCAGTTGCTTCCTCCAAAGCATCCATTACCTGATTGTAACTTTGAGCAATTTGCCCCACTTCAGTAAACGGTTCCACAGGTATACGCAAGCTTAAATCTTGAGTCCGAGCTTGGGAATTCATCGCCCTAAATAAATCTAATATTTCTGTTTTTGCTTGGTGTTCAGAAACATTTAAACCTATATATTCATCTGCTGTAGAAACTCGAAATAAAAAGAATTTATTTGTAATGAGTAAAATTGGATATAGTAAACAAAATGCTAAAAGAAAAGCTGCATAAATTCCTAATAGCTGAACTGCAAGCTGTTGGCTAAAACTTAAACCAGTACCTAATACTTCCGGTTTCGCAAAAAAAGCTACTGCTAAAGTGCCCCAAATACCCGAACCCAGATGAACTGGAATAGCCCCAACAGCATCATCTATCTGAATCTTTTCCAAAGCCACTTCTACCAAGGTCGTAACAATACCACCAATGGCACCAATTAAAACAGCAGATACGGCAGTAACCGCATGACACGATGCTGTAACAGCAACTAAACCAGCTAAAGTTCCATTAATTAGTAACTCAACATTAGGTATTCCTCTGATATACCAGCCAATACCAAGAGTAGTTACCATCCCTGCCACACTAGCAAGAACTGTATTAACAATAATGCCCGCTACTTGTTCATTTAATGCCAGAGTACTCCCACCATTAAACCCAAACCAACCAAACCAAATCAGCATTGCTCCCAATACCGATAGGGGTAAGTTTGAGCCATGAATTTTTTCTGGTGGGCGTCCAGGAGGAAATCTGCCTGTGCGGGGGCCAATAACTAATAAAACGGCCAAGGAAACCCAGCCACCAATGCTATGAACAACAGTCGAACCTGCAAAGTCAACAAAGCCACGTTGCCCAAGCCAACCTGTTAATGCACCAGTTTCAACTCCATTCCAAGCCCAATGACCAAATATAGGATAAATAAAACCTGAAACCAGAGAGGCAACAAGTAAATAGGAACTAAATTTCATACGTTCAGCTACAGCACCAGAAACGATAGTTGTAGCTGTGCCACAAAACATTACTTGGAATAAAAAGAAGGCCGCATCAAAAGATTTCAAATCCGTTGCTAGGAAGAAATTGCTATGGCCAACTAATCCAGCAGAAGAAGTCCCAAACATTAAAGCAAATCCAAAACTCCAAAAACAGGCAACTGAAATACCAAAATCAGTTAGATTTTTAATGGCAACATTAATACTATTTTTTGACCTGGTTAATCCTGATTCTAAACACATAAATCCAGGCTGCATGATAAATACTAACCCGGAGCAAAGTAGGAGCCATAAAATATCAATTACTTCGTAGGTTGGTTTGGATTCTGAAGTTGATATATTACTAAAGCGAGGATTGTCTTTTCTTGTGATGGCAGTATGATAGTTGTTGGAATTATTTGAGTTTGTAGTTGGAAAAAACTCTATTTCTGAAATGTGATTGAAGCTTAAATTCGCTATACATTTAGAGGCTTTTTCGTTTGTACATAGCTGTGACTCTACTTTATCAACTTCTACTTGATTTGGTGGCTGATGATTATCTGGTGACCCGTAGAAGATGACTAATGTTAGGGTCAGCAAGAATAAAATTATCCCTAAAATGGATTTTTTACGCATGGCTTCTGGTCTTAGACTTTGATTAAGTTAGTTTTTTAGAGGAAGCCTAGGGGTTAAGCGAAAGATTTTTGCTTTTTGGGTTTAGTCAATTATATTTGCTTTGATATTTACATTGACAAAATGCCATAAATTAATTCAATAAAAACAAGAGTATATATAAATTATTTTCCAATCATTATTCACCTGATTCCACATTTATTAAACTTTCATCTCAATAATTAATTAAGGTGTAATATCATGTCCGGATAAGAGCGTGATAAAAAAACTTTCTCCTCTTCTTCTTCTTTTTTTTTCTCCTCTTTTTCTTCCATACTGACTCCTCTGTGCTTATTTATAAGTATTCAACCAGACATGATATAACTATTGATATTAAAATCAATGTAATTAAGACCTGATTTATCAAGACAATCTAAATAAAGTCTGATGAAGTCAACTGTAAGGTGGCGAGCGAACGAGTTAAGCTCCTGGCTCGGACATTAAGTCAGCCGTAGGCGTTTGCGATAGCATTCCGTCACGAAAGCCTTCCGGTAAAGTAACAATCTCGAAGCTTAACTACTAGGCCAAAAATTGCCACGGAGGGCAGATATGGTAAACTAAAATAATTGCTTTATGTGCCTCCTTGCAATGACAATAATCAACGAGCTAACCAGTTTCATATTTACTTTATGAATTATCTCTAATATTTTAGTTAAAACTTTATTCTATATTCCTATTACTATATCATATGTCGGGATTAAATCTACTCAAAATATGGATAAAACAATACAATCAGCGAAAAACTAATTAATCGCTGATTGCTAGTTTAATTTTGGCATATTTCGATCTAATTTTAGTCTGAGAAAAGCTCATTGTCAGACTGTAGAAATTTCACTTAATTAAGTTTACTTTTACTTCCGACTAAGAGTTTCCCAAGTCTTTTTATCGACTACCCCATCAGGTTTAATTCCTTTAGCTTGTTGAAATTCTTTAACTGCTCTAATGGTCTTAATACCAAATATCCCATCAATTGGACCTGGATCGAAGCCTATAGTTTCCAAACGGACTTGCAGGGTTTTAACTTTAGAACCCCTGTCTCCTTTTGCTAATAATTTTTGTGCCTCAATTTGTGGTTTTTGTGCCCGAATTTGCGGTTTTTGTACCTCAATTTGTGGTTTTTGTGCCCGAATTTGGGGGCGGGGGGTAAATGATGGTTGAGCAAGTGCTTTCCAAGTTGTCTCGTCCACTATGCCAGTTATATTTAATCCTTTGGAGTCTTGAAAAGCTTTTACTGCTTGTGTCGTACGGGAACCGAATACACTATCTACAGAACCCGGATCGAACCCTCTAGCTTGTAAACGTCTTTGTACTGCCCAAACTTCTGCACCTCGCGAACCCTGTGATAAATTCTTTCCATCATTTTCCTTCTTTGGAACACCTGAATAGAAGGGTTTAGAAAATAGTTCTGGTTGAGAAGATTTACCGAAAAATCTGGAACTTCCAGGAAGAAAAGGTATCTGAAAATTATTAGTGTTTTTTTTCTCTAATACTTTACTTTTACTAGTATCTTCTTGAGCAAATTTTGAAGTATCTGAATGAGGCTTGTCAATGAAGTCTCCTTCTGGTTTAGAAGTAAAGGATTCTGTTTCGTTGTTGGCAATAGCCCTGGTTGGAGTAAGATTAAACAGGGCTACCAAGCTTAATATGGTAGTTATGGTAGGGACACGCATCATAAATAAAACTTTTGTTGTAATGATTACTAGCTGTGGCTGAAAACCCTGAGTCTCTAAAATCAACTTAATAATACTTAATCTACAATTGCTTGTGCTGGCAATTATTACTATGGTTGGAACAGGTCAGGGTGATAAAACCGCTAGATAATTTATATTAGCATCTTCTCAGAAATCCCCTAAAGTTATTTCCCTGTTGTTTGGCTTTAGTTAGTTATTTTTAATTTCTCAATTTTATGTAGTTACCCGGATAGTTTTAACAAATATAGCAATCCTAAATGAGTTGTAAAAAATCAATGCATTAGATAATAAAGTCTGAAACTCTTACTCTTGTTGCCAGATTAGCTGTTGTCTTTTTCAACAGTATTTTTTACATAACCACGCCGAGGATTGCTATAGATATATCGAGAAATTGCAAAGCATTTATATTACTAGCTTGGAGATGTTTTTAATTATTCATAAATGCTCTCGCTATCAACTAAAAAAACAACGATAATCATCATCATATTTATTGATATTAATTGAACATATATTTACTTAGTCAAGTATATAATTTGTCTTGAATTTTATCCAGTTATCTACGAGCAGAAAAAAAATTAACTTTTTACTTTTTTGGAGATGTCTAATATGTGATGTTGAGTCTGAGATGATTTTTGTAGTCAAAATTCAATATTACTGCGGAAGTTACACATTCACCCATTCAAAAGTCAAACATAATCCAATCAGATTAATCAAATTATAAGCGGATAAACATAATAGTATTAGTAATTAAATAGGCTGTAAGTAGCCTATTCCATGTAAATGTGGTACATTGATTTGAGTAATTCAGCGATGTTGAAATTTGATTAGCTACCGCAGTTGAGAAGATTAAATACTCAATACTTCAAAAACTATTTTACACACTGCTTTTACTGTACTTCATAAACCTGGAATCTGCTGTATTATTAAACTTTAGCTATGTAATCCTTTACTTTGACCAGGTATAGCAATTCTCAATACTGCTGAGGTACAAAATTCGTTTGTTTTAGGGAATAGCTCCGGAAGGCAACAGGGAATAGGGAATAGGGAATAGAAATAAAAAAGATAACTGTACCTCACAAAGGGTGAGAAACGCTATAGCAAAAACTTAGCAAGTAAAAATATAATCTATTTTTTTTACTTGCTAATCAACTCTCAAAAATACTATTTATACAGTTTTCTACTTACTGGAGATGACTTTCCAATAATTCTTTAGCCCGAGGTTTGTAAATAAGGTAAAATAGTGCTTCTAAATAACGCAACATATCCTCACGATTATCCTGAGAAGAATAATTCCAAAAACCATAAACTCGCGCTAAAGTCAGTAACCGTTTAGTATGAATTTCCCAAGTGTAGGTGCTATAAACTCGGTCAATACCTAAGTTGGAAATTTCATACCAATAACCATTACCATCATGGTTACACCGGATAATAAAATCTAACAGTTTGGAAGCTGTTTCTTCATAGTTTGTTGGGTTAATGTAAAAGCCATTAATCTTGTCTTGAATAATTTCCAGAGGACCGCCAAACATAGTGCCAAAAGTTGGTAAACCAGAAATCATTGCTTCTAAGATTGTTAAACCAAAAGCTTCAAACAAAGCAGGTTGTACAAAAATACCATTACGGTCAGCAATTACTCGATAAGCTTCTCCTGAATCTCTTTTCGATAGACGGACACCAACTACACGAATTTTGTTATATAACTGGTATTGGTCAACTATATTATAAAACTTCTTAATTTCCTCGGCTTCTTCAGCATCATTAGCATCTTCAACTAACAATTTGCCAGTTAATAAAATCAGGTTACAATGTTCTTGTAATCCTTCACTTTTAGCAAAGCATTCTGTCCAACCAGCAAGATTTTTAATGCGATCGAAACGACCTACAGAAACCAGGGGTCGTTTATCGGTATCTTCGAGTTTACCAAAGACTTGATTCGAGTCTTCTAAGGTAAAGATTAACTCTTCTAAACGTTCGCCATCGCCTTCTAAACGATCTTGAGTTCTAGTGTAGGGAAAATAGATGTCTTCATTCACTCCGGGAGATACGACATTAAACTTAGGGCTAAATAATTCAACGCCATTAACCACATGATATAAATCCGGCATTGTAAATACTTTATGGGATTCATACTGCCCCACACTTTCTGCCGTGCCGACAATTTCCTGGTAAGTACTACTCACAATAAAATTAGCAGCATTCATCGCAATTAAATCTGCTGTAAATTGCAAGGAGAAATGATAATTATCTTCCATTTCCTGCCAGTAAAGATTACTAAACAGATATTTAGATTTTTCTAAAGCATGGGCGATATGACAATGATTAACATTTAATCTGCGGGCTAACAAAAATGCCACTAAACTACCATCAGTATAGTTGCCAATAATTAAGTCTGGTTTGCCTTGAAATTCTGCAAATAATTCTTTTTCAGCATCAATAGCATAGGTTTCTAAATAAGGCCAGACATCAAATCTTGACATCCAGTTTTGAGTAAAATCTGAGTTAAAATCCCGGAAAGGAACTCGCAAAATCCACGCATTTTTAGTTCCATGAACTTTCTCTAAACGTTCGTTACAACGAGTACCGTCACTATTAGGAATTAAACGAGTCAGAATAATTACTTTAGGATGCACTCCCATCACATCTAAACCAGCAAGTTTTAAATCTTCTTGTAACTGCTTTTCTAAACTTCTGGCTTGGTCAATAATATAAACTACTTGTCCCCCTGTATCTGGTCGTCCTAAAACTCCTTCTTGAGCAACCCAACCTTGAACAGAAATTAATACAATTCGAAACAGCATCGGGATGCGGTCCAAGAATTTTTCCAATACTAAATCATTGGGTGAATCTATCAGTTCGTCTAATATTTCTAAAGTTTCTTTAACACGACCTGCAGTGTTGCCCCAACCTGGTTCAAAACCCATATTTTGTAAGTCAAAACGGAATTTTTCATAGGCTTGATTCGCTGGGCAGTTATTCACAAAACCAATAGCTTGTTTAATTCGCTCGGATAATTCTCTTTGGTTATGAATTCTTTCATTGATTAGTAATTTAATGCCTTGATAAGAATGTATACTTAAAAAATTATACAAGGCTAATAACCATTGATTGGGGTCTTGAAATAATTTACTTGACAAAAACCGATTTAGGAATTGTACTCCTTTGCCGATGTTTTTTGGGTCGCGGATTTTAGGAGTATAATCATAAAAAGGTCCTAAGTCTATTTCTAACAGATTGCCTTCATTAGGATTGTAACGATTGACGTAGCGATCGCATACATTTAGATATTCTTGTACTGTCATCTCTTCTATTGTTAACTCTTCCGACGAGAGCCGATAAAATTTTTGCTCGGCAACTTTCGCACGAATAACAATATAGAAACTTTCGTTTTCTAGAATTATTTCTTGAGTATAAGAAATCAACTTAGCCAAAGGAGAATTATGATAAAGTTCATGTGCATTTTCTTTTCCCCAACAATATTGCCCCCAAGCAAAGGAGATATCATTCCGTAGTAAATACCGTTTATCTGAATTACGTAACTCGCTAATCATAGATAGCAAGTCTGTTTTGACTTCACTGTTAATAATTTCTTGAATTAGTTGAAACATAAAATCCTCCTTTACCTCTGGTTGAACTTGGTTATTTAAGGTTTCTTAATTTTGTGATGGAGAGTCAACAATACCACGGATTAGCATAACCTTTCACACCCTTTTTTTTTCATCAGAAAACCAGGAAACGAATAATTTTCTAGGAAGGGTGTGAATAATTACAGATTAGCAGTTAATCGCAGTCAAGTAATTTATTTACCCAGAAACTAACCCATTGAAAAATTAAAATAATATCATGTCTGGATAATTAGCGAACGATAAAATATTCGGATTGACAGTAAAGCATAAACACTTTATACACCCTCTACTATTCTCCTTTCTTACCTAATTTTATCCTGACTCCTGATTTATGACTCCTGACTACTTTCACGATTATTTCTAAGTATTCAACCGGAATAATATAACAACCCATTATCAGCCTAGATTTTTGTATCACTTTAGACTAATAAATTTTTTCTGTTGCATTAATTTTCTAAGTCAAATATGTATAGCAGTACGTTCAAAAGTTAGGACAATAAATTTGAGTGGAAAGAGAGTAGTGAGTAGGGAGTAGGGAGCAGGAAATAGAGAAATGTCCGCGCCCTATTTTGGTAGTGCGATAATAACTAAATTCCCTGTTTCAAACTTACTTTTTTTCTGAAAAAGTAGAAGTGGCAAGTTTAGTATTGTATATGTTGCTATATTTATCTTGAATATAACGGATAAACGGCTCAATACTTAAAGGCTTACCTGTAACTCGCTTAATTAATTCATTAGTTGTATATTTACGACCATGCTGATAAATATTTTGTTTAAGCCATTTATGCAAAAGAGTAAAATTACCTCGTTCAATAGCAACAGTAACTTCAGGGTCAAATTTAACTGCACTTTCATAAATTTGAGCAGCAATTAAGTTACCTAAGGTATAGCCTTGAAACATTCCCCCAATCATTTCAGCATACCAATGCACATCTTGCATTACCCCTTCACTATCATCAGCAGGAACAATACCCAAGTCTGCTTTGTAACGTTCATTCCAAGCTTCGGGAAGATCCTTAACGGCTAACTTACCCTCTAACATGGCCAACTCCAAATCAAACCGAATCATCACATGGAGGTTGTACGTTACCTCATCAGCATCAGTGCGGATAGAAGATTTGGCCACCTTATTAATACCACGATAGAATTCTGAAACGGAAACATAACTGAGTTGTTTGAGGAAAATACCCTGTAGTTGGGGATAAAAACATTCCCAGAAACCCCGACTACGACCCACCATATTTTCCCACAATCTGGATTGACTTTCATGGATACCGCTTGATGTACCTTCAGCTAGAGGTGTACCTTCCAATTCCAGGCCAATACCTTGTTCGTAGAGGGCATGGCCTACTTCGTGGACTGTACTAAATAGAGCTTCGGTAAAATTATCTTCGTAGACGCGGGTAGTAATGCGGACATCCCCAATAGAAAAGCTGGAAGTAAAAGGGTGAGGGGTTTCGTCTTGTCGCCCCCGTTGAAAGTCGAACCCAATACGCTCAATGACAGTACGTCCAAACTTTAGTTGTTGTTCTTTTGGGTAATGCTGGCAGAGGCAAGAGTCATTGATAGGTGGGGCGGAGGTAATAGTTTCAACTATAGGTAATAATTTTTGGCGCAGTTGGCTAAACAGAGGCTGGAGAATGGAGACTGTCATACCTTCATCTACAAAGTCGATCAGCGGATCGGCGATATGTTGGTAGGGGAAAAAGCTGGCTAATTCCTGACTCAGGTCTAATGTCTTTTCTAGGTATGGTTGTACTAGGGAAAAATCTTTGACTGATTTGGCTTTGACCCATGTTTCGTAGGCCGTAGCTTGATGTTGGCAGAATTTGGCCATAAATTCTGATGGGACTCGGATGGCGCGATCGTAGTCTCGGCGGGTAACGCGGATCAGACTAGCTTCGGTGGAGTCGTAGGGGAGGCTTTTTTCGTAGGGGCGGAGGTCTTCGAGGAGCTGACCTATGGTTGGGTCGGTAAATTTTTCATGGGCAAATTCTTTGAGGGTGGCTATTTGTCGGCCTCTAGCATAAGTACCTCCGGTGGGCATATAGGTAGTTTGGTCCCAGTTTAATACGGAGGCGGCGGCTTCTAGGTCTCGTATTTGGATGAGACGGTTTTTGAGTTGTTGGTATTTTGGTTCGCGAAGAGTGAGGGTTGACATGATGAGTAGATAATGTTGTGTCAGTAATTTTTTTTAATGTTTTGGTTATTAGGTGGGGTTTAATATATTTAAGTCAATATTAGGGAGCATCCTGCTTAATTTTCTTTCAGTATAAGCAAGTATAGGCTTTTGATTCTATATTTGATTGATTGAAGTATGAAACCTGTTGATTTTAGGTCAGAGTTAGAGGTGCTACCTGTAATGTCTGGCTAGGTTTTTTGACTACTTAATATTTTGTTGAGGAATGTGGGAAAATATGGGGTGAGTTTTTTTTTGTTTTATTTGTTTGTTGTTGGGGCGATGCTTTTTCTGTTTGATAATTAAGAGGTTTACTTATTTACGAGTAATATTGAGAATTTATTGTTGAGTTTCTGTTTTGGAATTATCTGTCTGAGAAAGTAAGATTTTTATCTGAGGATTTTCTAATAATTTTTCTGCATCAGTTCGTAATTTATCGCCCTAAAGTGCTTTTGTGAGACGTTGCAAGTTTCCCCAACTTTTCGTAGGTTGGGTTGAGGAACGGAAACCCAACATACAACATCTATTAGATATAGGTTTTTGTTGGGTGACTAGATGCACTTTACCTATAATTTTTCTGTTACTCAGCTTCTTAAACCTATAATTCTCAAAACTTTAGTATAAATTTCTTTCAGTTTATACCAGCCTATTTTTGTGAGAAGATTTTTTATGCTTTGATTAAATATTTCCTCAGTAAAATCGGGGTTAATTTCCAAGGCTTTGATTGTGCTGGCATAACCTTCTTTAAAACGGCCTAGTCTGTAGAATGCAGCACCTCTGAAATACCAGCCTTGATAATAGTCTGGTTGAATTTTCAAAGCTTCATCATAAGCAGCAATTGCCTGTTCATATCTTTCTAAATTTCTCAGTGTATTGCCTTTAAAGTACCAAGCATAGTGATAGTCTGGTTTAAATTCTAAAGCTTTTTCAAAAGCAGCGATTGCCTGTTCATATTTTTCTAAATTTCCTAATGCAATGCCTTTATTATTCCAAGCATCATGAAAGTCTGGTTGAATTTCTAGAGCTTTTTCAAAAGCAGCGATTGCCTGTTCATATTTTTCTAAATTTCCTAATGCAATGCCTTTATTATTCCAAGCATCATGAAAGTCTGGTTGAATTTCTAGAGCTTTTTCATAAGCAGCCAATGCCTGTTCATATCTTTCTAATTTTTCTAATGCAATGCCTTTACCGAACCAAGCATCATGAAAGTCTGGTTGAATTTCTAGAGCTTTTTCATAAGCTGCAATTGCTTGTTCATATCTACCTAAATTTCCCAGTGCAATGCCTTTACCGAACCAAGCATCATGAAAGTCTGGTTGAATTTCTAAAGCTTTTTCAAAAGCTGCCAGTGCCTGTTCATATCTTTCTAATTTTCCCAGTGCATTACCTTTACCGAACCAAGCATCATGATAGTCTGGTTGAATTTCTAGAGCTTTTTTATAAGCTGCAATTGCTTGTTCATATCTACCTAAATTTCTCAGTGCATCGCCTTTATTTTTCCAAGCATCATCATAGTCTGGTTGAATTTCTAGAGCTTTTTCATAAGCTGCCAGTGCCTGTTCATATCTGCCTAAATTCCTCAGTGCAATAGCTTTACAATTCCAAGCTTCATGAAAGTCTGGCTTAATTTTTAGAGCTTTATTATAAGCTGCCAGTGCCTCCTCATATTTACCTAAACTTCTAAGTATTTCACCCTTACATACCCAAGCATAATAATAGTCTGGTTGAATTTCTAGAGCTTTTTCATAAGCTGCCAGTGCTTGTTCATATCTACCTAAATTTCTCAGTGCATCGCCTTTATTTTTCCAAGCATCATCATAGTCTGGTTGAATTTCTAGAGCTTTTTCATAATTTGCCAGTGCCTGTTCATATCTTTCTAAGTTTTCTAGAAGAATTCCCTTATTTTTCCAAGCAGAATAATAGTCTGGTTGAATTTCTAGAGCTTTTTCATAAGCTGCCAGTGCCTGTTCATATCTGCCTAAATTCCTCAGTGCAATAGCTTTACAATTCCAAGCTTCATGAAAGTCTGGCTGAATTTCTAGAGCTTTTTCAAAAGCAGTAAGTGCCTGTTCATATTTTTCTAAATTTCCTAATGCAATGCCCTTATTATTCCAAGCAGAATAATAGTCTGGTTGAATTTCGAGAGCTTTTTCATAAGCTGCCAGTGCCTGTTCATATCTACCTAAATTTCTCAGTGCATCGCCTTTATTTTTCCAAGTTTTATGAAATTCTGGTTGAATTTCGATAGCTTTTTCAAAAGCTGCCAGTACCTGTTCATATCTTTCTAAATTTATCAGTGCTATGCCCTTATTATTCCAAGCATCATAAAATTCTGGTTGAATTTCGATAGCTTTTTCAAAAGCAGCAACTGCCTGTTCATATCTTTTTAAATTTATCAGTGCATTACCTTTACCGAACCAAGCTGTATGAAATTTTGGTTGAATTTCGATAGCTTTTTCAAAAGCAGTCACTGCCTGTTCATATCTTTCTAATTTTTCTAGAAGAATTCCCTTATTATTCCAAGCATAGTGAAAGTCTGGTTGAATTTCGATAGCTTTTTCATAAGCAGCTAATGCCTGTTCATATCTTTCTAAATTTATCAGTGCATCACCTTTGTTTCTCCAAGCTTTATGAAAGTCTGGTTGAATTTCTAGAGCTTTTTCATAAGCAGCTAGTGCCTGTTCATATCTTTCTAATTTTTTCAGTGCATCGCCTTTATTATTCCAGGCGTAATGAAAGTCTGGTTGAATTTCTAGAGCTTTTTCATAAGCAGTAACTGCCTGTTCATATCTTTCTAATTTTCCCAGTGCAATGCCTTTACCATTCCAAGCATAATGAGAGTCTGGTTGAATTTCTAGAGCTTTCTCAAAAGCTGCCAGCGCCTGTTCATATCTTTTTAAAGAAAACACTGCAGCACCTTTATTATTCCAGGCTTCATAATTATTAACTTGAATTTTTAATGCTTCATCACAAGCTAATATTGCTTCTTCATTTTGCTTAAACTCTATATCCAATAAAGCCTTTCTAACTAACAAATTAGCTTTTTGTTCAACAGGAAGTCTTTCATCATCAACCAAACTTTTAATTCTCAACCATTCAGACTTACGTTTTTGCCTGGTAAGCTCTTTATAATCATCTAACTTTTTTGCACAAACATCTAAAGATTCTTGTCGTAAATATTCCTCACTGATAGGAAACAGAAATAACCCAGAACGCCAATCAAAAAAATCTGGGGCACGTTTAATCAAGTAATCTAAAGCAAACCTTGG
This sequence comes from Microcoleaceae cyanobacterium, assembly GCA_049647275.1. GTDB lineage: Bacteria > Cyanobacteriota > Cyanobacteriia > Cyanobacteriales > Microcoleaceae > JASJEE01. The sequence goes on from JBARXI010000441.1 coordinate 16,381, forward strand.
TAACAGAAACACAAAGCAAATATCAAAATCATCTCTAAATCTTTCTCGCTGCTGATTCAAATTAATCAAAACAGGAGGCACTCCCCTTCTACTAATAGAAATAATTTCATTACTATCCCAACCCTTTTCTTTCATATCCTCCTCATATTGATAGAGAGAATATTCCAAATCAGTCACAAATAAAACATCAATCTCTGCAAAATTTGGCAATTCTTTTACCAGACTATAAAAATTATAAGTAGTCTTATCCAAACGCAAAACTTCTACCCTTTCCTGGGGAATATCCTGCCGAATTTTTTCAATAATTTCCGTTCCCTGTGGAGGCGAACATTCTACGAACAATAAACCAAAACCTTCAATAAATCTCACAACATTCAATAGGTCTTGATATTCCTCAGCAAAAGTTGACTGTAAATCTTCTTCCCAAACAACTTTTTCTCCCTTCATTGCAGCAACTCCTTAAATTCACGAACTCCTTTAATCAAAGGATGAACATCATACCAAGTTTGCTTTTCTCCCTCCTCATCCAAGAAAGTATATTCCAGCAAACAACGATTAAACAATAAATCCCGGTGTTGCTGATTATTCAATATACTTTTAGAACGAAAAACATTAACTAATATTTGCCATTCTTCTTGTTGAACCGATCTTTTATAAGGAAGTCTTGCTTCCGTAATAGCTCTTTGTACGACTTTGCCAGAAATTGGCAATTGACCTCCAGTTCGTCTAATTACACTTTGCATCAATAACATCAAATCCCGGACATGACCCCCACTCATTAAGCAAAGTCTATCTAATACTTCTCGACTTTCAAAAACATCCCTTTCTAAACATAAATCTGGATTAACTTCACTAACTCGTCTATCAATAATTTCCCTAATTGTAGCGACTCCCAAATCGTAAACTTCTCCCTCTGGAGTTTTCACCATAATCATTGGTAAAACCTGTGGATCGTCATATTCAATTTTGAGATTTGGCGCTTGATTAGAATAGACCATTGAAATTGGAATTGTATAAATTGTATGGCAATCTAATCCTTTAAGTTGGGCGCTGCGGTCTACAAAAATTTCATCGTGATTGCTACGTCCGTCTGGCTGTACAATTGGTACAATTCGGTCTAAACTATCAGCAATTATTACCAGTTCATAAGCAGAACCAAGTTTATTTTTACCATCACGAATAAAATCATTCAGAGCCTCAATTAAACTTTCAGTATAAGGATTAATTTTATCTCTAATTTTTTTCCTCAGAGTAGGTTCTGCTCTGATATTTGCCGTAAGTTTAGCGTACTGATTAATTTGTGATTCAACTGCCAAACCTTCCAAAGATATTTCTGTATTGGCTAAATCTTTTAAATCTTCCCATCGCCCCTTTAACCAATCGAGTAGAGGCTGAGGATTAGCCTGTTTCAAATGTTCTAATAAATGTCTCGTACAAGCCAACAAAATATCAGCATATTCTGTATCTTCTGGATTAATATCCTGTTCGTCGGCAGCGAAATAAACAATAAAATATCCGTTATTTTCGAGATGTTCTTTCAATCGCAAAAGTTCCGTTGATTTACCTGCACCTCGATGTCCGGCATAAAGTTGACAGGTATTATTATCAGATAATTTAATATTTTCAGCTAAATCTATAATAACATCTCCATCCCCACGAACTTCCCGACAATCAACATATACTGGACTACCAGGTTTCAAAGGTTCAAAAGGTTTAAAAGCATTGAATAGTCTTTTCAGTAAATCTCCTTTATTTGTCATCTGTTAAAAATCTCCTTAAATTAATTTCCATTCCCCTAGGGTGGGCAAAAATAGAGTTATTGATATTTGTCTGAATTAATTCACTTTTGCCCACCATACTTTGATGCAAAATTTGAGATTTGTAGAGATTTGTAGGGTGGGCAAAATTTGAGCTATTGATACCGGTCAAAATCCATTAATACTTGCCCACCTTAACTTAGGGTTTCTCTAGAAAAAACTGTAAGTAAGGTGGGCAAAATTTAAGCTATTTATATTCATCTGAATTAATTCACCCTTGCCCACCCTACTTTTTTTTCTTTTAGTTCTAACTTTCTACTTTTCGACTCTGATAATTTTCCAACTTAGCTAAACTCTCTGGAAAGATTTGAATATCCATATTTTCATCTTCCCGTTGAGACAGAGAGCGTTTAACTTCTCCTAAATAAAGTGGCTGTGAAATCCCTGCCTCCGGATGAATAATTGTTCTGACTCTGACAGTTAATTTATTTTCCCCACCGAGACGACCCGGAGAATATAAATTACTTGCAGCTTGCTCCATTGTTGCCTCTAATTCTGATTTTGTAACCGTAGGAGAAACGACTATTACTGTTTGAGTTGCGCCATTATCATAAACTAATGAATATGGAATTGCTCCCGGAACTTCTGTACGAGTATATAATCCTAAACTTAAGCCAAATAAACCTACAGTTAGCACTCCCATAAAGCCTGTTACTCCCACTAATCTAAATCTAAATCCCCATTTCAAAATAAAGCTGAGAATTGTCAGGAGAAAAAATCCAATGGTAGCGATACCAAACCATTTAGCGCCGAGCAGTAATTCTGTCGTTGATGACATTTGTTCTTTAGTTAATATCTTGTTTGACTTTCTTATTTTATCGTAATTAGCTGTTATTAATTGCCAAACTAAGTAGATAGGCACAAAAGAACTAAAATATGTAACCAAAAGTCAACTTGTTCAAGAGCTTTTCCCTCTTCCCTTCCGATAACAACAATTTTTAACGCCAACCTACTTAATCAATTTTTTAGAGATGAATTAAATATTAGTATTGACTAACTTTCATTATCCAGATATCCAGATAAATTAGTAAATTAAATTAATATATTTTTGTTACTTAAATAGCGATATTTGTGTTAGTAAGATTAAAAAACTTATATATTTATTGTTTTCTACCTATAAGCAAATAGGTTTTCATGTCACCTTTACCTTTAATATTAATTATCCCTCGTTCCTGAAATCTGTATTTGTCTGCTAAACAGTCGTAAGTGGCCTGAGTTACTTGAATCACACCGGGAATACCATGAGATTCCATGCGATGGGCCGTGTTTACTGTGTCTCCCCACAGGTCATAGGCAAATTTTTTAGTCCCAATAACTCCTGCTTCCACCGCTCCTGTGTTGATACCAATGCGAACTTGTAAAGGTCTAGCCTCTCTTGTGGAAATATCTTTGATTTGAGTTAACATATCGAGGGCCATGTCAGCGATCGCTTCTGCATGATCCTTCCTCTCCATTGGTAGTCCACCTACTATCATGTAAGCATCACCAATGGTTTTGATTTTCTCTAGTCCATATTTTTCTGCTAACTCATCAAAGCAGGAGAAAATCATGTTTAGTAAATCTACCAGTTCAGCCGGAGATAAATTGGCCGAAATTTTCGTAAAACCGACTAAATCTGCAAATAAAACAGTTACTTTATCAAAGCTATCGGCTATGGTTTTGTCTCCCCGTTTTAACCGTTGGGCAATTGCTTCTGGTAAAATATTTAAGAGTAATCTTTCTGATTTTTCTTGTTCCTCGGCCAACTGCTTCACATAGGCTTGTTCCTGATCCCTAAGTCTTTTCTTTTCTAAACAAGCATTAATTCTAGCTTTGAGTAAGGTAGGATTAAAGGGTTTATATAAATAATCTTCTGCTCCCAATTCAATGCAACGGACTACACTATCAATATCGTCCACTGCTGAAATCATTATTACTGGAATATGGCGTAAGGCTGAGTCAGCTTTTAGGGTTTCGAGGACTTGATAACCGTTCATCTGTGGCATCATAATATCCAGTAATACCAAGTCGAATGGTTGCGATCGCATCATTTCTAAAGCTTGAAACCCATCAGTCGCATTCGTGACCAAATGGCCTTGCCGTTTGAGTCGGCGTGCCAAAAGGTCACGGTTGACTTGATTATCATCTACAACCAGCACGTTGCCCTGGTCATGTTTCATGTGGTAGGCTCTTTACTTAGAAGATTTTTTATCTTATTTAATAGTCTGGGAAATTCTACTGGTTTTGTATCATAATCATCACATCCTACTGCCAAACATTTTTCTCTATCTCCTGCCATAGCATGAGCTGTCATTGCTATTACGGGAATATGTCTTGTTTGAGAACTGGCTTTAATTTTTTTGGTTGCTTGCCACCCGTCTAGCACAGGCAAGCTCATATCCATTAAAATTAAATCTGGTGTTTTTGATGTAGACATCTCTACACCCTCGGCACCATCAACAGCAATAACTACCTCGAATCCTTTACGCATTAGACGTCTAGACAGCATATCCCTGTTCATCTCATTGTCTTCAACTAAGAGAATCTTAACCATTGTTTTACCTTTTAGTTAGATAATCTCGGCATTTCATTTTTACAGAAATTTACCGTAACAGAATTACATTGTTTTGTGCTCCAAAAGATGGAGCGAATAATTTTATATCGACCTCTATTGAGTTTGTTACTTAAAGACCGCATTTTTTGAGTGTACATACTTACTAACTAATATATTCATAATTATGCCTTTACTGCATTCTAGTCAATCTCTACTACCTTCATTACCTAGTGTGATTTTTTACATTGAAAATATGTTCATTGAGATTTTTCTTAGGTACTGAAATAATTTATCATTTTAGGATACTATTGTCCGCTAGCATTGGCAAATATTTTGATAATTATTATATCAAATTTAACTAGGGTATACAAAAGTTGTTATGTAACTTTATTTTAATTACTATTTTGGAAAATATAGTTCATTAATCATACTAGCTAGCAAAAAGGTGATTTTTAATCGCTAATTTCAGACTTATAACGCAATTAGCCGATAATTTTTGTTTCTTTAAATACTAGACAAAAGCATTAATATCTCTCAGTTATTTGCCTTGATTAAATTTTATCTGTTAAGGTGGAAATAAAACTTAGATAAAAAAACAGTCTCAAAGATTTTGCCAGAGACAATCTAATTGCATTTGGTTTGATTCTAACAGCTATTAGTAGTCTGATAGCTATTTGCTCTCAAGGTAGACTAGGTAGAAATAAAACTATATTATCTAGTTGGTTTACTTACTTATGTTGCGGTAGTCTAGATTAATGAAAACCGCTATAAGTAAGCTGCAATTAGGTTGGCTGACCAAGAATAAATGAGTATTTTATGGCAGAAGTATGAAATTATTTCCCTGAATGAAATTATTGCTTGTAATTAGGTAGGTTTAATTATTTGTAAAATAGTGATGGAGATTCAAAACGGTGAAAAAAAAATTTTAAACTAGCTTTTGGCTTGATTTTCAGATTTTTAGTTTTTTTTGCGCAGCATTCCGTAGGAAACGTTTCTTTATGCCCACCTACTTAGTGGGACTTAGACAAAACAGGGTCATAAAATAGACTCACATTCATACAGGGAGGAAGATTTAGGTCGAAAAAGTATAAATCCCGGACTGGTAAGGCTTTTCCTGGGGAATGATACGCAAACAGCCACTTTTAGGTGTTTGACTTCTTTCCTTTGTCTAGACTGACTTTTCCTAAGTCATGCTACGGAAACAGCCACTTTATAGCCGAGAAAATGTATAAGTACCATTATATTATTTACCTTTATATCCTAATTTCTCATTGATAGGGTAAAACTATTGGTGGTTATTAGAATAATTGTTGCATTATTTATGGGGCGATTAGAAGAACTAAAATAGGAAATTCACAGACGAGAGATTGACTTAAAATATTTTAATGAAAGTGGATTTTATTTGACCGAATATTTCCTATGGATAGCAGGAAAAATCAGAAAGAATAAATGTCATTTCAGTTATCAGTTAGCCTCTTACAGAGGAACTGCGTTAACAGTACCTCCGCCTGTTTGCGCAGCATTCCGTAGGAAAGCCGGAGGCAATAAAATAGGGAATTTTCTTTGTTATCCCCTTGTCTTGCGACAACTCGTGGCGCAGCAAAAGGGAGGCTTTAAACCTTATTTTTTGGTCATAAATTTCTAAATTAAAAGGATTAATGTTCTCGAATTAATGAATTGTAAAAATTAATTAGATTACGAAATACATGAGGGGGTAATTAATAGTCAAATCATCATTGAGCTTTTCGACAAATGTAGTCAAAATTTACAGTAGTTTGCAACTTTCCGGAGGTACAAAATTCTGGGGAAGTAGGCAACAGCTTCAGAAGGCAACAGCTCATATCAAAATAGTAGTCGAGGGATAGTGCAGGTTTCCCCGCGCCATCTCTCAACCAAACCAAGAGAGGAAATAGACATTAATTTAAAACTGTACCTCACTGAATAATTAATAATTAATAATTAATAATTTCAGGTTTGAAGCAGGGCTATTTCATTCTAAACTTTGCCATATTATGTATTTACGAAAATAGGTTATTAATAGCTCTAGACAATTTATCTTTCCCTATCTGAAAGTAAGTAAATTCATTGCTAAAATCTAGAATGAAATGACCCTGATAATTTCAGGTTTGAAGCCTCTCCTTTTAAGGAGAAAAATCTTTTATATGTCTGTTTAGTCAATCCTCTTCTTTTTAAAAAGAGGTAATTATTAATTAGGGCTTGCTGATTAAGTCTAAAATCATCTGTAAATGCTTGAGCCTTTTTTATGAGAAAAAAGTGCTAAGTTTTAGGAGCTAATTGCTGAAAATACTCATATTTTGAACAGATAAGGGCTGAAAAATCTTAGACAATTCTTCCTTCTATCTAATCTGTAATCTCCATTCTTCAGTCAGGAAGTGACTCCTACCCTCCACAAAAACAGTTATTCCGCAAACCCTAATTATGAATTGTTAACTGTTAATTGTTGAAAATCTAGCAGAAGTGCTGTATCTATAACTGACAGTAAATACTAGTTTTAAAAAAAAAGAAACGGAAATGCCTAAGATTCATTTAGAGTATCTCCAAAAATATATAGCAATCCTATTTTAGTTGTAATATTTTCGTGGTAGGGGCGAATGGCCATTCGCCCCTACAGAATTCAGGTAGGGTCGCCGTCGGTAGGGCGACCTTGAGGAGTCAGAATTCAAGAGGTTTTCAGTCAATATTGACTGTTATTATATCTATCAGAACTTATTTAGGATTGCTATAGTCATAACTATCAGTTAATTGAATTAGCTTGGCATTCATAATTTGTGTTTAAGGAGAAGTTAGCGCAATATTTTGATTGCCAACTGATGGGAGATTTTATATTAAATGGATTCGATTTTTATTTCAAGTTTCACTAAATAATACAAGGATGAAAAGAGTGTGAATGAGTAACAGCTTGAAGAAATATTTTTTGTTCATTAGAGTCTGAAAATATCTAACGACTTAGTTTTAATAAAAACTTAGAAGCTTTTTCCATTCTGATACTAAAAAAAACAATATAAGATCAGATAAGATAAGATAAGTAGGTGAGAAAATTTACAAGGGTAGTCATTGCGTTTTTGCTGGCGCAAAGCTTTGCACCAGCCAATCCGAACAGAGTATAGAAAAGCAATCTCAAAGGTTTGCTGAAACTTTATATAGCATTTCTCGCTCTTGGTGAGATACACAAGTTTTAGATTTTTGGCAACAGCTCCGGAAGGCAACAGAAAATAGGGAATCAGAAATAAGGAATCAGAAATAAGGAATAGAAAAAATACTGTACTTCATAAAGGATGAGAACCGCTATATTTCGTTATATAGTTAGGTTTATTAGTACCTACCTACTTAACAAATATAATTAAAAACTAAGAGCTTACTGATGGTGGATTATGGTCACCATTATTTGTAATTATTGATGCCATATTTTCTGTTTCCAACTTAGGTTTTAAATACAAATTTTCTATCAAAGCAGCACCGCCAGCAAACCAAGGCGGAACAATCAAAGCCCCAATAATTCCTAATAACTGAATTCCCACTAAAACTGATAGTAATTGATATAAAGGATGTACCCCAACAGAAGAACCAACTAGTAAAGGATCGAGTACATAAGTTTCTACATTTTGGATAATATAGTACAAAATTATTACCCATAAAAATAACCATCCGCCTTTAGCAATAGCCACGATTAAAGCCGGAATTGCTCCGAGAATTGGACCAATAAAAGGAATAAGGTTTGTAACAGCAGCTATTGCTCCTAAACCTAATGAAAAATCTTTTAATCCTAAAAATCCTAAACCAGTGGTAGTTGCTACACCCAAAATAGCAGAAACTAGAATACGCCCCCTAATATAACCTCCCATTCTTTGGGTAACAGGAAAAACTTGATTTTCTAGACGTTTATCCCAAGGTTTAGGAAAGAATTTTACTAAACTGGTAATCAAAGTTTTACTATCTGCCACCATATAACCTGAAATAAATAAAGCCAAAATTAAACTAATTACACCTCCTAATACACCTTTAGTTAAACTATAAGAACGTAGTAATAGTTGTTGACTCGAACGAATTACCCAACTGGTGACAGATTTAGTATCAAAAATTTGATTAATCCAATCAGGTGGATTTTGACTTAAAGAACTAACAAAATCTTCAAAAATATCGCTGATACTTTCGGAGAATAGTGGTAACTGACGTAAAAGTTTTTCAATTTGTTCGAATACGGGTGGACCAATTATTAAAACTACACTTGTTAATCCAGAAATTAGGGTAAAATAGACTATAATTACTCCTAACCAACGGGGTAATTTCATCCTTTCTGTTACATTTACTAATGGTGAAATTGAAGCAGCTAAAACTACTGCAACCATTAAAAGTATCAGTAAACTTCGTACTTGCCAGAGGAGAATTAGCAGTAAAAAACTGCTAATAATTAACAGTAGGTTAGAGATAGAAATAGAAATCCTTTGTTCAGGTTTCATATTGAATAAATCAAAACTCAAATTTTATAGATGGGGTGGGTTTAACAATATATTTAAAAGTCCGCCTGTATATATAGGGTTTATAAATTATTTGTTAAACTATATTGTCATTTTTTCTTATGCCAAGAATTCTTTTTTACCTCCTTCTGTTCTTTTTTCCGAGTTAGAGCAACGCCGAATGAATTATGAAAATATACAACATATAGCAATCTTAAATCATTTGTCAAACATCAAAACACAGATAAAAAATCTGAGACTCTGTTGCCTTCCGGAGCTGTTTCCTTTTTGTAAGATATTTTTACAAGGGCTGAAATAGGACTGCTATAGCTCAGTTTCCCTTTGGTAAAAAATTGTTCTGTCAGGACTGACTTAGGATTGCTAATTAAGATATTCCTTCAAACATTTACAGTAATTTAAAAGTAGATAAAATAGACAATTCTAGTTTACTCGGGAATAGGGAAAAGGTAACAGTGATTAAGATCGGGGCTATTTCATTCTAAACTGTGCCATATTATGTATTTACGAAAATAGGTTATTAATAGCTCTAGATAATTTATCTTTCGCTATCTGAAAGTAAGTAAATTCATTGCTAAAATCTAGAATTAAATGACCCTGGATTAAGATTAAACTGTAAGTCTACCTAAAAAGTGCTGTAATCTTCTGTTCATAGCTCAAATGTAAATGGTATATAAAGGTTAAAAAAACTACAAAATCAAATTATGCCAGTAAATAATAAATTTTCCTAGGGGGTCTTCAACCTAAAATTATAGAAAATTATAGGTAAAAAAATTAATTTTATTTTGCAGCAGGAAGACCAAAGCGGTCATTAAGAGGGAACAGAAGTTTTGAATAGGATCTACAGTCAAATAAACACCGAAAAAAACCAATCAATTAATAATAGAGATTCTACAATAGACGCAGCCATAGCCAGCGGATTATTCTTTGGCTTTGTATCTCTATACAACAAGTACCTAAACAAAATTAATTGTATATTTGTCATTACCTTAGGAAAGCTTTGCCATAATAAATGGAGCGTAGCATAAGGTGGAAAGATTAAGGTTTTAAGATTGCTTCACTACATTAACTTCGCAAATCAATATGTTTGTCTATCTGTCCATCTACTTAACTTAATAACTGACTAATTGCGATGCCAACCCGTTAAACCACCCGGTCGATCTATTAGTTTAATACCTTGGTTTTGAAGTTCATCTCTAATGCGGTCTGCTTCAGCATAATTTTTTGCTTTTTTTGCCTCCAAACGTTGCTGAATTAAAGACTCAATTTCCGCATCAGTTAAACCATTAAATTCTCTACTAATTTTTGCATCTGTTTGAACTTCTAAACCTAATACTTGTGACAAATTTACCAGAGTTACCCACTGTTGTTGTAACTCTTCTAAAGATGTTTCAGTCTTCCCTTCATGTACTAAAATATTTCCCTGACGACGCAACTCTTTAGCTAATTCAAATAAAACAGCCAAAGCACCAGGAGTATTAATATCATCATCCATTGCTTTCTGGAATTTCTCAACTTGAGAATTTAATAATTCTACCTTTCCAGATAAGATTTTTTCTGGTGTTTCCCATCCCAATTTAGCACCAGATTGATAAGCAAATAATATACCCTCCTTAATCGTATTCCAACCATTTTCAGCAGAAGCGATCGCCTCATCAGTAAAATCAATTGGCTTTCGATATTGGGCAGTCAAAACAAACATTCTTACAGCCATTGGGTCTACAGGTTTGTCTAATAAATCCCGAATCGTGGTAAAATTACCCAGGGACTTTGACATTTTTTCCCCATTAATTGTGACAAAGCCATTATGTAACCAATATTTAGCCAAAGACTTTCCGGTTGCTGCCTCCGACTGAGCAACTTCATTTTCATGGTGAGGAAAAATTAAGTCCGCCCCACCAGCATGAATATCAATAGTTTCCCCCAAACAGTCTCGCACCATCGCCGAACATTCAATATGCCAACCTGGTCTTCCTTTTCCCCATGGAGAATTCCACGCAGGTTCCCCCGGTTTAGCCGCTTTCCATAGGGCAAAATCAAATGGGTCCTTCTTTTTAGAAGTCTCTAAATTTTCTCCCCCAACTCTACCACTTGCACCAGCTTGCATTTCCTCCAAACGACGGCCCGATAACTTCCCATATTCGGCAAATTCCCGCACCTGATAATAAACATCCCCTCCCGCAGAATAAGCAAAACCTTTTTTTTCCAAATCGTTGATTAACCGCTTAATTCCATCCATTGTATGGGTGGCCCGGGGATATTCGTCCGCTTCTAGCACATTCAACCGTTTCATATCCTCAAAATAGGCCACAGTGAAGCGTTCGGCCACCGACTCCATAGAACTACCCATTTCTCTGGCCCGATTGAGAATTTTATCATCTATATCAGTAAAATTTTGAACATACCGAACCTGATAGCCTCGCCACATTAGATATCGACGTATTGTATCCCAAACAATATAGGAACGAGCATGACCCAAATGGCAATAGTCGTATACTGTAACACCACAGGTATACATTTTAACTTGGCCTGCTTCTAGGGATTCAAAGTTTTCTTGGCGGCGAGTCAGTGAGTTGTATAGTTTCAGGGTCATAAAGTAATTTCAGCAAGTTTTCTCCAATCCTAATTATAAGGAGGATAGCTTTTTTTGATTTTTGCGTTAATTTAATTATCAACTTTTAATCTTCACAATTATTCTCATACTAAATCTGCCTTTCAAAAGGTGTTTTTTCCAAGTATCTTTAAACCTTCTGTCTTTGGCTTTACTCTATACATTTATTGGTATTGAAGAAGGAAGAAAAAGTGGATGGGGACAGTCTTCGACAAGCCACTTCGTGTATACAAACCCCAACCAATTGTAAACACCGCTCATGAGGTGCGGGGTATTAAACCCAAAAGAAAAAGATAATTAGATGATAAGCAGGTAAACAAAATTAATTACACATTTGCCAAAACAGAAACCTTTTTACTGGAAGGGTTACAGAAAATTAGATTAGGTAATCAATTATGTGTAGGTGCTTATGTAAATGGTTAATAATAATTTTACTCAGATTGATAATTTTAAGAATAAGTAGGTTGTAGCTCGGTTTATATCTCTAACAGTTACCATTTATAGCTTAGACAATTTAATAGCTAGAATTATGATGAGTATGGTCTAGTTTAAAGTTAAGAGTTTCACAGTTTGAATAGAAAAATTTTCATTTTTGGTCAGTCCAGATAAGTTATGTGCCTTTGACTGTATTAATGTTTAGTTAAATAAGCACCTGTGTAAAATTTAATTTAACATTTGTAGGGACGTTTTTCGAGAGGAATAGTTGTGCGCTAGCACCCGCGACCGTTTGCTTCTAAAGGAGTCGGGAGTCGGGAGTCGGGAACAAAAAATATACTTGTATACTTGAGTAGTAGAGCTAAAAATAATTTTGCCTACCTATTTAACCTGACCATAAAATATACAATTAATTTTGCTTAACTACTTATAATCTAAATATGATTTCACAATTTAAGTATCATTTCAGAAATCTAATTACATTAAGATACTTTCGCCCCATATTTTCTGGTAACTTATTTTTCATTTTCGGTTGTCAAAGAAGTGGTACAACTTTATTACTATCCATTCTTAATGCACATCCTCAAATTACTTGTGTAGACGAAACAGAATTTCCTAGCCCATATCCTTTTCCCTCAGCTCAAAGACTAGCTATTAATAAGATAGCCCATCATTATTTATGTTTTAAGATGCTAGAGCATTCTCATAAACTAGATTTCTTAAAAAGATTTTATCCTAATTCAAAAATACTATGGCTGATTAGAAATCCTCATAGTACTATTTCTTCGATGCTCAATCTAGTTAATTCAGAAGGGAATTGGATCGATCGATGTGCTATAAAAGAAATAGAAAGACTCAAACCTTTTTTTTGTAAAGAGTTAGAAAGTTGGCATCTATCTGAATTATCTAAAGTTAAATTTGGTGCGATTTATTGGTTATATAAAAATCAATACCCGATTTTGCTCAAGAATCATGGATTTGATGTTTTAGAGTTTAAATATGAAGAGCTAATCCAAAATTTAAAAGAAACATTAACGAAAATAACTAATTTTTTTTGAATTGAATGGAGCGATGATTTACTGAACTTTTATCAAAAAAATCCTGGTAAATCTTTGGCAGGAGGAACACGAACTGATAGACCGATTAACAAAACTAGAGCTAATAATTTACAAGGAGAACTAAATGTTGAAGAAATACAGAAAATCAATGTAATTTGTCAGCCTGTAATGCAGAAATATAGCTATACAGAACTGTAAGAAAAAGTATTCTATCTATAAGTAGTGTCTAATTGCAAAAATTAGTAATATGATTTTAAGTTGATTTCCTTTGATTTTTGGCTTTTTTCATCGATCTAAGAAATATATTAACTTATACAATTAGACAGTAGTAATATTGTTTGGTAAATACCTTTCTCGATCGGGATATAAACTATAAAAAATACTGCTTGTTGAGAACGATTGGGAAAAGTATTCACATATGTATGTTTGAATCAAATTAAATTAGGTTCTAAGCTAATGACTAACTCAAATTCTGGCGTTTTTTATGTTGCGGCTGGTAAAGATTATATTGATGAAGCTTGCGATTCTGCTAAAAGCCTAAAAAAAATTAACCCATGTATAAAAATATCCTTAGCTTGTAATCAAGACCCTGAAGATAAAGATTTATTCGAGCAAATTATTCGAGTAGATGAACAAGTAACCTGTAGAAATGAAGGGTTATTATTCAAAGTTAAACATTTATATTTTTTATCACCCTATGAAAAAACTATCTTTGCTGATACAGATACTTTTTTCGCTAGTGATTGTGAAAATGGATTTCACATCTTAGAATATTTTGATATTGCTCTAGTTCCTGCTCCAGTTGATACTTACTATCCAATTTTAGAATCAGGTAAAAAAAATCCTTGTAAACCATTAAATACAGAGGTAATTATTTCAAAAAAAAAATGAAGCTAATGATAGGTTATTTAAAGAATGGTTTGACCTCTATACAGGTAAGCTTTTATCTAATAGTAATGTGCCAGAAAGTGACCAAACATCTTTCGCCCAAGTTTTACTCAATTCCTCCTCAAGATTATACCCTTTACCTAGTGAATGGAATGCTAGATTTTGCTTTATTAATGCGTTTGCCGAACCAGTTAAAATTCTCCATGGTTATTCCAGTAATATAGAAAATATTGCTTATTTGATTAACTTAAATGCTAATAAACATCGAGTCTGGATTCCCCATTTAAAAAAATGTATTTTATTTAAACCCTATACATGGAAACATTATTTAGGCAGATTACTGGGAATATTAGGAATAATGAAAAAGAAAAAGGCGTGAATATTTACAATTTTCGTCAGCAAACTTAAACAAATAAAAAAGGTAAACATTTCCTGCGGAATGCTGCGCAAACAGCTATTAGCAGTTAGCATTTAATTAGGACATGGGGGTTAAGAGATGGGAATAATTTTAGATAGGGATTTGTATGTCAGATAATTTTCGTTAAATCTCTCAAGACTAATTCTTCTGACAAAGGCAATTAGCTAATGACTGATAGGTGAATCTGTTTACCTCCTTCGCAACTCCTATATAAGAGGCAGTATTCCGTTTACGTATAGGTTTCCTTCGGAAAGGAAATGCTCACTAAAAAAAGAGAAAAAAAGAGTGAGTAGAGCCAGCAAATTTTAAGACAAATTTCAAATGAAAGAAAGACACAAAAACAGTAAATAGGTAAAGTGGCTCTACTTTTTGCAGGTGACTAATTAGTTATCCAAAATATTAATATCAAAAATTAAGTCAATGATAGATAATACATCCTCCGCTACTAGTGATTCTGTCCCGGAAAAACCATCTCTAAAAGCTGGCTTACTGGCTCTTAAACAAAAAGATTATCCACAGGCGATCGCTCACCTAGAAATAATTGCCCAACAAAAACCCCCAAAGCAAAAATTAAAAGCTCAGATGGGTTTAGTAGTTGCCTATCAACGAACTAAGCAAATAGATAAAGCTATTAATTTATGTCGTAATCTAACTCAAAATTCCGATAATGAAATAAAAACTTGGGCTAGTCGTAATCTGCAAGAATTATTGAAGCGATATCCGCAAAAAAATTCCAAAAAATTAACAATTTCTGCTCCCACAACCCCAGAATCATCCACTCAAAATCAACATCCTATTGAAACAGGATTTATTCCATTTAATCCTAATGCCAATAAACCTGTAACTTCAAAAAATAGTCAAAATAAGTTAAAAAATAACAATAAGTTATCTGTTAAAACAGGTTTTGCTCCCTTAGAAAAAATAAATACTGTACCTAAAGTTCAAGGTAGTAAATATTCAACTTCCGTGTATTCATCTCCGCCTCATAAAAATAATACAGCAGAAGAAAAATCACTGAATATCTCAACAGATAAACCCGCAGTTTCAAGTCAAGCTAATAACTCCATTTCAAAAAATACAAAAAAATCTCATCAAACATCCACAAATATTCCTTCAAATACTCCCGCTCCCTCACCTAAACTAACATGGCGTGAAGCTGGAAGAGCAACAGGAGGTCGTCCCCTTAAATCTCCTAACTTAACTCGTTTTTTCCTAGAACAAATAGTTGTAGCTATCTCTATATTCTGGCTAAGTCTGACAGTTCTAAAGTTTAGTTTAGATGCTACGAATGATTTGCTAGTTTGGCTACCTTACTGTCAACCAATTCAAATTTTTTACCGAGACCCTACTCAAAACTTTATAATTTTTCTGCTCGGATTATTTATTTTCTCTCCCTGGTTAACAGATGGATTATTAATCCTTTGTTATG
This sequence comes from Microcoleaceae cyanobacterium, assembly GCA_049647275.1. Lineage (GTDB taxonomy): Bacteria > Cyanobacteriota > Cyanobacteriia > Cyanobacteriales > Microcoleaceae > JASJEE01. The sequence continues at coordinate 32,063 of JBARXI010000441.1, forward strand.
GTCTCCAAAATTTACCAACAACAACTCTAATTAATCACAGCAAAGAAGCCAATAAACTGCTCCGTAGTTTTTGCCAAAAACGAAAAATACGAGAAATTAAATTGAAAATTTTGCCCATAGATGTTCCCATCGCATTCAGTTATGGATGGTTTGCTCGTTGTTTCAGATTTAGAATAGTTGTGAGTCAGGGGTTGTTGGATAAATTAACAGAAGATGAAATTGCTACTATTTATGCTAGAGAAATTAGCCATGTTCAAAATAGAGATTTTTGGTTAATGTCTGTGGCTACTTTGATGCTTCAAATTCCTTATACTATTTATTGGCAATTAACTTTTTGGGCAGATTGGATCTTTGATTTCGTTAATCACCGATTGCCTGAATTTTTACCAGAATTTATTAAATCTTTCTTGCCTATTTCAGTCTCCGGTTTTAGAGTTTTAGCTGCAATAATTTCGACTCTTAGTTATGGTTTATATTGGTTGCTAAAATTGCCGCTTTTATGGTTGTCTCGTCGGCGAATTTATTATAGCGATCGCCAAGCTTGTAATTTAACTGGCAACCCTAATGCTCTCACACGAGCAATTCTCCAAATTACAATTGCTATGGCAGATGATGTGCAAAATCAAGGCAAGATTAGAAATTTATTAGAGAGTTTTGAAATGTTGATGCCAGTGGGGATAAATCAAGCTATTAGTGTTGGTAGTATTGTTTCATCTACTGGTTTTGAATCAATTTTTAACTGGGATATTTTTAACCCCTATCGTCACTGGTTGGAGATTAACAATAGTCATCCCTTGCTTGGCGATCGCTTAAAAATGTTAGGTTTATACGCTGATTTTTGGCACTTAGAAACTGAGCTAAATTTAGGAAATATTAATGCTGATGTCACTTCAAAAAAACAACCAATCAGCTATAAAAAAGAGAATATTTCAACTCCACTAAATCTTGAATTCCAGAAACTTTTACTTCAAGGAGCACCTTTTTTTGGGATATTAATAGGCTTAGTTTTTGCTGTTTTATTGTGGTTAATAGGTGGAATTTCATCTGCTTTTGGTATTTGGCGATTGGATTGGCTATGGGCAGATGTTTCGATTTTAGTAGGTTGTTTAGCCATTGGTTTTAGTATTGGCATTTTGATGAGAATTAATCACTTTTTTCCCGATCTCAAACCAACCCAACTTTTGCAGAATCCTGACTTGGCAAAATTATTATCCGATCCAGAGACATTGCCATTAGATAGTCAACCAATTCAGTTGAAAGGCCTACTTCTCGGCAAGAAGGGGATCGACAACTGGTTAGGACAAGATTTGATTCTGCAAACAACAAGGGGGTTGGTAAAGTTACATTATTCTTCTCAATTAGGCCCTATTGGTAACTTATGGCCTCAAGTAACTCGTCCTAGCGATCTTGTTGGAAAGTCAATAACTGCTACTGGTTGGTGGAGGCGAGGAGCTACACCATGGATAGATATAGATAATTTACAAGCTGACAATAATACAACAAGTAAAAGTGGCCATCCAATCTGGTCAACAATGTTAGCTTTTACTATTGCTATATGGGGCACTTATATGATATATACTGGCAGATTTTAAACGTCAGATTTTTTTAACTTTCCTGGCGGGAAGTCCCGCGCTGTAATATTCGATTCAGCGCCGTATGGGAGAGCCAGAACATGGTATACTGATGGAGACAGGGGGAGGAATCACCTCTGTATAAACTGCAACTCCTTTGCGGGTTGAAGAATCCCGCGTTGTCGCTCAAGCAAGGGCGTCGGGAGTATGTCAATATAAGGTTGCATTATTCAACTGAAGATGTTACATTTATTTACATAGACTAGTTGAATCCAAACAAGCTCATAATTTAATCTAGCTAAAGGGTTGAGTATTTATGTGAACTTCTAGAGATAATTTCAGATAGAAGTGTTTTAGAATCTCAATCCAGCTATATTAGTTTGGCAGCAGATACTGCCTGGATAAATAACATTATATTAGAGAAAATATCAAGAAAAGCTCTAGTAATCCATAACGGGCTATACCCAAAGCAGATGGCAAGTGTAAATCTCTCAACACAGCAAATTGTTCCAGTCGCGCCCGTCGGCTGTTTTTTTGGATAATCGGAAGTTTTGCGATCTTAAAATCTGGGAATCTGGGATTGCTGAATACTTAGAAAGTGCGAAAAGATACAAGTAAGCACTAAAATTTTGGCAAACTAGTAGATATTGACTTAGGGTTATGATAAGTTTATAGTGGTTTAAAATTAATAAACTGGGAAAAAAGGAAAGATCGGCTCTAAGAATTTCCCATTTGGTAGGAGAATAAGGCAAATATTATGATCGATTCTTGGTTCTCAGAATCTGGGAGTATACTTAAACATTAATATTTAATATATTATAAGGATTTGGGTTGTTTGAGTTTAGCAGACTTTGAAGTTATATTTAAAAATTGGGGCTATTAAGTTTTTACCAATCAATGTCAAAAAGAATTAGTTTAGCAATGCCTATAGCCTGGTTTGTTTTGTAATGAGTAAAAAACTTAAAAAACAACCTGACAAAACAAAGTTCTCTGCTAAAGTTGACCAGAATGGAAAACAGGGAATCATGCCATCTTTACTAAAGGTGAATAGAGATATTTGTCAAGGTTTTTTGTCAAATTTCAGAGATATGAGCAGATTTTTTGATCGCACTCTTCTTATTTCTTATATTTTCTATTTTTAGTCAACCGACGTTGACTAAGTTGTTGTTGTTTGCGATCGAGCAAGTAAAAATCAAAGTCTGGAGGAAAATCGGATGTCAATTCGTTTATATGTAGGTAACCTACCTAAAGAAGTAGTAGAGCGCCAAGAACTACAAGAGGTTTTTGCCGAAGAGGGTGATAGTGTTGTCACTAAATTGATTACGGATCGTAAAACTGGTAAGTGTCGTGGTTTTGGTTTTGTGACAGTCAAGAATGATGAACAAGCTGACCAGATTATAGAAAAGTACAACGGCTATCAGTTTAAAGAAAGTCCTTTGAAGCTAGAAAAGGCATTGCCTCGTTCTAAAAATAAGAGTGAGCCAGAAAAAAGTGATGATGATACCCAACCAGTTGCCAAGACTGGGGGTAAGACTAAAAAGTCTCGTCGCGATAAGGATAGAGCACCATCATCTAAATCTTATACTTCTAACTCTGGTGGTAATGATGCAGTTCAAGCAGATCCACGTTGGGCTGATGCTTTATCAGAGTTGAAGCAGCGTTTGGCAGCGACTACCAATTCTTAATCGATTCACTTGTGAACAGAGATATTCCCTTAACGCTCGGCAGATATAGTTATGAATTCAGTTCTAACTATATCTGTGGGAGTTATAAAAAAAGTCTAGGAGCTTTGAAGTACAACTAACTTGATTTTGCTCCTAACCTTTATTAATTATTAGATTTTTCAGTACTTCTAGCTGTCAATTGCCAATTATTGAATTGAGTACATAAGCCATAAAACTTCAATGTGGCACTAGGCAAGATCGTAATAGAAATGCAGCACACAACATATACTATGGATTAAAAGGAATCAGAATACAACAGCCCTCTGGTGCTTCAGTCGGGGATGTAAGACCTAAGCTTGCTAGCAAGACTAGGTTTGGGTAATCCCCTATGAATGCAGAAGCCTTTGCTGTACCCAATATAGGTTCGGCTTCGGGTAACTTACACTGGCTGTCTAACTTCCTCCGGTCAGTTTTTAGGTTTGTGTGGCAGCAATTCAACAACTAACTCATAAAACTTTTGACCTAAGCAAGGCTATGGGCAAACATACTAGCTTTCGAGGAGTAGAAACGTAAGCTCGATGGTTGAATACATCATATTGATTGCGCTCAATGGCATCCAAAATCTGACTGTACAGCATTAAGGCTGACCAAACAGGCCAACGAATATCAGGACTCAAACGCCTAATACCTCTCTCTGCATCAACAAAAAACTTACGAGCCCTGTTAATCTGAAATTTCATCAATTCTCGCCAACGCTCATCAATTACACCATTTAATAAATCTGCTTCAGTATACTCAAATAAAGCTAATTCTTCTAAAGGAAGGTAAATTCGACCACGACGAGCATCTTCTCCCACATCTCGGAGAATGTTGGTAAGTTGATTGGCAATTCCCAAAGCGATCGCTTCGGAAACAGGAGATTTAATCTGTTGGTGTCTATTCCAGGGAGCAGCAAAACTGGATGTTTCCACTCCCATCACTGGCATAGTCATTAAACCAACGGTACCTGCGACTCGATAACAGTACAGTTTCAGTTCCTTAAATGTTTCGTAGCGACTGCGGTATAAGTCCATTTGCTGACCCGCGATCATATCCCGAAACGGTTGTATATCTAAGGGAAACTGGGATAAAGTATCTACCAATGCTACATCTGCATCTTCTAGCGGATAGCCAGCAAAGATAGATTCGAGATGTTGTTCCCATTCTTGGAGAGTTTCTGTGGTTGTGGAATTGGACATGGGTCCATCTACCAGTTCATCTGTACGACGACACCAGACATAAATTGCCCAGATAGCCTTACGTTTAGCCTCTGGCATTAACTGAGTACCCATGTAAAAAGTTTTAGAATAGGTAGCTGTGACTTGGCGACACAGCTCATAAGACTTTTCTAGAGATACCAGAGATGAACAAGTCATGCGTTGGGAAGATTTAGACCGTTGCAGCATTCTTTGCTGGCTTTGAAGTTGTTGGTTGCAGGTTTGCATGAGATTCAAGGTAGGTAGAAGCTATCGCCTGCGCTGTCAGCTTCCCAGAAAGTACAGCTCCTTCCATGCTAGCTAGATAGCGCTGCATAGTATAGTCTCCTGTTAGGAAGAAATTTGCAATTGGCGTTACTTGGGAAGGGCGACAATCTTGACGACCTGGGGTAGCTTTATATACAGAGCGGGGCGTTTTAACAACGTGATATTTCAACAACTTAGCTGGAGAATTTCCTGTAAAATGATCGGGAAATAATTTTTCCAACTCTGCCATTGTGGCTGCGACTATTTCTCGATCGGATTTATTAATCCAATCTTTAGCAGGCGCTAATACCAGTTCCAGCATGGAACGATTAGGATTAGCATATTCGCGGCAGGTATTACTCATGTCTGCATAGACGCTGAGTAGGGGCGAGCGCGAAAACAGTAAATGGTCTATATTTGTGAGCTTGCGATCGAACCACAGATGTAGATTAATTACTGGTACACCTTCTAAGCCATTGAGCTTTTGGAAATATTCCATCTGTTGCCATGGTTTTGGCAACATTACCTTTAGGGGGTCAACTGGCATTGCCGATACATAAGCATCAGCAGTCAGAACTCTATCTTCTGCTCCATTTAATCCCCTAATCAGTAGACCGCGAACTGTGCCATCATCATTCAGTAAAAATTCTTTGATTGGGGTATTTAACTGTACTTCCCCCCCACCTTTGGTAATATAATCTACCAGAGGTTGACACAATCGCTCTGTAGGAGAGCCATCTAAAAATGCCATTTTAGAGCCATTTTTCTCTTGGAGAAAACGGTTAAGAGCCGTGAGAATTACAGTTGATGATATTTCTTCTGGGCCGATAAAATTCAACGCTTTCGACATCGCGATGAATACTTCTTTCTCAACTCTCGGAGGGACATTTTGTTTCTTTAGCCATTCTGAGAAACTGTATTTGTCCATTTTCTCCACATATTTCTGACCTTGAAGCATAGCTGGAATCAGACCTATGCCAAATCGGATTTTTTCTGGCCAGGTCAGCATATCATTATTGCGGAGAATAGCCACAACTCCATTCAAAGGCGCTGGAATATCAGGAAAATCAAACCTAGAGTCTGTTCCTGGTTTTTCTGGCTGATTAAAAATCATTGTGTGCTCTTTCCATTGCAGTCTATCTTCTATATTCAATTC
>JBARXI010000442.1:0-8430 GCA_049647275.1 Microcoleaceae cyanobacterium
CAGCTTCTGCTTCTGACTCAAATTTTGCAAACATTTCGAGAAGTTTTTGTCTGCTAATCTCAATTTTATGATTAGCTACTAAATTGTTCAATGCGGAAATTATCCCACTTTCCCAATCAATGAGAGTTCCATAACAATCGAAACTTAAAATTTCAAAGTTTTCCAAATTCATTAGTTTTGCATCTCCTTAATAGTTTTCTTCAAAATAATAATTTTATTGAGATGAGTATGGTGAACGTTTATGAGTTTACCATAATTTTATGAAGTTAAAACTATAGCATTGTTCATGGAGGTGGAGTATACCTATAAGCAGGTGTTTATCATCTTCTGTGTCAACTGTTGCCTAAAATTTTAAATATCGACTATATCATGTCTTAAGTATATCTTTAGGTTCCGATTTATTTTGGTATTTTGTGCCTACTGCTTAATTCTTTGGTAAATTATGAATTTAGTTTTTCTCTCTGGTTTTTTGCTTTCAACTTATCCTTGCTTTTCTCAGATAATACCAATTAAAAAAAAAGAAAATTACGAATAATAAGAGTGAAAAAAAGACTTTACAGGAGATGTTCCTTTGACTAAAAATATAATTTATGAACTAAAAAATGGTATCGAAGCTATTCATCCTGACTCCTAAAAAATAGCCTAGTTATTTGTAACAAATATTTATCAATTTGGTATAAATCGCTCATATTAACTACTGAATACTAACAACAAAAATCCCAATACCACTAATCAACAGCGCCAAAATAGACGGCACCAAAGGCAGGACAAAACCTTGAGTTAAAAAAAACAAACTAACCAAGTATAAAACAATAATATTTCCTCCCATAAACAACACAAAAAACAAAACTCGACGAAAACACCAACCCATCGCACCACCCACACCACACCAACCAAAAATCCATAACCAGTCTACCCACCAATCCCAAAACATAATTATAGGTCTACCATCCAAAACTGCACTAATAATTTGACTAACCTGATGCGCGTGTAAAATAACCCCAGACATTTTCTTCTGAGAAACAACTTCAACATAACTATAAGGAGTATAAAATTTATCGTTAGCATCAGGAGCTGTACTACCAATAAGTACAATTTTATCCCTAACTAAAAAACCATCAAATTCCCCAGACAAAATATCCGAAATACTAATATAATTAGCCACCCGATCGGCATTTCTATAATTAAGTAAAACTTGAAACCCACCAGCATCAAAATTTTGATAAAAACCCTCTCTTTCCCCAAGATGCTGAAAAACAACATCACCAACTTTAAAATTTTCTGTGGTAATATCTTCTTCTTTAAATCCTTTACTTTCCAAATAATTAAAAGCAACCCTAGCACTTAACGAATAACTTGTTTGACAAGGGTCATTCTTTTCTTTTCCCATAAACATTAAATGGCGACGGAAAACATCAACTTGACCATTATCGACAACAACATCAGTAAAACCTAAACGTTCTTCTGGCACTCCTTGAGGAGGTTTAGTACCAGGTTTATTTTTGTGATATTGACTAGCACTACAAACAGCAACTATTTTCTGATTATTACTCAAAATTTTTAATAACTTTCTATAACCAGATTCAGAAGGTAAAGGTTTTTCTCGCCAAAAATCTAAACCAATAATCGCAGGTTGATGAATTTCCAACTTAGCTATTACCTCAGCCAAAATTTCATCACTTAAATCACTACCAATACCATATTTATTAATATCTTTTGCCGTAGCTTCAACAATTAAAATATTAGGGTCTGGCTGTTCTGGGGGTCGCCATCGCATCAAGCGATCGTACTCATTTAATTCTAAATTTTGTAGCCAACCTAAACTTCTAAAACTAACAATTCCTACCCATGCCAAACCAGCAAAAATTACACTCATTCCTAATTTTTTAGGTTGAGGTTGAGGTTGCTCTAGATTACTTTCTAAATAGGCTAATTTTTCCTCAATCCAATCTAGATTAAAAATTGTCTGATAAATTTTATTAAAAATAACTAATTTATCCTGTTTTTTGATAACTACACCAGACAACCGTAGAGCCATTTGGATTCGACTATTATTAGCTTTAACTTCTCCCTGCAAGAGAATTTTTTTATATAATTTCAGTAATTGAGGAGCAAGTTTACCATGATTAACTAAATAATCGTGCATATATTTTAAATGAGTGGGATTATCTTTATCTTCCCAATAAGTCAAAATATGTTCCTCTACCAACTTATCAACATCCGGTTCAGAATTATCTGTATAATCAACAATAATTTGACAAATTTTTTGAGTTAAAAAAGGTTGACCACCACTCCAATCAAAAACTTTTTGCAAAACAACTTCCGGCTCTTCTACTATTCCATCTAATCCCTGAGTTAATATTTTTCCATCTGCAAAAGTTAATTCTGTTAATTCAATCGGATGACCAATATTAAAAGGAGTATGTTTTGCATCTCTAATTAAATCCTCTGGAGTTGCTACTCCAAAAAAACAAAAAATTAGGCGATGATAATCAGATTTTTCATCTTCAGCACGACGATTATAACAAGAGCGAATAAAAGCTAAAATTTCATTTTTAAAAGGGCAATTTACCAGTACATCAATTTCATCAAGAAAAATATATATCTTTTGAGGGTTGGGAAAATTAACAAATAAAATTTCTTCGATAAACTGAGCAAAACGTTGAAGATTTGTCAACTGTTGATGACTGATTATCCACTGTTGATAATTGATACTATTGTCTAACTCACATCCATAAAATATTTCTCTTAAAAAACCCTCATACCAAGATTGTTTTTCTATTGAAAAATCGCATAATCTAGTCAGATCAATTGGGATACATTTACAACCTTGAGAGCGTAATTCTTTCATTACTCTTACCCGCAAACTAGACTTACCCATTTGACGAGCATTAAATATATAACAATATTCTCCTGCTTGGAGTTTTTGAGATAATTCTCCATCTTGTTTTCTGACTACATAAGTGGGATTATTTGCTGATAAGCTCCCTCCACTTGATTGATAACTCATGATTTTTTTTTAATTTTAGTTGGTGTTTTTTAAGAAGGAGTCAGGAGATAGGAGTCAGGAGTCAGGAGTTTTTTAGGAGTCAGGAGACAGAAGTTTTTTAGAAGTTAGGAGACAGAAGTTTTTTAGGAGTCAGGAGTCAGAAGTTTTTTAGAAGTTAGGAGAAAAGAAGGATTTGAACTTAGAAATTATTTATCAGTATTATATGGAAAATATGTATTAACTGAAGATAGTTTGGCAATAACTATATAACCGGATTCTATATCATAAGAAAGAAGGAGGCTTTGAAATTATCTCTGTTACTTCAAGAATTAATTAAGAGATAGAGATTGTTTTTGAAGTCAGAATGCATCTGAAAAAATCATTGAATTTGATATCTTTGTTTTCATAATATTCTGACTACTGAATTCTGTATTATAATTCCTAAAAAAAACTCCTATTTCCTTCTTCAAAGACGTTTGTTAATAGCAGTTCGATATGAATCTAGTAATTTACTTACTTCTTCCAAATACAGTATCAGTTCTGAAGTATCTCCATATTCAAGGTCATTTGCCAAAATTAGGTAATACCGACTTTCTTCTAATGAACCTTGTGCAATATTCAAAAAATTGGATTTTGTCTGCTAGACCCTTTTTTCTAAAGCCTTCTGCTATATTAGTTGGCACTGATACAGATGCTCGTCTTAACTAACTTGTTAATCCATAGGTTTCTTTTTTTGGAAAATTACTGCTAAAACGATAAACTTTTAAAACGAGTTGATCTGCTTTTTGCCAAACTATTAAGTCTTGAAAATTTTTAGCAAGTTCTCTTTTCATTCTGAATCCTATCTCTTTCTTCAATTTTCTACTTTCTGTACAACCTCTTCAAATTACGTTTAAAAAAGCATAATTATCACTCCTAATATCAATTACAAAAAAAAAAGCTATACTTGTATTTTCCATTTCTAAATATTATTTGTGGGAGTTATTTTTAGATATTAGGTATTTAGTAAATTTCGTTCTTTATCATCGTTATTTTTTCCATAGCATTACTTTTTGACAATGGGATAACTCCTTCTTCAAATTGTCTCCTGACTCCTGTCTCCTGTCTCCTGACTCCTTCTTATCACCGCTCCTGAAAATATTGTTGATATAAATAACAACGAGGTTGAGCATAATCACCTTTAATTGTAATTAATCCCATGGATTCTAATTGATGTACCTCACGATTTTTATCAGGTAAACGCACTGGAGAATTAGCTTTTAATATTTCCTGAAAAACTGCTTTTATTTTTGGCTTTTCTGTCATAGTTTCTAAATGTCTACTTAAATGTTCTTGATAAATTCCAGTTTCAGTAGGAGCATATTTTAATAGTTCTTCAATTGTCAATTCATCCTGAAACATTTTGTATAATCCTAATCTGATGAGATAAGGATGTCCTCCCACCATAGACATTAAAGGAGTCACAATTTCTGGGTCAAGTTGATGTAAATATGTTAATTGAGTTACCTGCTCTGATGTAAATTCTTTTAATTCTATGGGTAAACCTACATTAAAAGGAGATTGATAAATATCTAATTTGCCATGATATTCTGTGGAATAAGCAATTACCATTCTGAGATTTCCCCAAATTTCAAAATTATTACTTTCTTCGTACCAACTTCTTAACATAGTAAAAAAGTTTTTAGATATTTCTGGGTAGTTAAAAATTTCATTGACTTCATCTAATAGTAATACTACTTTTTTTTCTAAATGAAATAGCAAGGCTTTCAATTCTTGAGTACAAGATATTTTTGCATTATCATCGTCCCAGGGATTTCCCTCTGGCGCATCAGTAAATCGACTTTTTATATTTTTATTAAATGCTTTGATAAAACTATTAATATTGCTGCTATTTTTAGGTTCAATCAAAGTATCAAATCTCAGATAAACAGGAATATAATTATTTTGATTTGCTTTGGCTTGTATCCGTTGGATCAGAGAAGTCTTGCCCATTTGTTTGGGTGCTTTTATTCTTACTAAAGAACCAGGTTTTTCTATTGCTTCATAACATTCAGACTCTACAGAACAACGTTTGATCCGATAACGTTGTATATAAAAAGGAGAATCTAGTTTTTCTGGTCTACCAGGAATGACAACTTGACTGATATGAAAACCATAATAATTCCGTAACTCGTCACTAACTAAATCAGGTTTATATTGGCTGAATATTTTTACTAAATATTCTTCTCGCTCCAGGCTAGATTCTGAGTAGTTAAATTTGGTGGCGATCGCTTTTAATTTTCGACCTACATTAGATTGGTCACAATTCATTATCTGAGCAATTTGTTGATATTTTTTATCTGATAAACGCAAGTGCAGTATTTGTTTTTCACTGTCTGGTAAATGAGAGTAAATGTGGTCAAATATTTCTTTATTCATAATTTTTATTCAATCTTCAGTATCTCTGGTGATTTATATTACGATAACTTACTGAATCTTACAGCGTCAAGCTATGAAAAGCAATCGTATTCAAACTATAGTAGTTAATATATTTTTAGATCTTTTAAGTAGAATTTTGTTTATACTTAATTTTTAGATATTTCTGGATCAAATGCGACCGTGTGAACTAATTTACACAAAAAATTCTGTTCCTGTTCTGAACGTGCAAAAAAATACACATTGACAAATTTGGAATGATTTTTGAGGGTTGTTTAAAATTCAACGTGCAATTTAATGCAATTTTTTGTTAGACCAAATCTACCTGGATTAGGATTATTTGTAATGGAACAAGGTTGAGATAAAGACTACTTTAATTAACCTGTTTGAGCAACTAATCTACTTTAACTATTTTTCAGGAGTAAAACAATGCAAGTTCTACTAAAAGAATCGCAAAATTGTCTAGACTTAATCAAAAAATGGGAAGGATTTGATTTGAATGCTTATATAAACCCAGTAGGAATATGGGCTATTGGCTATGGCACTACCGAATATCCTGATGGTAAAATAGTCAAACAAGGAGATAAAATTAACACACAGCAAGCAGAATATTTCTTCAAATATAAAGTAGATATCTTGGCTGATGAAATTAATAAATTAGTCAGAGTTGAGCTTACCCAAAACCAGTTTGATGCTTTAGTATCTTTCTGTTATAACGTAGGAATTGGTACATTGAAATATAGCACTTTGCTAGAAAAACTTAATCAAGGAGATTATCAAGGTGCTGCTAATGAGTTTCCCAAATGGAACAAATTTATGGTGAATGGGGTAAAAACAATACTGCCTGGTTTGGTCGATCGTCGGGATGATGAAAAAAATCTTTTTTTAAGCAATGATTTTATCAGCAATAATGAATTATCATCTCTAGCTGGATTAGGATTATTTGACCCTATGGCAGTATCCTTAAAACCCTTACGTTGAGTCAATGCACAAATCAAAAATTGTATTAGTAGAATCAACTCTTTTAATACAACAAAGCCGATACAAACTATTCTCATTAACCTACTTCAGCAACTAATTTATCCTCACTATTTTTAAGGATTCCAATCATGAATAATACCAGATTTCCTGACTCAAAACTGCTTGATTTTGTTAAGTATTATGATAGCAATAACCCCAACCATGGTAATGCTTTCCTGAAGATCGCTTCCTCTTTGCCTGATGACTTTTACAATAACGATGCAGAGTGGGTAAAAATTTACCGTTCTCAACCTGCTAAAAAAATTGCTCGTTCCTCTGCTGGAGTAAGTCTAGATGTCACTTACTTTTCTCAGGGTGATAACTATCGTGATGCTCATCGCACTTGTTTTTCTTCTTCTTGTGCAATGCTTTTAAATTATCTCCGGCCTGGAGTCATCAGGGGCGATGATGATTACGTTCGTGAAGTTTTCAACAGAGGAGATACTACTGACTCCTGGATTCAAATTCAAACTCTGCGACACTTTGGAGTTACTGCTAATTTTGTTCAAAACGCAAATAATAATACTCTCAAGGAGTACCTCAACCGAGGCATTCCTGTTCCCTGTGGAATTCTTCACAAAGGCTCTTCTAGTAACCCATCGGGTGGAGGCCACTGGATTGTAGTTATTGGTTATGAAGACGACAAAAATGCTCCAGGTGGGGGATATTGGGTGGTTAACGATCCCTGGGGGGAGATCGATCATGCCAGTGGCACTTACATTTCCGAAAATGGTAAAATGTTGAAATATTCTTACAGTCTGATGAATGCCCGTTGGACTGTGAGCAATAGTACTGATGGATGGTGTGTTTTGGCCAAATCTTGGATTGACTAAAACCAATCATATCATGTCCGGTTGAATAATTATAAATAACGAGGAAGGAGTCACGAGTCAGTAGTCACCAGAGAAGAGGGGAAAGAGTAGAGTTGCTTTTTTAATGCAACAAAGCTGATACAAACTATTGTCATTAACCTGCTTCAGCAATGGATCATACTGGAATGACACGATCGAATAGGTACTTTTTCTCAACCTGAGAAATTTTAATCAAGAATCCGGATACAGAAAACAGAACTCAGAATAAACAGGAGCCAGAATCAATTATTGGGGGAGTAATAAAAATTCCCTTACCTGAAAACTTCAGAGAATCTGACACAGCTTAGATAAATATTTGCTACATATCCATAAATGGTAAGTTAAGAGTCAGAAATTTTTACCTAGGAAATACGGAGTTATTCCAAATACTTGATTTACACTCCTTTCTGACTCCTACAGATTCTCTCAAAGGTCAATACAACAACTTGAGAAAATATTAGAGGAACTTTATGGCAGACATTAATGAGTTAATTGAAAAACTGGCAGAACTTGATGAGGAGACATTGCAAGCTCAACTTGGGATGCAAGTGCAAAGTTTGGAAGATGATTTAACCAGAGGTGCTTCTGTAGAATCTATCAATATCAATACCCTGACGGCTGTCCCCAGAGGTCTAGAGGGTAGTAAGTTTATAGAATTTGGTCAGAATTTTTTTCAACGCCTGAATGGAGAAGCTTACGATTTATTATGCGATCGCGACCCGTTTGGTGATGGTGGTAAAACAATCCAAAAAATTGAAGATGCTTACAATGACAGTTCTACAAAAGCTGCGGGTGTGTTGACTCCCATTTTGGTTACTAATTTAGAGTTAGCTCCGGCGATCGCTGCTATTGTTGCCACTTTAATTGTGCAGAAAATTGCTAGTGCAGCAGGTGAGACAATTTGCTCAATGTGGCAAGACAGTTTTGATGGGTCTAAACCACCTGAAATAAAGTAGAAAATGTTTTGTTTTTGCTTACGGTTTTTTCAGCTAAACCCCATCCTTAAAAATGAAGTTTCAACAACAAAAAAACGGACAGAGGAAGATTATGAATTCAACAACATTATTATCATCAAAGAATTGGTCAATTTTTTCTGTAAGAGCTGTTTTAACTACTGTTATTCATCAGCTTCGATTATTAATAACATCCGAAGAA
>JBARXI010000443.1:0-18272 GCA_049647275.1 Microcoleaceae cyanobacterium
TCGTTGAAGAAGGCAGAAGGCAGAAGGCAGAGGGCAGAAGGGATAGATAAAGACTAAAAGAGAAATATTTTTCTCACTAATTACGAAGTTGATATTATTCCTAAAAACTCTCTGTCTTCCGGAGAAAAATTCACTCAAAAGGAGAATTAAATGAAAGCTGTTGTTAATGGCAAATTAATTGATTTACCACAAGGTGCAACTGTTGAAGAATTGAGAGCAAAACTTCCACATATTGGTAATGACGATGTTATGGAAGAAGGATTTGGTAAAACTAAACCGTTACAAGAAAATGAAGCTCTTAAAGAAGGTTCAAAAGTTTGGACAGTTCCGAAAATTGTTAAAGGGTGAGGAAATTTATGACAATTACAGTTAATTCTGGGTCTACAAAATTCCGACCAAATACTCGCATTCAAGCCGAACTAAAACTTTTAGAAAAAGTCGCAAAAAATATTATTATTGGCAGTAAAACTATTGGCAATATTCAATATACTGCCATTTTAATTAAAGGAATGCCTTTGTCTTCTTCTAAGTTCAAAGTCACTAATTCCGACGTACTGTTTTTATTACCACCAGACTATCCTCGTTTACCCCCTATTGGCTGCTATCTTAACTACCCTTGGAGTAGTGCAGGAGAAGGAGACCACCACTTTACTAGGCAGAGTCACTACGGCGCACCATTTTTAAACTCCGAAGGTTGGTATTGGTATTGTGTGGGATTAGGTGGTGGTTTTAACCGAGAACGATGGTTGAATTCTTGGCGACCAAAGAAACGACCAGAAAACGGACACAACCTTGCTACTTTATTTGTTACTGCTAGTCACGCAATTAATGATGATGATTAGACATCTCCGGAAAAGAGGGAGTAGGGAGTAGGCAGAAAGAAAGAATGATTTCTGTACAATAATTAATTTTATTTTTTATTATCGGAGATGTCTATTAGTTAAAAGTAGGGTGGGCAAATCTTAAGCAGACTAAGACAAACCGTTAACCAAAACTTTTGCCCACCTTATCCTATAACCGATCCATTCTTACTGAGACTTTGCGATCGCGCCAGCGGAACTCCTTCGCTTTAGCTTCTGCTCGTCACGCAATTAATGATGATTAGAGAGAAAAAAACATGACACAAAAATCTTCAAAAATTTCTTTGCACATCCCACCGTTAATGTGGCAGCAGTTTCGTCAGATGATGTTAAAAACACAAACCACCAGAGAAGAAATTATTGGATTTTTCTTCTGTAAACATCATCAAATCTCAGAAACTCAACTCAGGTATTTCCCCAAAACATGGATAGTTCCTACTCCTGATTGCTACGAATATCAATCTACTACTGGATTAGTATTGAAACAAGAGTTCCATCTGTATTTACTCCAAACTTATGTGGAAAATGGATTTGATATTGTTCATATTCATACTCATCCCGGTCTTGATACACCTTGCTTTTCTAGAGTTGACGATCACTATGAATCAGAATATGCTCAATTTATTGCCAATAATTTTGAACCACAACCACAATTAATTTCTGGTATTTTCAATGAGTCATTACATTTGCCAATATTCCGTGTATGGAATAAACATGGAAACTCATCTGAGAAAGTTGACTTTTATCCATCATGGTTTGAGCTGGCAGAATCTAACAATTCATCCTGTGAAACAGAATTAATGTTTGCTCGTCAAGAAATATTTGGTAAAACCTTGCAAGATAAACTGAGTAGACTCAGAGTAACATTAATAGGTTGTGGTGGCATAGGTTCTGTTTTCGCAGAAGTTTTAGGGCGTTTAGGTGTGAAAAATTGGGTATTAATTGACCCTGACTGTATAGAAACTGCAAATCTGAATCGAATGCCAGGGGCAACATGGGAGATGGCAGAACAGCAGTTACCCAAAGTTGAGTATGTGAAGCAATTAATTCAACAAATTTATCGGATGAATGCGAATGTCAAAAGCATACACACCAACATTGAAAATGAATTGGCGACTCTGGAAATAGGAGCTTCAGATTTAATTGTTGTGGCGACTGATAATCACTATTCTCGGCAAGTTGCTCAAGAATTAGCTCTTAAATATATGAGACCTCTGGTTTGTCTGGGAACTCATATTGATATGAGAAGGCAGAAGGCAGAGGGCAGAGGGCAGAAGGATGAAGAACTTTCCGACTCTTTACAAGGCAAAAGTATTGTTGGCATTCCCCGAATGTATTGTCGGATTACAGTTCCCCCATTAGGTGGTGGCTGGTGTTTGATGTGCGGTAATATTATTAACCCGCAAATGGCGGCTTTAGAATCTGCACCTCATCAAATTGAACAACTCGCTTCTCAAGCTGGTTACATCGAAGGTATTAATGATCCTGCTGTTTTTTGGTTAAATAGCATTTGTGCCAGTACGGCGGTAGGGATAATTCAAGGAATGGTCAGTGGCTTTTTGGACATTGATTCTGGTTTGGACTGGATTTATGAATTTCCTGAGTCTAAGTGGCACAAAACTGATACTGATTATTTGGCCAATACAGATTGTTACTTTTGTGGGTCAGAAAACTTTTAACAAAGCAGAGGACAAAAACGAAAAATGTTAGAAAACCCCTTTTCTACATCCGGTTATAGTAGAAGAGTCAATGAACAAGGAGTTAGTGATTAGATACAAAAACTGTTTATTAAAAATCAAGCAGTAGTACAGAATTAAACTTAGAATTCTATTCCTAAATCCTTTCTTAGTCATACAACTTTAATTAAGGAGAAATCGTGCCAACAATTATTACAACTACGGGTACTTCTTTGTTAAGTAATGCGACCCGCGAGCTAAACAAAAATAAGGGGGAATCATTTGCTGATGATGAATTACAGAATTACTTCAAAAGTGTGGGGCCAGAAAAAGCAAGTGCTGAAACAAAATCTTTGTTGAAAATTGCTAATCCTGAAGATGAAGTGGTTTTATTATACACAAAAACAGTTAATGGCGAACTCTGTGCTAGAGAAGTAGCTCGCTATTTAAAAGGTAAAAAATGGTCAAATATTCGTCTGAGAGAGTTACCTTTAGAAGAAAATGAAGCCCAGTTTGAGCGTCGTGGTTTAAGAGAATTAGTTAACATTTTAATAGAAGAAATTAGCAAGGCACAACGAGAAAATCAAGAAGTAATTATCAATGCTACTGGAGGTTTTAAAGCAGAAATTGCCTACACAACTATTGTAGGAATGATTTTTCAGGTTCCAGTTAAATATATCTATCAATTTTTTGAAGAACCCATTACTTTTCCCACCTTACCTATTAGTTGGAATGTCGATTTATTGCTAGGATATGAAGAATTTTTTGAATGGATAGATGAGGAACCACGGAGAAATTCTGAAGTCGAACAACGTTTAAAAGCTCTTCCGGAATTAGAACGAAATCAAGTGCAACAATTACTATTACCAGCAGACGAAAATGATAAAATAATGCTTTCAGCAGCAGGGGATATTCTCTGGAAACGGGTCGCACAACAACGAGAATTAGCAGAATTAGTAGAAGACGCTCCCCCATCAGAAATACCTACTGCAGATAAAATTTCTAGTTCTTTAGCTGAAGATAAACATCATTTTCCCAAAAGAACTTTAGAGTTTGCTAAAAAAGTTGCCGAAGTCGAAGCAGTAGAAGAAATTATAGGGGGACATTTTGAAAATACAACCAGGAAACGAATTAAAAAAGTTGATGATGATGGTTCAATTAGATTATTATGGGCAGATAATGATAAAGCAGTAAATATTACTATTCGTACTACCGCCCGGGGACAAGTACAGACTTTGAAATTATGCGATCGCTACATTCGTCCTTTACTAGATTCATAACCAGTCTTTGTTAGTTTAAATAATGACACTATTAGAGTTTGAAAATAAATACTAGAAGCTAGAAGACTCCTTTTCTACACCATGTCATAATTGAAAAAAATAAAGCAAACAGAAACTGATGGAGAAACCAACTTACACAGTTATTACATTTGCCCCAGTACAGGGGTTTATCGAAAAATCTCGTAAACTGCGAGATTTATACGGCAGTTCCTATCTATTGTCACTGCTATCTTGGGTTATTTGTCAGGCAGCTAAGAAACAGGGTTGTTCGGTTGTATCCCCTGCCTTACCGAATATTACCCAAGGAATGCCCAATCAAATTATTATCAAAGGCCAACTTTCAGAAGATGGAGTGGGAGAAATTAGATCAACCTTTTATTCAGCTTGGAGAATAATTACTAATACTTGTCGAGAATGGGTCGAAGAAAACCTAAAGCAGGAGTATACCTGGAAAAGAAATTGGGATTTGTGGGGCAACTATGCTTGGGAGTTTTTCTCAGCTCGGGGTAAACCAGGAGATAGTATTACTAAAGTGCGAGAACTTATTAACCAAGCTAAAAACTCTCGCGACTGGACAGGAATTAATTGGCAAGGAGAAAGTTCAACTCTTTCTGGCGCTGATGCGATCGCTTATCCTTACTTGGGGCGTATTGCTGACCCTCGTAAATACAACTATCAGCAAGAGCAACAAGATATTACTAATTTCTATCAGCAACTTAGTTTAAAATTAGGAGAGGTTTTACTAGAAAATAATGCAGAGCTTTCAGCAGAAGAATCCGAAGAGGAGGCAGAAGAAACTGAAAAATTATCACTAAAAGACAAACAAAAATTAATTGAAAAATATGGTTCTTCTTTTATCAACGTCCGAGAACAACTCAGCATTCCTGAACTAATCAAACGCTTAATTACTCATCGAAAAATTTTAGCTAAATTTAAGCATAAATTTAAGCATAAATTTTCACAAAATCAAGAAATATTAGGAGAATTTCCTGAAAAAATTTATCGCATTGCCAAAGAATTAAATCCCAGAACTTTTAAAGATTTAAACCGTCATAAAGACGAGGCAGAAGAAAAGAAATATTGGACTGGTTGGTTTCAAGGAGATGGTGACGGCGCGGGTAAATATTTTAAGAGTTTACTAGAGGCAGAGGAAGAGGAAAAAACTAATATATTTAGTAAAGAAATGCGGGATTGGGGAAATGAATTAACAGCCAATCAAAAAAAATATTTAGATAATAAAGGACGAATGATTTATGCAGGTGGTGATGATTTTTTAGGGGTTCTTTATTATCCCGAACAACAAATTCAGCCTACAGAATGTTTAGAATTATTGTCTAATTTTAAATCAGTAATTTGGCATGGGGAAAACCCCAAAAAAATCACAGCTAGTGTAGGATTTGTTTGGGCAGGTTCTCAAGTACCACAAAGAGATATTTTACAACATTGTCATCAAGCCGAACAATCTGCTAAGAAAAAAGGGCGCGATCGCATAGCTTTTAGGATATTATTTAATAGTGGAAATTATTTAGAATGGGTATGTCCTTGGTGGGTATTAGATATGGAAGATTTAGGCAAAGTTTCCCATTATTTTCCTCATATAAAAGTACCTACAGAGCCAAAAAAAGAAGTAGCAACTAACCTAATTGAAAGCTATAAAGACCGCAATAATGGAAAAAATTGGACTCATTTTTATCGAGATGTAGCTTTGTTAGAATCCCGTCATGCTTTTGACGGTGAAAAGATAATTGTTGACAAAAAACCAGTAAATAACCCGAAAATTGACATAGCTTTGAGCTTGATAGAAATTTATTTTACTCAGGAATGGTATGAGATTATTGCTAATTCCCAAAACTGGTTTAATCGCTATGATGAAAATGAGATTCAAATTTTTACTGGTATCTTGGGAGACCCAAAAATTTTTGATGCTAACTCTGGCTCTGGTAATTATTTTACTGATGAACTAAGAAAAAGTTTAACTAATAATTATCAAGTTAAACAAGCTTTTAACGATTGGGTAATTAATTTAGCAAAAGTCGGATTTTACTTAACCGAGGATAATAAATAATGAACCAAGAGCAAGATAAAAACAACAAAATGAAGTTTGAATACCTCATTATTATTGAACCTCTAGGTTTTCTTTATGGAAGTGCCGGACGGTTTTTATCCCCAGAAAATTTAGTGGGGCGTTCTGGAACAAATTTTCCTCCTAGTTCAGCAACTCTTTCCGGAATTTTTGCCGCTCATCTTGGCAATAAAGCAGTTCAAAATTTATATTTAGCCGGACCTTTTTGGGGAAATACAGAGAAGGTATTAGACCAACAAAATTTTTATGTTCCTACACCCTTAACCTATTTGATAAAAAATGATAAATTTCAACATAAACTAAGTTGGGATTCTGACAAAGAAGGTTGGTTTGATGAGTCAGAAAAATCTCCTGCGGATAAATTTGAAAAGGGAACTTGGATAGCAATTTCAGATTGGCAAAATCCTACAGAAGTCAAAAAATCGCCCTGGAAATTTTCTCCCCATCTCCATCCTAGATTATACAAAAATCAACGCCGAGTAGCAACTGAAGATACCGAACAACAAGGCAGTTTATTCTTAGAAAATGCTGTAGAAATGGACTCCGATACTTGTTTAGTTTACCTATCTTCGGAAAAACTAGATTCAGGTTGGTATCGGTTTGGAGGTGAAGGTCATTTAGTTGATATTAACTGTATTGAACTTAACCAAAAGCACAAAGATTTGCTGAATCAACCAGTAGGAAAACAGTTTGCTATTATTACTCCTGCTGTGTGGGGGTCAAACCGTCTTTCATATCGACAACCTATCCTTTTAGAAAATCCAGAAAATGGCGATCACCAAAACGGTATAGAAAATGTTCAGAAATATGCTTGGTCTGTGGAAACTTTCTATACTGGTCGCCCCCATACATTCCGATATCGTCTGGGAAACCGCGAAAATCATCAATCAAATCAACCAAAACTGCTATCAAGGGGGCGTTATGCGGTACCTGCGGGGACTGTTTATGTTTTGAATGAATCTTTGGAATGTTGGCAAAATTGGGATGAGAATTGGTTTCCCAAAGAGGGACCCTCCCTCAAACGTTGGGGTTGTGGACTAGCTTTACCTTTGGGTAGTAATACCACTGAGAATGAGGAGGAGTCAGAAGTCACAACTCAGGAATCAGAATAAGGAACGGGAAACTTGTTTTCTCTCATTCAACTTCATCAAAAATTAATTAGAGATTTGACCTATGCAAACAATAATAATGACTGTCGGTACGTCAATGCTGACAAACCGAGACTCAAATTTAACTGAAAAACGGCCTTGGGTAGGAGAAAAGAGTATAGGCGATCGCTCTCTTGCTCTAGAGTGGTTAAGTCAAAAGTTGGGCGAAGATGAAAATGCCCTTGAATGGTTAAGTGCTGAAACTAATACATTCTGGCGACTTGACCCAAAAGCCAATGATGAAATTATGCTTTTGCACTCTGACACCCCAGTGGGTTTAGAATGTGCGACAGTTGTACGGGATTTTTTAAAATCTGCTCTGGGTCAGGAAAATGTAACTCTGCATCAACTTCCTGGAGTTAACTATGAAACTGAGGAATCGAAATCTGGTCTGGAAAAAATGGCAGAGTTGCTAGAAACGCTCATCAATACTGCTCATGGAAATGTCACCCTGGCAGCTACTGGAGGTTTTAAAGCACAAACGATGATTATGGGTTTAGTGGGGAACTCCCTGGGTATTCCTGTATGTTACATTCACGAGCAATATAGAGCATTAATTTATTTACCCTACTTAAAGGTTAATACCAGTCCTACCAAAGTACCTAGTGCTGTTGCTAATCTTCCTGACTCTAGCAAACCGCGCCCGGAAGTCATCAAAGTTCAAGAATCTAAAAAACATCATCGCCCTAAAGTCTGGAAAAAGGTGAAAAAGATGTTAGAAGATTTGCTTTGGGTTGAGTACGTTCGTTTCGATGAAAATGCTTTTAGCGCTCCGAAAAATGGTGTCAAGGCAGCACGTCGGGGAACTAAAGATGGTCGTCATGTTTTCTGGCTGCATCTTTATGAAAGTGAAGATACAAAAATGGCTGTTTCTATAGAAACTACTGGTTATACGGACGAACAAGCTGAACAAGCTGCACGGGAGTTGCGAAAAAGGTTAGGTCGGTTGATTAGTTAACTGGCTATCAGCTTTTAGCATTCAGCTATCAGCTTTTAGATCTAGATTTTTTAGTTCTATTAATTTAATGGAGATTTGATTTATGTATCAGAAAGCTTACGGTATTATTGAGACTATGGCACCACTTCATGTGGGTGCGAGTGCTGGTGAAGAAACTGGTAATTTAAACTTAATTTTTCGAGACCAATTTACTCAAACAGGGATTATTCCAGGGAGTTCTATTCGGGGTCGGTTTCGAGCTGATATGCGGTTAAAACGTATGGATTATCAGCGACAAAATTCACAGCAAAATAATTCTGAAAATCAATCAGAAAACGCACCTGAAAATCAACAAACAAAAGCTCTTTCTGTACCACAGGAAATTGATGAAAATCATTGGTACGGACATGAAGCAATTGACGGACCTAATAAACCTATAGATGGTGGAACAACAGAAGCAATAATTAAATTTGAATATGCTTCTTTGGTGTGGTTTCCTGTTTTTTGTCCCGGTCAACCTGTGGTTTGGATTAGTTGCCCAAGATTGCTAAAACGATTTAAGAAGATTAGCAATATTTCTGCAGAAATTCCTGAACCATACACAGCTTCTCCTAATCTTCCTGGGCGACAAGTTGGCAGTAACAAAAAAGTTTTATTTTTTAATCTTGGCTTTATAGAAATTGAGAGTCAAGAAAATCAAGAGGATAAAGTAAATTTATCTGACTGGGTACCAGATGGAGTAGATATTCCTAAATCTAATTTAGTAGTAGTTGGGGATAATGATATTGCCACTTTACATGATATGGGACTTTATCGTCAGAGCCGAGTCAAAATGTTAAATGATGTGAAAAAAGTTGATACAGAAAAAGGTGGATTTTTTAATACAGAAGCTTTACCAGAAGGGTCTATTTTAGTGTTTCCTATTGCTGCTAAAGAAAAGGGTTGGAAACCTTTTGGCGATAAAACAACAAAAGACTTATATTTTGGTGGTTTAGAATCTATTGGTTTTGGTCGTTGTCAAGTTAGAATTGCAGGAGATATTTAATTATGGGTTGGAATTATTATGGTTTAGACCAAGTTGCTCAAAAATTGGTTTTAGATGCTAAGGAAAGAAATTCTGATTCTCTGAATCAATCTTATAAAATGCGAATGGCAATTCCCTATGGATTAGAACGTTTTTGGGGCGAACATTTGCGACTTCAGAAAAAACAAAAGGTTAAATCTGAGTATTGGAAAAGTACCTGGGATGAATTTGTCAAGATTATGGCAAAAGCTAATGTTACTATTCCTAATGACTCTGTTAAAGTAGATGATACCCAGGCAATTAGAAAAATGAGTCAAAAATTGTGGCAGTTAGATATAGAAGACCAACGAGTAGCGATCGCTGTTTTGACTCAGTTATGTGATTGTTTAGTGTGGTGGACTCAACGATATAAATAGTTCATTTAGCTATTAGTGGTCAGCTCTCAGTAAAACTTGTAGGGTGTGTTAGACGGCTAAAACTTAATGCTGTGAAAAGTATTTAACAATCCGTCGTAACGCACCACTTTAATTTTACCCTTCTACTACAAACGGAGATAAAAATATGGTGAAAATTCCTGACGCAGCAAATAAAATCCCCATGATGTTCCGCGCACAAACAGCGGGGCGGTGTCAACTACAGCGCATTCTGCCAGAAAGAAAAAAAGCTAAGGAACCACAGGATGTTGAAAAATGGGCATCCGAATGGACTATCAAAGCTTATCCCACTCCCCCGAAATTTGGTAACAATGTACAAAGTCGTCGCTATACCCTCACTTGGCGGTTTGTCACCAACGGCGGTCAGGATGATGGTATTATTCGTCCTGCTATTGGTGCTTACGGTTGGCCTTATTATCCAGGCAGCAGTATGAAAGGTATTTTTCGGAGTGCTTGCTCTCCCGCACAAATTCAACGTTATTGTGGTAGTGAAGAAACTCAGGGAGATTGTGTTCCAGGAATTCTCCGATTTCATGGGGGTTATCCAACTGATTCTAGTTGGCAAGATAATTTGGTCGATCTCGTTCATCCTCAACAAGATTGGCAGGTAATGAAAAATAAAAAGTCTTCTGGTGCTTTTGCTTTAATTTCTTTGTCTGCACCCGAATTGGAATTTGGTATTTCTAGCACAATAGTTTTGGATGACCAAGAGTGGGAAAAAATTTGGCTGATTTGGGAGAAAGCGCTCTCAAAAGGTATTGGTTGTCGAGTTAGCGCTGGATACGGTCAGGTGACGGATGCTTCAGGTAGCGTTCTTTACTCTTGTCGTTTACATGGTAGGGGAATGGCTCCTACACTGTTAAACGGCACCGGAGAATTTCGACCTAATATGTTTCGGGCAACTATTCGCAGTCATGCTTTGCGGATTTTTGGTGGGTTGACTAATGCTGACACTGCTCAAAACTTAGTACAACAATTATTTGGTGGGGTTGATGGTGATGGAGCGGTTGGTTTATTGGGGATGAAGTTTGAAACGATTTCTCCCGACGATGTAATACACAAGTTTGGCAGAGGTTCTTATGCTGTTCCTACTTATGATGTGGAAGGTAAACTGAGTTGGTTGTTGACTCAAAAATTTCCAGAAGCTCAAAGTAAGTTACTTGAGAAGTTGATTAAAGGGTTGACTCGGTTTGCAATGGTTTTTGGTGGTTTTGGCAAGTCTTGGCGGCGAGCTGACCATCGTTTGTTTTTCCCAGAATATTATGATGGCGAGAATAATAAATCTTTGATTGGTTGTCATTGGTCTTGGAGGGGAGAGCGATCGCTACGATATGATGTGCGGGTGCGAAATTTGGATAGAGTTGCAGAATTTATTGAAAAAGAGGTACTGCAAGTAGCTATGGACTGGATGGAGTTACAAGGTGTGAGTCCTACTCCTCATAATTGTGCGAAATGGCGGGAAGCTTGGCATCCAAAACGAGTACAGGTTTGGGGGCGTTTGGCAACTGAGGCGGAAGATTGCGAAGCAGTGCATTGGTTACATCAACCTTATCGTAAAAAGTTAGGAAACCATATTCGGGAAGGGTCGATTTATCAGTCATCTGTAACTGGTTTTGTGGGGCGAGAAACTCAGATTGGACGACTTTGGCATCGGATGTATCCTGTGGTGGGGTTGAGGAGAAATCCTGATAATCCAAAGCAGCCTATTATTGCGAAAACTCGGAGGTTTTTAGAGCTGCTGACGTTGTTTCCTGATGATTCTGAGGAGTTTGAGGATTTTTTACATTTTCTTGAGTCCGAACAGAAAATGTTTCAGTTGTTGTGGGGCGATCGGCAATAGGTTATCAAAACGCTAAGGCGAACGCTTTTCAATTTAAACATTCAAAAAGGAGAAGACACTGCTATGAAATTTAACCCCGAACAAGTTCCAATGATGTATCGCGCTCAAGTTGATGGTCGTTGTAGCTTACAATATGGAAATGCAAAAGAAGATTTAAAAGAATGGACTAAAGAATGGGTTACTCCAGACGAAAACAACGAATATCAACCTTTTTATCAACAGAAAGAACCATTACTCGGTCTTGATGGTTCGGTTTTTCGCATTAAAATCAAATTTCCCTTTCGAGTTTTTACTAACTGCGGTCAGGATAGTATTTTGCGACCGACTATTGGTAAAAATGGCATTCCTTTTATTCCCGGAAGCAGCATCAAGGGTTTGTTTAAACAACTTCAAAATACTGGTGTTGTCAAGAAGGAAACTATTGATAAATATTGTGGAAGTGCTGATGAACCGGGAATATTACGTTTTCATGGTGCTTATCCCGTCGGCGACTGGGCGGGTACTAGAATTGTTGAGCTTAATAATGGGGATGAGGAAACTCGCTATGGTATGGTTGATGTAGTTCATCCTCAACAGGAACGACAAGTACAACATAAAGGTACGCCCCAGGCGATCGCTACTATTAGTTTTGACCGCCCTACTTTGATCTTTGAGTTAAGTTCTGTAAAACTTCTCCCGGAGGATGAGTGGAAAAAAATAGGTGGATGGTTGAAACAGGCATTAAAACCTGGGTTGGGAGGAAAAACCAGTACGGGATATGGTTTGTATAGTTCTCCAAAAGACAAATATCCTCTCTGGGTTGAGTTAAAAGGTAAAGGTGTCAGTCCCCTACTGCGCAGTGGAGAACCGGAGTTTCGACCGAATTTATTTAAGGCAACTCTCAGAGGTCATGTTAGTCGTTTATTAGCTGGTGTTAGTGAGGATAGAAGGGCGATCGAGAATAAAATTGACAAGTTGTTTGGATGTACGACCAACCCAGGAAATTTGCAACTTTACTGGCAGTCTAAATCGGAATATCCCAAGCATTATACTTTTGGCAACGAAGAAACTCCGGTCTACGAAATAAAAGGGGAGCTTTCTCTGGATGCACCAGAGAAAGAGCAGGCTTTTTTGCAGAAGGTTTTGGAGTTTACTTTTGTGATGGCTGGTTTGGGTAAGTCTTGGCGACGGGTTTGGCATGGCGATTTTTTCCATAAATACAAAACTCGTGCTATTGGCTGCCATTGGGAATGGTTGGATAGTTATGTTGAGAGGACTAAAATTCAGTCTTCTGATGATTTGAAGAAATTTTTAACTGAGTTACATGAGCAAACTAAGCAGTATATGGGTGTTTCGCCTAAGTCTGAGTTGTTTATGCCTTGGTATGAAGCTTGGTCTCCAAAGCGTTTGAGTATTTTCAGTCAGGAGGTGTCTCAATCAAAGGCAATTAAACTTTTTCATAACGATCAGTTTAAGACTACCCCTGCTATTGGTGGGAGAAAACTTGGTGAAAACCGCCCTACTTCTTTTAGTTTGGTTTGGCATCGAATGTTGCCTATAGATGGTAATAAGTATTTGGAGATTGTGACGCTATTTCATGGTAAAGAATCTGATTGGCAAAGGGAAAATTCAAATATGTTACCTTTATTTGTCAATCAACTGGAAAAGATATGTGGGCTTCAGCAGACATGGGGTGATATATCATTGCCAATTGAGTAGTAGATTTAGGGGTTGACAATTTGTATACCTAAAAGTTAAGATAAAAGGTATGAAGTACACAAACAAATGAATAGTGATGCTTTTTAAATCATTTCTAGTATCTTAGGAGTGTAAAAAAGGCAGTTTTTCATCTTTGCATGGTACCCCATCGACGCACCTCTGACAATCGCTGTTAGCGAAGCTTTGCGTTAGCAAAATGCTGATTATTTCGTTAACCCCCGTCGTTAGCGTAGCTCCTCCGGAGGAGGCTGCCATGCTAGGAGAGGGTTTGAGGGTTGTCATTTTGGCAAAAATTGCATTATTGACTTTTTGATCAAAGGGGTGCGTCGATTTGGGGGTCTGAAAGCCTTGCTACGTGGTGGCTCCAAAACGTAGCTCCCTACCGCTTGGGTTGAAGCGGATTAGTTGGAAACACAAGGAGAGAGGTTGTTTTCTTCTTTTTCAGAACCCTACCGCTTGGGTTGAAGCGGATTAGTTGGAAACGACCATTTTCCCCGACGCCAATGGCGTCAAGGATAACTTTCCCTACCGCAGCGTATATGCCATTCCGTCATTAAATTTTGGTCCCAAGCTCCAAACTTCCTGGAATCACTCGCACAAGTCGTAGTCCCCTCACCCCAAATCTGAGGATTTCTAATTCTAAATATGGCATTAACAACAGAAGCGATCGCCTCTCTTAAAGCATCCTTATGGATAAAACGCCGTTTTATATAAGAAAGCTCGTGGTAATCTACATCTGGCTTACCATCACTCACCCGTTTCAATCCTGTATTAGTACCCAACCCATATAAACAAAGTAATAATCGCTTCTGTAAAACATCTTTGCTTAGAGCTTCTCGACTGGCAAGACTTTTAAAACTATCAGTAAAACTAACTCTCAAATCAGCTTCTTTCAAAACATCCAATAAGCTCGTCATTGGCCATTTCTGTACCAATTCAGTTTTTAGTCTTAGAATATTGACTGGTTCTGATTGTTTTTCTAGAGGTGAAACACGAATCCAACCATTATTTTTCTGTAAAATTTTTACCTTTTTATTATTTAACAGTCCATCATTTAAAGTAGCTAAACCTTCAGACATAGCCATCTTTAAAGGAGTAATAAAACTCTCTACATCTATTGGCAACTTTAAGGCTTGATAGTAAGTTTCTCTATGTGCTTCAAAATCAGCAGGTAAATCCTCTTCTGGATTTCTATAACGATTAGCACCTACTACCCAAATTTCCTTACATCTTAATCTTTCTCTCAGGGCAGTAAGTACACTAATTTCATAATTAATACGATTAATTCTCTCATTACCTTTATTATCCTTTTCAATCATCCATTCTTGCCAGCCAACTTTTAGTACACCATCTATAGGTATTTCATCATTAAGAGAATAATATCTTTGTGTAGTTTCCCAAGATTTTTTGAGTAATTCTAAAGCTTTAATGACTGGTTGATGAATCTCATTATTAGAGCGAAACTCCAACACTGATAATAACTTGGGTACTAACCGACGATAATGACGGCTGTAAGAAGAACGAATATTTGTATGTACTTTTTGATGATAGACTGTACCTGAAGATTTAAACTCTTTGACTAAATCCTTGAGAGTTTTTTCACTTACAACAGGGTAAATAACTTCTTTAATAGCACCATCAGGATGTTCTAAACTAGCATTAGCCATTTGATAAAGAAGATTAGTTTTTCCACTTACTTTTTTAAAATCTTTGATTAATTCGGTGTCAACCTTTTTCTCTGCTCTTCTACTAATTCCATGTATAATTCTGATTAACAAATCTATCAAATTATCAGTAACTTCTCTAAGTCTTAACCAACAAAATGCTGCAACTAAAGTATAGCGAATTGGTTCGGGATGCCAACGTAATTCTCGTGGGTGTTCTGTTGCTGCTCGACTTGCATAAGTTTGTAATACTTTGAGAGAAATATTGTTAAACAAATTTTGAGGAATTTGAATAGTTCGCAGATGTTCTAGCTTCTCAATTTCTTGAAGAAAACTGTCTAAACTTGCACGTCCTGGTTCAGAGTTGAGATAGCTAAATAAAGATGGCTTCCAAGATAATTCCTGTTCATTATCTCCGGAGCTTGTTTCAATTAAACTATCAATATTACTTCGAGTTACTTGACTTAAATTATTGCAGATATTCTGAAATAAATCATCTTCGCTCTTGACGACAAGCAGAACGAATTAAGCGTTCTATTCTCTCATCAGTAGGCCGTTCTATTTGTAATTGAAAAAATCTTTGTTCAACAGCTATTAAAAGATGTTCAAAACTTGACTCAGTAAACAAAACCTCTGTTCGGAGCCAATCAATCATTTCTTGAAGTTTTTTAGCTGTAGCTTTTTTGATGCCTAAATAATCACGAATTTCACCCCGAAAACGCATTATTGAACGTTTTTGCCATTGATGATTCTGATATTCATAAGCTGATGTATTTACTTGAGATGCCAGATACTCAATTACATTAAAGGGAATATCTTTTGGTGAATCTGGAAACTTATGAGCATATTGAAAAGACTTGAGTAAAACTGCAAATATCAGACGATTTACACCAATCTTATTCTTTAATAACTCTCTTTCTTGTGGAAGTAAAGTCCACTCTTCAATTAGCTCGTTCAGTTCCCAATTTTGTTTCAATTTCCCTGTAATGAACTTATATTTATTAATCTACTTTTTTCCCGAGTTCTGTTAATAGATGAATTCGGTACTTTTAGCATCTGATTATAACTCATAGTAAGACACAATTTTACCGTTTTTTAGTTACGGTTAAGTTTTTGTAGGAACTTCCACAATGTGGACAGAATTTGTGTGTGAACGAGGCTAATGATTGGCCACATTTACTACAAGTGGAGCGCAGACTACTACCACAGATTAGACAATATTTAGCTCGATGTAAAGTCCATACAGGGTCTGGTTCTTGGCCTGGAGTCCAGCAATAGGGACAAAATTTTGGAGTTTCTATGAGAGAAACTGGTTTTCCTAAGCAAACAGCATCTAAATACTCAGTGGGAATTGATAGTGCTGTTGCTAA
Organism: Microcoleaceae cyanobacterium; assembly: GCA_049647275.1. Taxonomy (GTDB): domain Bacteria; phylum Cyanobacteriota; class Cyanobacteriia; order Cyanobacteriales; family Microcoleaceae; genus JASJEE01. Next base: position 16,015 of record JBARXI010000443.1, read on the forward strand.
ACCTGTTTTGGTTGTTTGATTAATTCGACTGGTTTTACCCCGCTCCAGTTTGCCTAAGCTTTGCAGATGAATTCCTGCTTTCTCTGCTAGTTTTTGTTGTGATAGTTTAGCATCTGTTCGCAGTCGGTAGATGTATTGAGCTAATGTTTCACCTGACTGGGGTAATTTTTGTTGGTCAATAGTATACATAACAATATGTAAAAAAAGACTGAATTTTAGTCTACAGCTTTGAGTTCTATAAGTGTTAATTCAGTCTTCATAAATTATCACTTTTTATGACAATAACTTTAGCTCAATTGGCTACAAAGTTTTTAGATCGTCCAGGACTAAGTTTAAGTACACAGCAGTCTTATGAATTTACTTTGATGCCATTACTAGCAAAGTATGGTCGTTTACCTGTAGAAATTGTTAATCGTCAAATGTTGTCAGATTATTTGGATGGTTTAAAGCATTTGTCTGTTTCTACTCACCACCGTCATCAAGCTATTATTCAAGCTTTGTTTAATTTTGCTGTACTTGAAGGTGATATTATTACCAATCCTATTGTGGGTTTAAAGTTGCGTAAACCGCAAAAAGAACAGGGAGAACACACTACAGACCAACGAATTCGTTATTTGAATCCTGAGCAATTGGATGTGCTTTATTCGGTAGTTGTTCCAGACGCTAGGATGCACGCTATTGTGCGGTTATTGCATCGTACTGGAGCTAGAATTGGTGAACTCTTGGCTTTGAATTTAGAGCAGTTAGATGTGAGCGCAAGGAAATTTCAGGTTGTTGGTAAGGGGAACAAGAAACGCTGGTGTTTCTATAGTGAAGATGCTGAACAAGCGTTATTATTTTACGTTAATTTTTATCGAGATGCGACTGTGAAGGCATTGTTTACTGCCCAAAATCCTTTGACTAAAGAAGTTACGCGCCTTAGTTATAGTAGAGTTCATGGTATTTGGAGTGATTTGATTGCTCAAAGCAATATTCTCAAGGGAGTCCGCTTACATGACCTCCGCCACACTTTTGCGACTGAAAAGGTTGGTTTGATGGGGATTGAGGAACTGCGAGCGTTAATGGGTCACGAGAATATTCAGACTACATTACGGTATCAAAAAGTTACTTCACTTCGCGCAGAAGAAGTTGCGCATAAAGCTTTAAATATTTTAACTAAAAGTTGAGTAATTAGTCGAATTTAGTTGTTAATCAAAGTATATATAATTTGGGAATTTAGTAATGAAATTGAACTGTGGCAATAGAGTAGGTATTCTACTGTGCTGTCGGAAAGTGAGTTTTCCGGTGGCACAGTTCTACTGCCCGCGTATCATAATTCTGAGCAAATTCTACCATGTTTGATGCCTGAATCCCTTTCTGGGAGAATATTACAGATTAGTTGGCACTAAATTACAGATTCTCTAGTTTTACGCCAAGTAGTAGAGTTTCTGTCCTGAAGGAGTCTTTGCGATCAAACAAGTTGCGTAATTTGACTGATTCACCCCAAATGCGAGGTCTGCCACGACTACATTTGAGCGGTGGTGGCGGTAAAGGACGTTTACCTACTGCATTGATTCGCACTCGCGTAATTATGTGTAGCTTGTGCTGCCTCAACTTCTCAATCAACTGTTTAGAGGCAAACTTGGCATCAAGGATGATATAGCTACCGGCATGGATAAGTTCTAGGCACAAAGCAGACATTCGCTCTACTACGGTAGTTTCATCATCGTCAGTCTTCTTGATACCATCTTGTCACTCTAAAGCCACAGGCACCGCTTTCAAGCAAGACCCTGCTTCTTAGAGTCAGGTAATAACTCCAAAGTAATGACCTCGTATCCACTCTGGCTTAGTTACATTCTCTGATTCAGTGTGTAGTTTTTTCACCGCAGGCATTTTTTTTCCTTCCTTGCCAACTTTAATACCATCCCCGATCGTAACTGGTTGACCTCTAAGACGATGGACTTTTGGGTGAGAGATTAACCACTCGTGCCACCCAATGGATAATTTTTTAGCACTAATCCCCTGAGAATGAAACCAGTGCAAAGCTTGGGTGTAGTAGTGTTGTGTTAATCCCACTCCCCAATCAATAGCTCGTAATTGCCCGATGTTGATTGCATAAAATAATGCCCCAAATCAGGATAACGAACCATTCTTGACATCCTCCCGACGTTGCGCATGGCGCGACAACGCACCGATTCCCTAACATCGCGCTCTAGGGGCTTTCTGCTGCCTCTTACAGAGGAGCTGCGCTAACAATGCACCTGCCTCCAAGGCCGAAC
>JBARXI010000444.1:0-11936 GCA_049647275.1 Microcoleaceae cyanobacterium
ACCTCGTTTTATGTCTGGTTTAATTTCTGGCACAGTATCATCTTGTAAACTAAAAGTAACAAAATAACCATTAGATTTTTTAGTAACTGATATTGTTTTAATTGTAAAACCATCTGGAATAGGCCTATGAACAATTACTTTAATATCGCCAATTTTAGATAATTTAACTTTGTTATTTACAAAATTATGTTGTTTAAATTGACCATAAGTAAATGTCTTGTATTGGCCTTTGCCTTTAAATCTTGGTTTACCAAAACGTTTACCAGACTTATCAGCTTTGAGCCATCTTTGAAAAGCCAAATCAACTCTTTTTGGCACTTCTTGTAATACTTGAGAATGGATTTCTTTGTACCACGGTCTATCTATTTTTAGTTGAGTTAGTGACTGTTTTTGACTATAATAAGTTGGTTGTTCCTTGAGCTCTGGCAAGTGACAAATTAAAGGGCAAGAATTAACAGAGCATCTATTGTGTTCCCACCAATCAAACCTTTGTGCCAACATATAATTATATTGATACCTCAACATATCCAAAATTTTATCTATCTTTTCTGCTTGTGATTTTGTTGGACGCAGCTTGTATTGGTAAGATATTCTCATCAATCTTTTCCTTTCCGACCATACTTATATTATAATAGTTTGTGTATATAAATACAACATATAACTATGAAAGCATCATGACATTGTAGAATAACTCAGGAAAGATTAAATAAGCTACGTTTATATGCTATAAAAAGACAGAAAACAATGACTCAGATCATAAGTGATGTGATAGATGATTTGCTTTTTGGATGCAAAAAATAAACGTTTAGAAGTAGATAGAGTTGTGGAGAATTAACGCATTCATCCCACACTGACACTATCTTTTTCAGTGTGGGGATGAATGCTAATTCAGCTAAGTTTTATTTTAAGTAATTTTGGTGATTAGATAATTTTTGTATAATCTTCTTTTTCACCAAAACTTTTTCATAAGACTAGTTTCAGGAGCGACCGCTATCTGGGAATGAGCATTTAATTCTTCGGCACAACAAACCTCATCCCTCCTTTCACTCCTGAGCTATCTTTGTAATAACGAGGGATAATATGGATATTGGCGTGCATCATTTTTTGTCCTCCGGCATGATTAACGTTAATCCCAACATTAAACCCATCTGGTTTATACTCTTGCTGTAAAATTTTCTGTACTCGATCTACCATTAACCAACATTCTAATTGTTCATCTACTGGCAACTCAAAATAATTAGCGAGATGACACTTAGGTATGATTAGTGTATGCCCTTTTGTAACTGGATATCCGTCAAGTATGGCATAAGCTTTTGCTGACTCTGTAATTAACTGTAAATTTTTACGGGGATTACAAAATAAGCATTTATGTTCTGAGTTTTTTTGCTGGTTATAATGAATATACTGATAAATTTCACATAAATCATCAGTGTGGATAGACTTAAAAGGTAAATCAACTAAACACTGATAAGTTGGTTTTTTGTGAATATAATGTTCTCGAAATCCTTCTCGCTTCAAACCTCGTCTCACAGCATAATAGGCTTTTCCTCCCGGTTTTAATAAATGAGAAACTTGCATAAAAACTTCGGTTTGCACTTGTTCAAATAAAACGTTTAATACATAAAAGCAGAGAATAGTATCAAATTTGCCTTGGGGATATTCAGGAAAATAATAAGGGTCGTAACCCCTAATATCAAAGCCTTTTTGTTGTAGTAATTTTACGTCGTTTCCCAACCCACAGCCAAAGTCGAGAATTTTACCTACTAGCAGATTTTGTTCTAGCAATAGTTGAGCTGGAAATGAGAGAAATCTACGGTCTTTAGCGGTGAGGTGGCTATATTTATTTGGTTGTTTATTGGTAAACAAGGATACTTCAGCGCTTGAGTAATGGGGAATAGAATATTATTATAGGATGAGTTATTCTCAGAATCCATAGACATCTGCGAAAAAGAATGTAGAAACTTGAGCAGGAAGCAGCAAGCAGCAAGCATAGGAAAACTTGCTCTGGGTCAATAGCAGAGGTTATTTGAACCCTAATTAAACCGACTGTATATAACCTCAAGACAAGGGTTGCTCAAATAGGAATATTTAATTTCTACCAGATGTCTGATGAGATTTTTGAAAATAAGTCTATTTCTAATGTTTTTTTAATTAGGGCTTGCTAAAAAAATATCCATTGCGAAGATAGAAACCACAGAGCTTACCAAAAAGTAGTTTTGTGCCCTAGTCTCCAAGTTTCCCCAAGAATCATTGATTCAAATACAAGGGTTTTGAGCATCTAGATACTATCAATTTGAACTTTTTTTAGTCAAAGAATGTTCAAAACCCGGAGCGGGAGAGCCTTATACTTTTATTCAGCAAGCTTTAATTTAATGGTGAGTTTAAATCTGCCACTAATTAATTAATGCTGTTTCCTAGCTACTGACTCCTGACTCCTTGTTCAAATTTTTTAATATTCAATTTATGGAGTGCTGAGAAGGTAGAAAAAATTCGACTTTTTCACCTGTACTGCTCGTGCAATTATCTTAATATTGATGATTCAAATTGTAACGGAATATAGCAACCTTATTTCAGTTGTGAGATATTCTCAGCTTTAAGGGAATAGGGAATAGGAAACACCGAAGCAATAAAATGCTTACGAATGATTTAGGATTTTTATATATAGCACTCCCAAATCGGTTGTGAAAAATTTCTATATATTTATTTCTTTTTCTACCTACAGCCTAATCTCTGCCTCAAGCAAAAATTTACAGCCTATTCCATGTAACTGTGGTACATTAACTTAAGTAGTTCAGCTATCTTAAAATTTTACTAGCTAAAGCAGTTGAGAATATGAAATACTCAACACTTCAAAAACTATTTTACAAACTGCTTTTTCTGTACTTCATCAACCTGGAATCTGCTGTATCTTTTCCCTTATGGGTTTAATACCCCACACTTCAGAAAAAATGCTCATGGGGTTGGTGGGGCTTAAATCCCCATCGAGCCTACTACTGACTACTTTTTCAAGAATTAAATATAATTGCTATAGAGAAATATTTTAAAAATACATTGATATTTTGAATGTTGAGCAATTCCCTTCAAGTTATCTGAGGTTTAGGTTTAGGTTAACTTCGACTATACCATTTCTCGCTCTTGGTGAGATACACAAGTTTTAGATTTTTGGCAACAGGCAACAGGGAATAGGGAATAGGGAATAAAAAATAAGGAATAGAAAAAATACTGTACTTCATAAAGAATGAGAACCGCTATATATCAATATCAAAAAATCAACTGTCTCGACCACGATTTATGTATAAGGCTTAATCAATGAATTATCAAGAAAAAAGCTGGTTTTCTATAGTATTTGACTGGAAAAGTTCAGTCATTCCTAATATTTGGCTGCGAGTATTAGTGATTATGATATTTGCTTTTGGAGTTACCATAGCACATGGTAATAATTTACCAATGAGTCAGCCAATTTTAGGTAGTATTATCCCGGGAATTGTCCTTGGTTTATTGCTCGTTTTTAGAACTAATACTGCTTACGATCGCTACTGGGAAGGTCGCAAATTAATCGGATTAATTGCTCAAACTTCTCGCAGTATGGCTAAAAATATGATTGTTTTTATTCCAGAGCATAATAGCGAAGATTACGGTAAAAAAATCTCTCATGTCAAACTTTTAATCGCCTTGTTTATTTCTATAAAATATCAGCTCAGGCAGGAAACAGTTAATCAAGAAATTAAAAGTTTTATCTCTGAAATACAGTATCTAGAATTGATTAGTGCTAAAAATATGCCTTTGAAAATTATGAAGTGGTTAACAATATATTTTGATGAACTTACCAAAAACAAAACTATTAATGAATTAACTTTAATAACTTGGAATAAAGAAATTGAAGAAATATTTATTCATTTTGGTGGTTGCGAACGGATTGCATCTACTCCTATTCCTCAAGCTTACTCTATTCATTTAAAACATTTATTACTACTCTATTGCTTTGCTATTCCCTTTCAATTTGTGGCAGAACTAAGCTGGTGGACTATTCCTGTAGCAGGTATTATTAGTTTTGCTCTATTAGGAGTTGAAGCTATAGGTCTAGAAATAGAAAATCCTTTCGGTTATGACTATAACGACCTACCCTTAGATGAAATTGCTACAAGAATGACAGAAGATATTCAGGAACTGATTGACTCTGGTTCCTTCAATAACTCAGAATTATGGGAAGGTTGGTTGACTACTCCCCTGGCTGAAGCCAAGGGGATTCTAAGTTGATACTACGATGCAACAGGATAAATCCTTGTTGCTTCGTCTGTTCTTAGCTGACCAAAGAAATATTCTGATGTCGGACAAGTCAAAGTGCCCCTACACAGTTGGCTTAAGTCTAAACCTAGCTTTCTGCTTACTTTTCTGATAATATTTGCAGCCCCATTACAGTCTGCATTCAGATACCAATTATTATCACTTCTATACAAACCACGCTGTCTTGATGCAGTCGGTCTTGGGGGAAACCACGGCAGTTGCTCCACTTGGGGAGACCCCAAGACCGCACTGCCTCCCCAAGACCGCGCTGCATCGCTTGATTCTTTTTCCTGTTCGCGAAGCGTGTCCGAAGGACTTAGGTTTCCAATCATTGGGTTTCTCACCATAACTTGGTAGATTATCACCATCTAAAAATGAAGCAATACTTGTATAACTTTCTTCTGTTTCTATAAATAGAATTCCATACTCTTCACATAATTGAGCTATTCTTTGTTTGAGTCTAGCAGTAGGAATTGGTACAAATTCTGAGTTGTTTTTCTTTCCTAATTCTATTTGATTTTTACTCCCTTGATTCCAACCAAAAACAATTGTACCAATCTGATTTATTAAACAATGATTAATGACTATTCTGGCTGCTTTATTAATACCATCAAGCATTTGGCGGTTACGCTTTTCTGTAATTGCAGCTAGTTTATTTGACCAAAATCCTTGAGGCTGATTTTCTTTAATAGTTGATACCTGTTTGTTGTACCAACGATTCATTGATTTAAGATGTTTCCCATCTACTATCAAACTAGTACCGACATTCGATACACAGGTCAACCAATTATTTACACCATGGTCTATTCCTAAGACATTTTCTCGATCTAATTGAGGTTTAACTACTACTTCTTTTTCATAGACAAACTCCCAATAAAAACATCTGTTTCTCGGTAATAACCTCAGTTCTTTGAGAGCAAAAAAATCAAGGTTACTAGGGATGGGAATTAAAAAGCTATCTAACCCAAACCAGCGTTTACAGGTATTGCCTAATGGTATTCGGATTTGATTACCTTTTAATTTTAGTGATTGTTTGGGATAACTAACTGTAGCCATTCCCCCTTTTTTTCTATAGTTAGGAATCCTTGGTCTGTCTGGAATTTTACCTGCAAGATATGCTTTAATTAGACCAGAATAAGACCGAAAGGATTCAGCTACAGTTCTCAGAATTTGTTGTGCTGCTTGGGAATAGAAAACTTTATAGTGATAGTTGTGTTTGTAGACTTTTTCATGCGTCGTATTTGCCAATACTAATTCTTGCCTTAAAATATAATTGCCTAGCATAATATATACCCATGTTAGTTAGTTTGTGAGACTGTTCGCACAAGAATGTTAAAATGGGAATTAGATTAGAGTTTTTACTTACCTTAAGTTGCTGACAACCATACATTTTTTTACCTTAAAAGTTAAGTTAATTATACTATAGCAACGCCGAATCAGATGTGAGAATTTAATGGACAATCAATCAAGACATTTTCTGATTCCCACAACTGTTGATGTATAGTTCTTTCTGATGAATCATTCGGTAGTGCTATATAACAGAGGACGACTAAAGTAGTCTGGCCTCAACGGCTAGCTCGTTTTCATCCCCGCTCTGAAAGAGACGGGGCCTTCAACTTCGCTTTTCGGTAGTAAATAATATTAAAATTGAAATGCACGACAGCTTATTTAAGCTATTTATTTTGACTTATGACTAAGCGCACATTTAACTATTTGTAGCAAACATTTACTAAATTAGTATTTATCGCATAATTGAAAGAAAAATAATGTAGCAATCAGTACAAAAAATCAAACAAAATAAACTTAGATGAATAGGAATTTTTTAGCTTTGACGTTTTAGGTTGTGAGCTAAAATATAAATAATAACTCTCATACCAAGCTAAATATTTAATTAGCTGTTCGGAGTAGATCAAAACTATAGTTAAATATAATCAGAGGTTAAGCCATGACTACCATCATAAAATCTCCCCTCAACAAAGAACAAACCACCACTTGGTTGAGAGGACTAATGACCATTGCTTATGCAGATGGAGAACTCGATACTACAGAAAAAGATTTAATTGACCACTTTAGCCACGATGAGTTTGCTTCTACAATTGAAATCTCAGAACTAGAACCTATTTGCCCAGATGATTTAGCAAATGTGCTAGGAGAAGATTCTAGCATAGCGGAAAATTTTATGAGAACTGCTGTTATGGTAGCTTTGGCAGATGGAATTTATTCTGTTACTGAAGATGATATACTCCATAGATATTGTAATGCTCTTGGTCTAAAAGTTAAAGCTTTAGAAGCGCTGCGAAAAAGTCTCGAAACAGCTAAAGAACAAGCAGGAGAAGATGATTTAGAAGGTTGGCTCGAAGAAACCGAACATAGTGAAACTTTCATTATTCCCCACGACCCCGAACATAATCTAACTGTACTTGCTCCGATCAAAGACTGGCTGGATGGGTGGGATATCCATGACCCAAAAGTGGCTCATATGGTATGTAAAATGATTCCCCCTCAATGTCCGTTTGAGCGAGATATTGTGATTTTTGGTAAGAAAGTAGCCCACATTCCAGCTATGTGCAAACTTAACCCACTGTATGACCAGTTGGTTGGTATACGTTTCCGCGCTTTGTCTTATTTGGCAGATGAATGTAAGGAAGATGTTTCTAAGTATTGTTAGCAGTTTGTAACTTTACCTAAATTACCAGAAGGCCAGCGCTATAATTTAAAATTTAGCGCTTGGATGAATGGTGAGTATATAATTATAATTCGATGTTATGATTATATGCAAATATGCTATAATAACAACAGAAAAAGACGCTACGCTGTTCATGTATAGGTGTTAATAAAAAGGTCGAAAATATTGAAAGCAAGATACAAATATCGCATCTATCCTAATTATATTCAAGTAACTAAATTAAATCAGTTATTTGGATGTTGTAGATACGTTTGGAATCAGTCATTAGCATATTGTAATCAACTATATGCTAACAGTATCAAAAAGCCTAGTAACTCTGAACTACAAAAGTTATTTATAACTCAGGTAAAGAAAGAATTAGTTTGGTTAAAAGATGTAGCTTCAACTCCATTGCAGCAATCTTTGAATGACTTAGACAAAGCATATAAGAATTTCTTTGATAGTTGTACTGGCAAGCGTAAAGGAATTAAAGTCAAACCACCTAGGTTTAAAAGTAGAAAGTCTAGACAAGCAGCAAGATTTGTAGGAGCTAATTATAAAGTTGGTCAAGATAAAATCTATTTGCTAAAAGTAGGAAAGGTTAAGATAGTTTGGTCAAGACCATTAACAAGCAAACCTACATCAGTCACAATCATCAGAGATTCAGCTAATAGATATTTTGCTAGCTTTGTCGTAGAAATTAATCCAGAACCACTACCTAAGACTAATAATTCGACTGGCATTGATTTGGGTATTAGCACATTTGCAACTTTAAGTAATGGCGACAAATTTGAAGCTCCTAGACCACTGAAGAAAAATCTCAAAAAGTTAGCTAAGTTTCAACGTAAATTATCTAGAAAACAAATAGGTAGTAAACGTAGAAATCAAGCTAGGCTTAGAGTTGCTAAACTTCATGCTAGAATCAAAGACATTCGCACAGATTTTCTACATAAATTGTCTACTGAGTTAGTTCGTAAGTACGACACAATCGTATTAGAAGATTTGAATGTCTCTGGCATGGTTCGCAATCGTAAGTTAGCTAAAGCTATCAGTGACTTAGGCTGGCGACAATTTAGAACTTTAACTGAAGCTAAATGTGAGAAATATGGTAGAGAATTTAGAGTCATTGATAGATGGGAAGCTACAACTAGAAAGTGCAGTTGTTGTGGTTTTAAAGGAGGTAAAAAGGATTTAGGTGTTCGTGAATGGACTTGCTTAAATTGCGCTACATTTCACGACAGAGACATCAATGCTGCAATTAATATTCTTAACACTCCTACTACTGAACTTGAAAACCCCGTACAGCTATCAATTCTCGATGCTCTACAAACAATCAATCAACCGATAACCAAGGTAGAAGAAACTGTTAAGTTTGAGAATCCTGTGCAGCTATCATTTTTCAATGAAGTCGCCGACGGACAGCCGGAGACTAAACAAAAACGGACGAGGAGAAAACGTCAGACTGGTCGTAAAAAGCCAGCAGATTTCAATGAGTCGTCAACCCGCTCTGAGTCTTTTAAGCAGATTAGTCTGTTTGATTGATGGATGGGAATCCCGCATCATAATCTCTGATTTGATGTCGGGAGGATGTCAATAGAGGTACATAGTTCTAGGTTTTAGGGAACAGGGAACAGGGAACAGGGAACAGGGAACAGAGAAAATTTATATCATTTGTTATGTAATTTTCTGGAAGTACAGAATTTTTGCTTTTAGGGAACAGCATTCCCCAACCCCTCTTCTTAAGCAGGAGATTGGGAAGGGGGAACCGTTAAATATCAGAGATGACTAAAAATGTCGGGTATTAATGATTTTAAAGATTTAAAAATTTGGCAAAAAGGGATGGATATTGCCGAAAAGTGCTATTTCCTCACTAAACTTTTTCCCAGAGATGAGTTATATGGCATGGTTCAACAAATCAGAAGAAGTTCTGTATCTATCCCCGCGAATATAGCTGAAGGATATGGGCGAAGATACACTGGAGAATATCTGAGATTTTTAAACGTAGCTCAAGGCTCAATCAACGAGTTAGAAACACATCTAATTTTATCTGGGCGAGTCGGATTATGTAAGGAAAAGGAAATAGAAATTATTATTTCTCTGCTAACTGAAGAAAGTAGGATGATTATTAGTCTGACGAAAAAACTGAAAAATTAACTATAATCAACGTCTGGTTCTTTATATTCCCTGTTCCCTTTGACAAAAACTGGATATATGGTTTAAATGCAAAACAGCTTATAATCAACGTCTGGTTCTTTATATTCCCTGTTCCCTGTTCCCTGTTCCCTGTTCCCTTTCTTAATTAATATGCAATTTATTGACCAAGCAGAAATTCAAGTAGAAGCTGGTAAAGGTGGCGATGGTATGGTTGCCTTTCGCCGGGAAAAATATGTGCCAGCAGGTGGCCCGGCAGGTGGTAATGGTGGTCGTGGTGGCTCCGTAATTTTAGTGGTGGTTGAAAATCTTCAAACTTTGCTTGATTTTAGATTTCAGCGTATTTTTAAAGCAGAAAATGGTAAGCGGGGTGGCCCGAAAAATATGACTGGCGCTTCAGGGAGCGATCGCTTAATTGAAGTGCCTCCTGGTACTATGATTTATGATGCGGAAACTGAGGAATTATTGGGAGACTTGGTTGAGCCTGGGCAAACTTTTTGTGTTGCTAAAGGTGGTAAAGGTGGGTTAGGAAATAAACATTTTCTCAGCAATAGTAACCGCGCTCCTGAATATGCTTTGCCTGGGGTGGAGGGTGAAACGCGAATGTTGAGGTTGGAGTTGAAACTGTTAGCTGAAGTGGGAATTATTGGGTTACCAAATGCGGGAAAATCTACTTTAATTGCTTCTCTTTCTGCTGCTCGTCCGAAGATTGCTGATTATCCTTTTACGACTTTGGTACCAAATTTGGGTGTTGTGAGAAAACCGACGGGAGATGGTACTGTTTTTGCTGATATTCCAGGTTTAATTGAGGGTGCTTCTGCTGGTTTGGGTTTGGGGCATGAGTTTTTAAGGCATATTGAACGGACTAAATTATTATTACATTTGGTTGATATTACAGATATTAGTCCGGTGGAGAATTATGAGACTATTCAAAATGAGTTAACAGTTTATGGGCGACATTTGGAAGATAAGAGACAAATTTTAGCTTTAAATAAAGTTGATGCGGTTGATTTAGAGAGTGCAGAAATTCAGGAGTTGGTGAATAGGTTTAGAGAGATTAGTGGCGGAAAAGTTTTCCTGATTTCTGCTGTGGCGGGTGTTGGTTTGGAGGAGTTGATGCAGGAAATTTGGCAGTTATTGGAATTGGAGGAAGGTGTTAGGTGTTAGGTGGTTGTAGTAAAAATATTCATCGTCATGTGTAATTCTTGTGCTTAAGGCGAATCACTCCTCCCCGAAGCAATCTCATGCTTTTTGAAAATGGCTTCGGCGCGATTAATGTCAGGTCAGAAAAATGGCTTTATTGCTTTCTCCATCCCATCTCGTAACGGGTGAAAAATCTTTTTGCTTGGGAAAATAAAACAGCATTGGGATAATGTTAGGTTTCGCTTCTCAACCTTTCCCTATAGAATATTACATTTGTATTGTTTTTGTATTATTGCGTATAGGGAAATAGTAGTTTATATATTTTTATTTTTTAATTTACAATTGAGGAAAATCCTTTATGCAAGTTGGCCTTTGAGATTGGTTTGATGCGATTGTGCTAAGCACCGCTGACGCGATCGCAACAATAGTCAAACCCAATATTATTAACTAGATAATGTTGGGTTTGGCTTCTCTCAAGCTAATCTACAGACTACATTTATGTTACTTATGTATTATTGCGTATAGGGAAATAGTACAAAATAAATTTTTATTTTTTAATTTACAATTAGGGAAAATCCTTTGTGCAAGTTGGCCTTTGAGATTGGTTTGATGCGATTGTGCTATGCACCGCTTCGCGATCGCGCCAGTGAAACGTAGTTTGATCGCGAAACCGGAGCCAAAATTTTAATGACAGTATTTGCCATCCAAAGCTTTGGCGTTATCTTTTCCTGTTCGCATTGCTCCAAGCAAAGTAGAAATAATCACGCATCTTTTAGGCTTGTCTTGGTTTTGATGTTTGATAGCAATACGCCCTTTTGCTTGCAAGCTAGTTTGAGTACATTGGTTGCTAGGGTTGTAAACTGGACATCCTTTGTAATTAAAAAGGGCGCGGTAGATAGGGTCTGTTTTGTTGGTAGTGACTGTATTGGTGTCAGGTTTAACTATCCTGAGAGTGGTTTCATAGTTGCCTTTGTCGTTTGTCTCGTTGTCGTCTATCTCAATACCAGGCTCTAGATATTCCCAGCTTGAGCTTGGCAGGTCGTTGGGAGGAATAGTTGGTTTATGTAATGCCCACCTAATTATGGGTTGACCAGTAAGATTTGTGGTTTCGTGGAAACTTGCTTGCCAGGCTGTTTTATCTCGCATGGCGTTGCGACGAGCTGCGAACATTGCTTGGTATATTCTGTCATTAGAAGTGCGGAGGCGTTGGTTGTTGATGAAGCCTAACCATCCGATGGCGGCGATCGCTGCAATAATACCAATAATTAAAACGACAAATGTTAATTCTGTGAGGCTATATCCTGCTTCTTTTTGCTTAAGTGATTTTTCTGAGATATTTTTTACAGCATTTTTAATAGTAGTTATTTTTACGGATTTAGATGTTATTACGTTCATTTTTACCCTGATTTACTGTTTTTAAATATTTTTACCTCTGTTTATAATTTTAACAATTTACAATTTAACGTCAAATATGGTGATATTTTTAGGCATAAAACATCTGCCCTGTCGTTAACCTGGGATTGGTTTGACAGAGCAGTTATTTTGTGGTAAGCATAGGCTTAAATTAGATTATGGGCAATCACTTCCTTCTGCTGTTCTCATTCCACCTAAAATGGTTTCAACAATTACACATCGTTTGAGTCCATCATCTGGTGTAGAAGTTGTGACAGCAAAAGGTAGAGTTGTATTATCT